>JBBQVX010000120.1:0-10372 GCA_038211115.1 Elusimicrobiota bacterium | reverse complement strand
GTTGCGGGGGCTGGATTTGAACCAGCGACCTCAAGGTTATGAGCTTAGTAGGAGCTGCTCAAAATGACCCGTCGCAACAGCACGCAATTCCGTCAGGTTCAGGATCGAACCTAGCAGTCAGGTAAGAGTCTAGCAGGAGATTCGCCAAAATGCAAATTCAAGCGCCGAAGACCTAGTCGAAATCACTTCAGGATTTCCCAATACCCGCCTTTGTCCGGACCGACCCTTTTCAGGAAACCCTTTGATTTCAGCCGAGCAATATTTTCCTGTATCTTCCTTGGGGTGATACCCACTTTCGCGGCCAACTCCCTGGCGGAGATCGTCGCCGATGCGAGAATGAGCTCGATGATGCGTTGTTGATTGGTCGTCAGTTTTTCTACGCCCTTTTCTACGCCCTTTTCTGCGACCCCTTTCGACCGTTTCAAGGCGAATTCAGGAGACCTGCGAAAGACCGTGCGAAAAAAACCATTGATCTCGAATTCCGGTTCCTTCAAGCCCGCCTTGGCCAGGGATTCCCTCATGCGCCGGATGCCGGTGCCCGCCCGCTCGACCTTGTGGAGTCGGGAGAAGAGGTCCGCGATCAGCTCGTTTCTCCTGATCGAGATGCCCTTGCCCAGGGCCTTTTGCGAGAGCCCCTTCGCCAGCCCTCCCGGATTGGTGATTTCGATCCGATCGTCGAAGACGTCGATGCCGATCTGAGTGCCGGTGATGCTGTAATCCCGGTGCATGAGGGCGTTGACGATGGACTCGCGTAAAGCCTCGAAGGGAATTTCGTAGATATCCTCCCTGTCGAGGCGCTTGATCTCGCTCCTGACGTTGAGATGCTTCTCAAGGAAAAGGATGGCTTGATTGAATTGGGCCAGCAGATCGTCTCGAACGTCGAGCCGGTCATAGATGTGCAGCCTCTCCGTGCCTTTGAAGGCGAGGAGCGTCATCTGGGCTTGGCGGATATGGTCTTGCGGCGCGGTGGCGAAGAAGAGTATTCCTGCATTGGCGACACGGGAATCATCGGCGACTTTCAGGCTCCGCAGGAAATCGGCCGTCGCCGTCTCGCCAACGGCGATGCCCGCCTCCTTAGCGAAGGCGAGCACCTTGGCCCTGGACACATCCTCGAAGGAGAATCCCTTGACCGTCCGATCCTCGAAGGGCAGGGGATCATTTTCCCGGAACATGAGCCGGACTTCCTCGGGGCTCATTTTTTGAGTAGTGCCGTTGAGCCTTCTATAATAACCGGAAGCGCAGCTATACGCCTTCTCGTCACCCTCCGAGACCTGGACGGCCGCCACCTCGCCGACCTGGGCCACGTTCACAGAAATGCTCGGCTTGCAATTGCGCGCCAGGCTGTTGATCTTGGCCTTGAGATCGTTGGTCAGCTTCTCGCCGACAACAGCCCCATCATCATCGCGGACCCCCAGCAAAATCGTCCCGCCCCTCGTATTGGCGAAGGCCACCATGTCCTCATCTATCTTGGAAGTGTATTTCTCCTTGAACTCCACGATGAGCCCTTCTCCCTCGCGGATCAACAATTCCAAATCCTTTAATTCCATTCCTGAGAATCCTACCAATATGAGCCCTTGATTCAAAGAGAGCGAGCTGGATGGGGGTTCTGCACCCGTCACGCGCTTGTTGACGACAGGCGAGACCGGATTTCGTATAATTGCGAAGCGCTGGCCGGGCTCTTCCGTGGCCTCACAGCGGGGAGAGCTTCTGTTGACTTCATCCTACCTTGCGAGCCGGTTCACGCCGCGGATAAAATTTGAGTGAGCCGCTGCGCGTCTTCGCTCATCTCAGTGCCCCGAACGCGGCCGCTTATCGCGCCGTGCTTGCTGTTTTCGTCGAGGCAAAGGAGCGATTTCGGCTGCACCTCAGACCCGGCGATATTCACATAGAACTGCCACAGGTGCCCGAGGTCAGCGAACTCGATTCCGTTCTTGCGTATTTGGTCGATCATGGCAATTTGGTCGCCACGGCGGACACGGCCGACGTTCGCACGGTCGACGACTTTTATCGCGCTCGTTTCCTCTACCAGCTCTCTCGCGCCGGTGAGGCGGCCGAAGAAGCGATGGCTCTTTTCCACACCCGCCTCGAGGCTCCGGGCGAGTTGCAGACCCAGGCGCTGGCCGACATTCGCTCTCACCTCGGCGCGCTTGAGGATATCCTGACGACCGCTCCGGAGGATGTCGCTCGCATCCATCAAACGGTAACCCTAATCTTCACTCGTTTCAACGGGCTCGCCGAGCAGGCACGCTCGTTTATCGGCTCACTTCAGCGCTCTCTGGACTTGCAGGCCGCCCCCGTCGAGGACTTCCTGGACTACAAACAGCATCTGATAGGGTATCTCGAGCGCTTCCTCCTTGAGTTGGCGGTATCCAGCGGCGATGTCGTTACCCGCCTTGAGCGCCTGACGACTGTCGGCATCGAGGCGGCGCTCGATTCGGCGGCAGACCGAGACCTCGCTGATCAGCTTCGGCAGGACGAGGATTCGCGACTCGCCGCGCGGACGCGCTGGCGGCGCCGGTGGCACGGCCTACGCGGCTGGTTCGTCGGGGACGGCGCGCCTTCGCAGGCGCAGTTGCTTCGCGCCCGAACACGTTCCGCGATCCCGGCCCTCCTTCACGCTCTTGACCGCCTCCATGATCGGCGTCTCAAGCGATCGGATCGCGTCGCCGACTTCCGCTCGCTGGCGCGCTGGTTCGCCCTGTCTCCAGACGACTCCTACGCGCATTCGCTGTGGCATGCCGCGTTTCTGCTTGCTCCATCTCGTCACCTTACGGTCGACGACGCGACCCTAGCCGCACGTGACGCGGCTCCGGTGCCGCCCACGACGCGCTGGCTAGACGACGAGCCGATGCGCATCCATCCGCGCCTGCGCTCGAGCGGGCGCCTTCACCTTCCAGGACGCCGGCCCGTCGTTCTGGACCACGGGCTCGAGAAGATCGAATTGCGCCGTCGATTGGCGGCCGAAGCGGAGCAGCTTGAGCAGGCACGCCGGCTCATCGCTACCGGCAAGGCGCGCCGTCTCAGCGAGTTCGCCGCCCTGCCTGATGGCGCCTTTTCGATCATGCTCGACTGCCTGGGATCGGCGCTCGCGCGCCGTTTCGACCCGCAGGCCGTGATCCGGTGCACTTCGGGCGATGGCTCGCTCATGATCATCTGCGAGCCGCTCATGGATGCCCCCGAGGCGACTATGACCACCTCGTCCGGCAGCTTTCGCGGTCCAGACCTTTTGTTGACGATATCCGAGTCATGGTCGAGGGAGCAGGTATGAGCAGGGGAGGCGGCGTCCTGTCGCGGTGCGTGGACGGCGCAGTCGCCGATGAGCGCCGGCAAGCGTTGCGGGCGTTGCTGATGCATCCTCTTATTACTGCCGTCGGAAAACCCGAGTTCCTCGCCTTGACGCGCCGCCACGGGGAGTGGCTGCGCGAATGGTTCGCCCATCACGCGGGCTGGCATTTGCATGTGGATGCGGAACTTGCCCGCCTGAATAAGACGCCTTCCGAGGTTCAGTCGACGCATCCGGCTCGCGACAAATACGGCGAGCCGTTCACTCGTCGCCGGTATGTCCTCCTTTGCCTGGCGCTGGCCAGCCTTGAACGGGCCGGCCGCCAGATCACGCTTCAGCGTTTGGCTGAGGACCTGCAAGGTCAGATCACCGGTGACCCCGTTCTCGTTGCCTCGCTTGATATCAATACCGAGCGCCGCGAGGACCGGGCGGATCTTGTCGCCGTCGGCCGCTACCTCGTCGGCTTGGACGTTATCGTTCGGGTGCATGGCGACGAGGAGTCATTCCTGTCCGCTGGCGGAGACTGCTTGTACGCCGTCAGGCGCGGCATTCTCTCGCGCGTCCTCGCCGCCCGCATCGGTCCGTCCCAGGTGGAAGCTGCCCAGCCCATCGAGAGGATGAACGCGCTCCAGCGCGAGCTTCCGG
This sequence comes from Elusimicrobiota bacterium, assembly GCA_038211115.1. Taxonomy (GTDB): domain Bacteria; phylum Elusimicrobiota; class Elusimicrobia; order UBA1565; family UBA9628; genus GWA2-66-18. Next base: position 6,444 of record JBBQVX010000120.1, on the reverse strand, counting down.
GAGAGGGGGAGGAGGCCCGCAATCGGATGATCCGTACCCGCCTGGTGCGGCATCTACTCGAACGTCCCGTCCTGTATGAGGCCGAACTCGACGAAGAGACGAGAATTTATCTGCGTACGCAACGGCCGCATCTTCTGCGGGTTCTGACTGAAGCGACAGGCTTAGTCGCCGAAATCCGAGCCGAGGGGATCGCCTTGGTGGACCCTGAGCGCGAGTTGACCGACTATCCGATGCCGGAGGAGGGAACCGACAGCCATGCCGCCCTGCTCCTCGCGGGCTGGCTTGTCGAGCAAATGAGGGCCACGGAGACCGCGCGCGTGCCCCTGGCGGCGGTGGAATCTCAAGTCGCGGCTTCCGCCGCCGTGAACCCTCGATGGCGGCGCGATGCGCGTACGCCGGAAGGATCCCTTCTTTTGGCGCACCATCTGATCGCGACCTTCGTCTCTCTGGACTTGGCGCGCCGTGAAGGCGATATGCTCGTCCCGCTTCCCGCGTTGGCACGATTCGGATTGGCCGAGGAAGTCATCGTCGTTGACGACGCGCCCACTCAACAGGATCTCCTGACGGAACAAGCATGAGTTCTCTTCCCCAACCGACCTTGACCCGTTGGCAGCCGCTACGCCTCGGACTCAAGAACCTCTATCGCTACGACGATGAGAGATTCGTATTCGCTGGCGGCCGGCTTCTATTGCGAGGCAACAACGGCACCGGCAAGACGCGCGTGCTGGCACTGACGCTTCCCTTCCTTTTCGACGGCGAAGTGCGTCCCGCGCGCGTCGAGCCGGACGGAGACTCGAACCGGCGCATCGAATGGCATCTATTGATGGACCGTCACCACGAACGAACGGGTTACGCCTGGATCGAGTTCGGCCGACTGGAAAACGGGCAGCCGCGGTACTGCACGCTGGGCTGCGGGATGCGCGCCGTGGAGGGCCATCAAGGTCTGCGCGGGCGTTGGTTTTTCGTCTCCGAAGCGCGCATCGACGACGGTATCGCGCTTGCCGACGGGGCAGGCACGCCGTTGTCTCAAAGCCAGCTAAAAGAGCTGCTCGACGGCAAGGGGACGGTGTACGATGCCGCCGACGCTTATCGTCGCGCTGTGGACGATGCTCTTTTCGGCCTCGGCGAACGCCGCTATGAAGCTCTAATCAAGCTCCTGATCGAACTTCGGCGCCCTCAGTTGTCTCGCGCCCTGAATGAAGAGGTCTTGTCCACGGCGCTCACGGATGCGCTGGCACCCCTCGAGCAGACGGTGCTGGACGACGTCGCCGAGGGCTATCGAGGACTCGAACGAGATCGAGATGAGCTCACCGCAGTCGAAAACTCGGCGGAGGCGGTGTCTCTTTTCAACAAGGTCCATCGCCGCGAGGTCGCGGTGCACGCCGGGCGATTGGCCGATGCCGTGCGCAGCGTGCACGGCCGTTATGACACAGCGCAGGGTGCTGTGCGGACAGCGCAGGATTGCCGCGCCCGGGCTCAAGAGGACCTAGAGTCAGCTCGCAAGCGTCTCGAGAAAGCCGCCCATGAGCGCGAACAAGCTGAGGGCGCTTCCCGCGCCCTGCAAGCGAGCCCTCAAATGAAGACGGCGGCGGCGCTCGACCAGCTCCGCGAGGATGTCCAGCGTATTCACCGCCGCTTGGAGGCCGACGACGCCGAAGCGGGGAAGATTGCCGCGGAGGCGCTCATTCTCGCGGACGAGGCCGTCTCGGCCAAGAACCGCGCGTCTGCCGCACGCGTGGAGCTCGCCACCCTTGCCGGCGCCGCTCAGACCGCCGGGACCGCGCTCGGCATTCCGATCGTGGAAGTGGAGGAACCGGCGGCGTGCCGGCGGCGCCTCTCGGAAGGAGTCCGCTCGCGTAGAGAGGCGGCCAGGAAGCTGCAACAACTCGATGTTGCCACGCAAGCAGAGAGGGCTCGATGCAGCCAAGCCGACCTGCGCGTGCGGGACGCGGAGACATTGCGAGATGAAGCGCTGCGCTCCGCGGAAGCCGCCGAAGATAAGCTGACGAAGGCCCGTCAAGCGTTCGTTGGGGCGACGAAGTCCTATATCACCTCCTTGGCTGAATGCCGCGTGGACGCCGAGGCAACGGCCCGAGAACTCGCCCAATGGCTCGAGGAGCCGGAAGGCCGCGATCCGCTGAGCGCGGCGCTTGCGGCCGCAGCCTCGGGGCGCTTTCGCAGTCTTGCAGAGGAGCGCGCCGCGAAGTCCCATGCGCAGGAGCTGCTGGTCGGCCGGCGCAAGGAACTTGTTCTCGAGGCCGAACGCCTGCGCTCGGGCGAAGACCTCGACCCTCCCTCGCCGAGTCACCGCGATAACGGCGCACGCAGCACCCGGCCGGGCGCCCCGCTCTGGCGCGTGGTCGATTTCCGCAGCGGGATCGTATCCTCATCGCGCGCGGGGTATGAGGCGGCTCTGCAGGCCTCCGGTCTGCTCGACGCATGGCTGCATCCGGACGGGCGGTTGGAGGTCACTGCGGACGGCGACGTTTACCTGCAAGCCGGCGGCGACAAGCGGGGCGGCCCGGGACTTGGGTCCGTGCTGGTTCCCGCCATCGATGCATCCGACCCGCGTGTCGTAGCACTCGATACGAAGATGGTGGAGCGTGCGCTCACGGCCATCGGCTCCGGCCCGGAAGACGGAACTTGTTGGGTGGCCGCCGACGGCCGATGGCAGAACGGCCCAGCGAATGGAGCGTGGACAAAGGCGTCGGCGGAGTACCTCGGCGCCGGCGCGCGCGCCGCCGCCAGGAAGGCCCGCCTGACTTTGATTGCCCGTGAGATCGAGGACATTGACGCTGAGGCCGAACAGCTTGGCGTTGCCTTGGCCGTGATCGATTCGGCGACAAAGCGCGTGCAGGCGGAGCAAGACGGAGCGCCCGACGCGGAAGAAGTCCGTCTGCCCTGGCATGCAGCGCGAGGGCAGGCCCACCGCCTAGCCGAGGCGCGCGAACGGGTCGCGACTCGCCAAAGCGAAGCGGCCGCGAAGGCCGCGGAGCTCGCTCGCGTGCGAGCGGAACGCGACGATTTTGCGGCGGATTGCGGACTTGTCGATTGGATTGAACGTTCCGCCGAATTGGCCTTAGCGCTCTTGGAGCTCGACTCGACTCTTCGCGAGCTGGCGCGCAGCATCACTAGCGCGGCCGAGCGCACGGCGGCGGCCGATCTCGCGACCACGCGCGCAAATGAACGCAGTACCGACTCTGAAAAATTGGCCGCGCGCGCCGGCGAGAGCTCGCGAGAGGCGGCATTCCACTCCTCCAAGCTCGCGGTATTAGAGGCGACCCAAGGCACAGCCGTCGCCGAGTTGCTGCGGCGCTTGGATGAGGCGCGCTTGCGAGCCGAATCAGCTGAATCTGAACGCAAGGCAGCCAATATAGCGGAGGGGGAAGCGCTTCGGGCGATCGGCCGCGCGGAGGGTGAGGAGACCCAGGCAAGCACTCATCTTGAGGAATTGATATCCGAGCGCCGTGCCCGCATCCAGTCGTTGCGCGAGATCGCCGCAGAGGGCCTTCTCGCTATCCTCGGCGAGGCATTCCATGCGGCGACGCCGTCCGATGCGGCGGATACACGAATTCTGGAACTCGCGCGCTCCTTGGCGCGTGAGATCGGAGACATTCCTCGCGACGCCGCGGCTGTCGACCGCTTGCAAGCCGAGATCAACGAGGCGTTCCAGGCCTTGCACCGGACGCTGTCGAGCGGCGATATGCTTCCGATCGGGGATGTGCGGCATGGGCTGCACCTCGTGCGCGTGCCGTTCCAAGGCCGCGACCGGGGCACGGTCGAACTCGAGACGCTGTTGCGAGACGACGCCTCGCAGCGCCGTCAATTATTGACCGCCAATGAGCGCAAGGTAATCGAGAACTTCTTGCTTGATGAGGCCGCCGGTCATCTTCACGGCCTCCTCCATGAGGCGGAGAAGTGGGTCGCCACCGTAAACAAGGAGCTTGAGAGCCGTCCGATGAGCACCGGTATGGCGCTCCGCTTCAGATGGAAGCCGGGAGACGACGCTCCCGAGGGCACCGCCGAGGCCCGAGACCGCCTGCTGCGCCCGAGCCACGCTTGGTCGACTGAGGATCGCGAGGGACTCGCCGCCTTTCTCCAAAGACGGATCTCCGCCTCGCGAGAGGAAGCTCCGACCGCCACCTGGCAGGAGCAGCTCGCCATCGCCCTGGACTATCGAAGGTGGCACCGCTTCGTGATCGACCGGCGCGACCATACCGGACGATGGCAGCGGCTCACGAAACGCACTCACGGCACGGCGTCGGGGGGCGAGAAGGCGGTTGCCTTGACGATGCCCCAGTTCGCCGCCGCAGCGGCTCATTATCATGCTTCTCCGAACGCTCCGCGTCTCATTCTGCTGGACGAGGCCTTCGTCGGCATCGACAGCGATATGCGTCGACATTGCCTCGGGCTGCTTGCAGCCTTCGATCTGGACGTCGTAATGACGTCGGAGCGTGAATGGGGCTGCTACGACACAGTTCCGTCACTTGCCATCTATCAGCTGGCGAGCGCCCCTTCCGGGGGCTGCATCGCCGCGACCCGATATGTCTGGGACGGCCGGCAGCGTGCCCGCGACGATAGTCAGTCATGAACGGTGTGCGCGACTTGGCCAGACTGCGCTCGCTGCTTGGCAGCGAGACTTGGAAGTGGTGGCGGAAGCGGATCCGAGTAGAACTCGAGGCCGGACGGGATATCCCAGGAACGATCACTCTTAAGAGCCCGACAGAAGCTGAGAGGGAGGCCGCGAATCGGCTCTTCGGCACACCCGGAGAGACAGGCTCCGTGCGGATCAAGTCCGCGGTGCTTGCGCTCATGTTGGCTGATGCGGCAATCGCCGACGACATCGCATCTTGCGTCGTCGCCCTCGACGGCCCGCTCATTGATCGTGTCGCCCGGCGTCAGACGGATGCGGCGGCCTGGAACGCAGTCTATGCCGAGGCAGAGGCAGCCCTGTCGCCTCTATGCGCTTCTTCGATATTGCAGGAGATGCTCGGCAACGGCCTGCTGCGCCGGCTTTCCGCGAACCAGCCGCAGGATGCTCGCCTGCTGGCCGGACAGGCGGCTTCAGTGCTGAATCTGTTGCGCGCGGGACGCTCGATGCATCTGGCTGAGCTCGCCGCCGTCGCCGTGGGTGACGCCCACGCACTAGACCGCGATCGTGTGCTAGGCCGTTTCGTTCTCCGGCTGTCCGGATGGGCCGGCGAAGAGGGCGTTCTCGCATGGAAGGGCGCCTGGTCCACCCGCGGCATCCTTGTCGACGCCGTCAGCGCATCGACTCTGACGCTCAATCTGCGCGCGATGGGCGATGCTCGTCTTGTTCGAGTCTGCGAAAGCATGTATGGCGAGCCTCTGCGCCTGACCGTTCGTCAGATCGATCGGGACGGAACGTCGTTCTCGGTCCGAGGGCGCACCGTGTTCGTCTGCGAGAACCCCACGGTCATCGCCGTCGCAGCGAGCGCTCTCGGGGAGAAGTGTCCGCCGATGATGTGCGTAGACGGCTGGGCGACCACGCCGTCCCTCTTGCTCCTTCGGCAGCTTGAACAGGACGGGGCGTCACTTCGCTATCAGGGAGATGGAGATTGGCCCGGCCTCGGGATCGCGACGGAGCTTCGCCGCCATGTCCATCTCCAGCCGTGGCGATTGACTTCGCATGATTTGCCGCTCGTGGCCGACCGGCCCGGTCCGCTGTTGGACGGTCAGAGGATTGAGGCGCCGTGGGACCCGCCGCTGGCTGATGCGCTTGCCCGGCGCGGTCGAGCATTGCACGAGGAAGCAGTGCTCGATCTGCTTCTTGGAGATTTGAGAGCCGCGGCGTCTTCCCAGCCGGGAGCGATGCAGTGAGCTTTGGCGTTAGCCCTCTCGTTTAATCGCTACACCTGAGTCGGAGGTCTCTACCGAAAAGCCCGCCGCTTCCATCGTGGTCGCGATGCTTTTTGAGCCGCGCAGCGGAAGTTTGGCGGCCACTGCCGCGTCCACGTCGTATGAATGGACCGCGATCTCGGCCGACTCCTCTTTCCAGGCATAGATTTGGGGCACCCACCCACCCGCCGACGATGACGATGTCCGACAGATAGTCACGCAGGGTGTCGAGCGTCGTGAAGAGGACTTTCTTGACGGTTTCCGGCGAGGCTTCAGTGCGCATTTTTCCACCTCGGCATCAGAACCTGAGAAAGGATATGTTCGGCCTGTTCGCGTCCCCGGACTGGATAACGGTAGCAGTCGAGATAAAGCTGGATCTCAGATACGACAGGCAGCTTGCGGACCGCCAGAGCCCCGTAGAGGCCTGAGTCGGCGTAATAGGGTTCCCGCGCTTTGGCGTCGCGCGTTTTCGCTGCAAGGAGTGCGGCGACAGCCGCTTCGTGCCGTTCTCATGCAAGCGACGCATGGCCTGCCCGTCATGCGACGCCAAGCGCGCGGTCGTCGAAAGCGGCCACGCGCTCGACG
>JBBQVX010000119.1:0-10390 GCA_038211115.1 Elusimicrobiota bacterium | reverse complement strand
GAGCTCCTTGCGGGGCTCGGGGAGGATCGCGTCCATCTTGTCGAGGATGAACAGGCGGCCGCGCTTGGCCTGGGCCAGCGCTTCCTTCATGATCGAGATGGAAAGGCCCTCGATCTTCATGTCCATCTGGAAGCCGGTGATCCCGTTGCGGGAGCCCGCGACCTTGAAGTCCATGTCGCCGTTGTGGTCTTCGATTCCGGCGATGTCGGTGAGGACGGCGTACTTGCCGCCCTCGAGGACGAGGCCCATCGCGATGCCGGCGCAGGCGGCCTTCATCGGCACGCCGGCGTCGAACAGGGACAAGGAGCCGCCGCAGATGGAGGCCATGGACGACGAGCCGTTGGACTCCCAGATCTCGGAGACGATGCGCATCGTGTACGGGAACTCGTCGACCTGCGGAAGCAGGGCGGCGAGGCTGCGGCGCGCGAGCGCGCCGTGACCGATCTCGCGGCGGCCGGGTCCGCGCTCCGGGCGGACCTCACCGACGGAGAAGGACGGGAAGTTGTAATGGAGCATGAAGCGCTCCTTGTACTCTCCCTCGATGACGTCCATGATCTGCATGTCGCCGGGGGTGCCGAGCGTGGTGCTGCAGAACGCCTGCGTCTGACCGCGCTGGAAGACCACCGAGCCGTGGAGGCGCTCGAAGGGCTTCATCATGATCTCGATCGGGCGAATTTCCTCGAAGCCGCGGCCGTCCGGGCGCTGCTTCGCGTCGAGCGTGAGAGCGCGCGACTCGGTGTAGAGGATGTCCTCGATGATCTTGCCGACCCACTTGGAGCCGTCGGCGTAGGCCGCGTCGGCCTTCTTCTCGTCGAGCTCCTTCTTGACCGCGTCCTTGAGCGAGTCGACCTTGGCGTCGAGGCCGTGCTTGTCGAGCTTGGCGCGAAGGGCGTCCTTGATGCCCTGCTCGCACTTCGCCTTGACGAGCGCGGTCACGGCGGCGGGAATCTCGAGCGCCTTCGGGTACTTCTTCGTGATCTTGCGGCCCGAGGCCTCGGACTGCTTGAGGAGGTTGAGCTGCAGGTCGCAGAGCTTGTTGATCTCCTTCTGGGAGATCTCGAGAGCCTCGGCGAACACTTCTTCAGACACTTCCTGCGCCGAGCCTTCGACCATCAGGAGGGCGTCCTTCTTGCCCGCGACGATGAGCTCGAGGTCCGCGAGCGCGCGTTCTTCCCACGTCGGGAAGATGATGAACGCGCCGTTGACGCGGCAGATGCGGAGGCCGCCGACGGGGCCGTTCCACGGGGCGTCGGACAACATCAAGGACGCAGACGCGCCCGTAATGCCGAGGACGTCCGCGTCGTTCTTCATGTCGCACTGCACGACGATCGACTGCACCGACGTCTCGAAGTTCCAGCCTTCCGGGAACAGGGGGCGGATCGGGCGATCGATGAGGCGCGAGGTCAAGGTTTCCTTGTCGCGGGGGCGCATCTCGCGCTTGAAGAAGCCGCCGGGGACGCGGCCGGTCGCGTACGCGCGCTCGCGGTAGTCTGACGTCAGGGGAACGAACATGACGTCCTTCGGGTTCTTCTGGACCGTGGAGGCCGTGAACACGATGGTGCCTTCGAGGTGCACGGTGACAGCACCGCCGGCTTGCTTCGCCAAGGTGCCGGTCTGTAAAGTAATGATCTTACCGCCCACAGTCTCCTGTAGGCTAATCTTCTGGTTAAAGCTCATGGGTTATTTCCTCAGATCCAACTGCTTCAGGATCGTGTTGTAGCCCGTCAAATCGCGCTTCTTCAGGTAGGACAGAAGGCGACGGCGCTGGCCGACGAGCATCAGAAGTCCGCGCTGGGAAGCGTAGTCCTTCTTGGAGGCCTTGAGGTGGCCGGAGAGGTGCTTGATGCGCTCGGTGATGAGCGCGATCTGGACGGAGGTGGAACCGGAATCCTTCTCGCCTTTGCCGTGCTTCTTGTACAGTTCGATTTTATGCTCTTTCGTTGTCATGATTGTATTCTACGAAACCACGACGGAACCGTCAAGCTCGGCTTTTTTCAGCGGCCGGCGAGCGGGAGGCGGACCGTGAAGACGCAGCCGCCGTCCTCGCCCTCGGAGTAGTCGAGGGCGCCGCCGTGCAGCTCCGCCAGGCGGCGGGCGATGGGCAGGCCGAGCCCGAGCCCGCGTCCGCGCGGAGGAAGGCCGGAGTCCGGCAGGCGCGGGAGATCGAAGACCTGGGTCCGCAGGGACGCGGGCAGGCCGGGCCCGCGGTCCGAGACTCGGAGGACGGCGTCCGCGCCGCGACGCTCGAGCCGAGCGCCGACTGGCGAGCCCTTCGCGGAGTACTTGACCGCGTTTGACAGGAGAATCCAGGCGATCTGGCGCACGCGCGCCTTGTCGGCGGCGCCTTTGAGGGCCGGAGCGTCGATCTCGAGCGTCTGGCCCTTCGCTTGGGCCGCGCCGGCCAGGGACTTCCCGGCCTCGCGGACGGCCGCGCCGAGGTCGCAGGGCTTGATCTTGAGCGCGAGCCTGCCGGTCGCCGCGTGCGAGGCGTCGCGCAGTTCCTGGATGAGGCGCTTGAGGTCGTCGAGGTTCCGGCACACGGTGTCGAGGGCCTTCGCGCTTTCGGCGGGGGTCAGCTCGCCCTCGCGGAGCATGTACGCCCAGCCCGACGCGCTGCTCAGCGGCGTGCGCAGCTCGTGCGAGATCACGGACAGGAACTCGTCCCGTGCCAGCGCGTTGTCGTACGACGAGGTCACGTCGGTCGCGATGCCGATCACGCCGGTCACTTTCCCGCCCCAGTCGAGCCGCGGCACGTAGCGCGTCTCGAACGCGATCGGCCCGACGGGCACGATCGCGGTCAGATTCTCCCCCTTCAGCGCGCGGCGGCAGCACTCGAGGACCATCGGGTGGTCTTTGTAGACGTCGAAGACGGATTTGCCGACGACTTCGCCGGGCTTGAGCCCGAGCACGTCGAGGCCTCGGCCCTCCGACAGCGTGAACACGCCGTCGGCGTTGAGCGCGAACAGCACGACCGGGGCGTTCGATACGACGGCCGACAGCAGCTCGGAGGCGCGGGCGTCGAGGGGGCGCTCGCTGCTCATGCGAGCGCCTCCTTTAGTAAGGCCAGCGCGGCGGAGGCGGCGCGGGAGCGCACGGACTCGCGCGGACCGTGGATGTCGAGGCGTTTGGCGAGGAGGGCGGCTCCCGGTCCGGAGACGGCGACATGCACGAGCCCCACGGGCTTGGCTTTGGTCCCCCCGTCCGGCCCCGCGACGCCGGTGATCGCGATCCCGACGTCCGCGCCGGCCGCTTTTCTGGCGCCGCGCGCCATCGCCGCGGCGCATTCGGCCGACACGGCGCCGTGCTTCGCGAGGAGGCGCGCGCCGACGCCGAGCAGCTTCGTCTTGACCGAGTTGTCGTACGCGATGACCCCGCCCTTGAACCATGCGGAGGAGCCCGGCACGCTCGTCAGGCGCCCGCCGAGCAGGCCGCCCGTGCAGGACTCGGCGACGCCGAGCGTGAGCCCCCGCTTTTTGAGCCGCGCGCCGAGCGCCGCCTCGAGCGTGACGTCGCCCTCGCCGTAGGCCCACTTCCCGACGGCGCCCAGCGCCGCGAGCCGCAGCCGCTTGAGCTCGGCTCTCGCTTCGCCCGCCTTCTTCGCGCGGACGGTGGCGTGGAACGAGACCTCTCCGCCGGACGCGAGGATCGTGAACGACGCGGCGGGAAAGAGCGCGCGGACCGTGTCGAGCTTCTCGTCGGCGACGGATTCGGGCACGCCGACGAGGCGCAGGGAGAGCGAGGCGGCGGAGGCCCCCCGCGCGTGGCGGCTCGCGAGCCGGGGCAGGACGCGCCCGAAGATCGGGGCCATCTCGGTGAAGGGTCCCGGGAGCAGGATCATCGTCTTCGCGCGCCCGTCCGCGCCCCGGAACTCGAGGCGCTGGCCGGGGGCGGAGCCGTTTTCGTTCGACAGCACTTCCGCCCCGTCGATCACCTCGGCCTGGCGCTTGTTCTCCTCCGGGACGGCCATGTGATAGCGCGCGAAGCGCCGGCGGATCACGCTCCACAGCCGTGGGACGAAGCGCAGGCGCCGTCCGAGCGCCGCGGCGGCGGCCTCGCGGGTCAGGTCGTCGAAGGTCGGACCGAGCCCGCCGCACACGATGACCGCGTCGGCGCAGATGAGCGCGCGGCGCATGGCCGCCTTGATCGCCGCCACGGAGTCGGGAAGGGATGATTCACCGGCGACGTCGAAGCCCGCGCCGCGCAGGCGCACCGAAAGCCACGCCTGATGAGTGTTCAGCTGGCCGGCGAGCAACTCGCTGCCGACGCAGACGAGGTAGGCGCGGGGCGGCCGGAGGCTCACTGATAAACGCCTGCGCGCGGCTCGGCCGGACCGGCTCCGGCGTTGATCGCGCCGTGCCGCGCCTCGTACTTCTCGAGGTTGTCCTTGAGCGCCCACATCAGGCGCTTCGCGTGGACGGGCGAGGTGATCAGGCGCGCGAGGACCTTCGTCTTCGGAGCCTGAGGCTGCAGGAACAGGAAATCGAGCAGGAACTCCGTCTCGGAGTGCGTGATCAACGCGAGGTTGGTGTAGAGGCCGCGCGCGACGGCCTCGTCGATCTCGACCTGCAGGGGCGCTTGATTGTCTTCCATGGCGTGATCCTACAATTTCGAGAGGTCGATCGAGAAACGGTAGCGCACGTCGCCTTTGACGAGGCGGTCGTACGCCGCATTGATGTCCCTCGGCGCGATGACCTCGACGTCGGCGAGCACCTTCTTCTTCGCGCAAAAATCGAGCATTTCCTGAGTCTCGGCGAGACCGCCGATCAGCGAGCCCGCGACCTGCCGCCGGCCCATGATCAGCGGGAACGGCGAGATTGCGAGCGGGTCCGGCGACGCGCCGACGAGTGCCAGCGTGCCCGCCGTCTTGAGCAGCCCGAGCGCAGCGCCGACGTCGTGGTTGCCGGAGACGGTGTCCACGATCAGGTCCAGCCGCCCGGAGCTCTTCGCCATCGCGGCCGCGTCCGACGTGAGCACGAAGTCGTGCGCGCCGAGCCGCTTCGCGTCGGCCTTCTTCGCCGCGGTGCCGCTCAGCACGACGACCTCAGCACCCATCGCCGCCGCGATTTTAACGCCCATGTGCCCGAGGCCGCCGAGGCCGAGCACTCCGACCGTCTTCCCCTTGCCCGCGCCGAAGCGCTTGAGCGGGGAGTAGGTCGTGATGCCCGCGCACAACAGCGGGGCCACGCGCTCGAGCGGCAGGCCGGACTTGAGCTTCAGCGCGAAAGCCTCGTCGACGACGATGTGCGACGAGTAGCCGCCCTGCGTGGCCGTCTTCCCGTCCTTCTCGAGGCTGTTGTAGGTGAACGAGACCGGGCCGGAGCAGTGCTGCTCGAGGTCTTTCCGGCAGTTCGCGCACTTGCCGCACGAGCCAACGAGGCAGCCGACGCCGGCCAGATCGCCGGCCTTGAACTTTCGGACCTTGCGCCCGACCGCCGTCACGCGGCCCGCGATCTCGTGCCCGGGTACGACCGGGAACGACACGCCGTGCCATTCGCCCCGCGCGGTGTGCAGATCGGAGTGGCAGACGCCGCAGAAGTCGATCTCGATGCGGACGTCGGTGTCTCCCGGCTCGCGGCGCTCGAGCGTCCAGGGCTGCAACGGGGAGGTCGGATTCAGCGCGGCGTAGGATTTCGCTTGGCTCATGGCGAGACTGTATAAAAAACGAACGGAGAACCGCACCGTCGCCAAGTCTCTTTGCAATTGATCCCTCGTTGCTCTTCCCTTAATAATAGGCTAGAATAGCCGACTACATGAGGAAAGGAGCCCTTCTCATCATCTCTGCCCCGTCCGGCGCGGGCAAGACCACGATCTGCCGCAAGCTCCTCGCGCGCCGCAAGGACCTCAAGTATTCCATCTCCTGCACCACGCGCCTGCCGCGTCCCGGCGAGAAAGACGGCAAGCATTACTTTTTCCTGAACCGCGAGGACTTCAAGCGCAAGATTCAGCGCAACGAACTGCTCGAGTGGGCGATGGTCCACGACGAATATTACGGAACGCCGCGGAAATTCGTCGACGAGCAGATCGAGAAAAGCCTGAACGTGATCATGGCGATCGACGTGCAGGGCGCGATGTCGATCCGCCGCAAGCATCCGGCCGCGATCCTCGTGTTCGTGCTTCCCCCCTCGATGGACGCGCTGAAGGCGCGCCTGGCGAACCGTCGCGACGCGTCCGAGGTCGTGGCCAAGCGCCTCGCGAACTCGCGCGGTGAGCTCGCCGCGGCCAAGGACTACGACTATGTCGTCGTCAACGACGACCTCGCGATGGCCGTCGACCAGATTTCGTGCATCCTCACCGCCGAGACGCTCAAGACGTCCCGGCTCGATCCGTCCCATCTCACGCCCGCGCTCGCTTAAGGAGAACTGCAACATGGCCAAGAAGGAAGTCGTCAAGGACGCCCCGCTCGCGAAGACCACCGAGGAAATGATCCTCAATTTCCCCCGCGGAAAGTACACCGCGATCCCGATGGCCGCGCTCTGGGTCAAGGAGCTCAAGAAGCGCGAGGAGAACCGCCACTTGACTCCCGCGGAGCTGCTCGATCTCGCCGTGCGCGAAGTGCTCGGCGGCAAGGTGGACTGGAAGGATTTGAAGAAGGCCGCGGCCGCCAACGGCGACGAGGCCTCGAAGAAGGCGGAGTAAACCGTGGCGAAGTCCGTACGCCGCGTGGTGCTGGGCGTCACCGGCAGCATCGCGGCGTACAAGGCCCCGCTCATCGTCCGGGGCCTCGTCAAAAAGGGTGTTGAGGTCCGCTGCGTCCTCACGCCGAACGCCGCGCACTTCGTCGCGCCTCTGACCTTGGCGACGCTGTCGAAGAATCCCGTCGCGCAGACGATGCACGACCCGGCGCTGTGGGAGATGGCGCACCTGTCGCTCTCGAGCTGGGCCGATCTCGTGCTGATCGCGCCCGCGACCGCGGACTTCATCGCGCGGCTCGCGCAGGGCCGCGCGGAGGGCCTGCTCGACTCGCTCGTGCTCTCGACCGAGTCTCCGGTCGTCGTCTGCCCGGCGATGGACGCGGAGATGTGGGCGCACGCCGCGACGAAGAAGAACGTCGAGACGATCAAGAGCTACGGCTACCGCGTGCTCGGGCCCGACAAAGGCGAGCTCGCCAGCGGCAAGATCGGGCACGGCCGCCTCGTCGAGCCCGACGAGATCGTGCGCTCCGTCCTCAAGTGAGCCTCCGCGGCCGCACCGTCCTCATCACCTCGGGACCGACGCGCGAATTCCTCGACCCCGTCCGCTTCCTGACGAACGCCTCGAGCGGCGCCATGGGCTGGGCGCTCGCGGCCGCCGCGCGCGCGGCCGGCGCGAAGGTCGTCGTCGTCAGCGGCCCGACGGAGCTGGCGGCCCCGCGCGGGATCACCGTGATTCCCGTCGTGACCGCGCTCGAGATGCGGCGCGAGACGTTGAAGCGCTCCCGCCGCGCCGACGCCGTGATCGCCGCCGCCGCCGTCTCCGATTGGCGCGTCGCCAAGACCGCCGCGCACAAGATCAAGCGGAATGCTTCGCCGCTGCGCTTGACCTTGATTCCCAATCCCGATATCATCAAAGACGCCGCCGCGCGACGCCGTCCGGGACAGCTCTTCATCGGGTTCGCTCTCGAAACCCGCCGCGCGGAGGAGCACGCGCGCCTCAAGCTCGCGCGCAAGGGACTCGACCTCGTCGTCGCCAACGGGCCGGAGTCCCTCGCCTCGGGCCGCATCGCGGCGACTTTGGTCGCAAAGGACTGGACACGCCGTCTGCCCCCGGGGCCGAAGGCGCGCGTCGCGAAAACCGTCGTCGCCGAGATAGCGAGACAACTCAATGAGCGCAGAGCTTGACGAATTGAAGGACTTGACCAAGGCGCTCAAGCGCCGCGTCTCGATGTCCGACGCGTCCGACTGGACAACGGCGAAGGCCGCCCCGGCCGCGAAGCCCGTCGCCGCTAAGCCCGCCGCGGCGAAGACCGGCTCGCTCGATGAGCTCGCCGAGAAGATCCACGCCTGCCGCGCCTGCCCGCTCGGCTCGCAGCGCATCCAGGCCGTGCCCGGCACGGGCAGCGCGAAGGCGCAGGTCATGTTTATCGGCGAAGGCCCCGGCTTCAAGGAAGATCACGAGGGCAAGCCGTTCATCGGACGCTCGGGCCAGCTGCTCGACAAGATCATGGAGTCGATCGGGCTTTCGCGCGAGACGGTGTACATCGCGAACATCGTGAAGTGCCACCCGATGAAGAACCCCGCCGATCCCGAAAGCCACGGCAACGACCGTCCGCCGACGGCGGAGGAGATGGACGCGTGCCGCGGCTGGCTCGAGGCCCAGATCCGCGCGATCAAGCCGAAGGTGATCGTGACGCTCGGCGCCGTGCCCGCGAAGGCCCTGCTCGGCGACCTGACCCCGATCACGAAGATCCGCGGCCAGTGGCGGACCTACGACCCCGGCGCCGGGCTTCCCCCGATCAAGCTGTTGCCGACCTTTCATCCCGCCGCGCTGCTGCGCAACCCCGACCTCAAGCGCGACGTGTGGAACGACATGAAGAACCTTCAGAAGGAGCTTTCCAAATGAGCAAGCCCGACCCCCGCGCCGAAAAATCCGACCGTGACGTGCTCGACAACCTCGGCGCCCTCATCGGCGGCCAGCTCAAGAAAGGCATGAACAAGCTCGAGGAAGTCATCGCCGAATCTAAAAGAAAATCGGGGTCGGGGCCGGATACCGAGCCCGAGCACGCCGACTCCAAGTTCATGGGCTACGTGAAGGTGTTCATGGACGACCCGTCGGTCGCGGCCGTGACGCCGTCGAGCCGCTTCCTCGTCGACCGCACGGTCAAGGCGATGGACCTGGCGCACGCGAAGATCATCGTCGAGTACGGCGCCGCGCGCGGCGTGATGACCAAGCGCATCCTCGAGAAGATGCGCCCGGACGCGAAGCTTCTCGCGATCGAGTTCAACGCGGACCTCTACGAGGAACTCAAGGACGTCAAGGATCCGCGCATGACGGCGATCCAGGGCGACGTCCGTGAGATCGAGAAGATCCTCGCGACGCACGGGCTGAAGGGCGCCGACGTCATCGTCTCCGGCGTGCCGTTCGCGTTCTTCTCGGGGCGCGGCCGCCACGAGCTCCTCACGAAGACCTCGGAGCTGCTCAATCCCGGCGGGCGCTTCGTCGCCTACCAGGTGACCACGCACCTGATCCCGATGCTCAAGGACTACTTCTCGAACGTCGACATCCAGTTCGAGGTGCGCAACATGCCGCCGCACTTCGTCTTCACCGCGCTGAAGTAGGAGGCGTCATCCGCATCGCCGAGGTCGCCTTCCCTGTGCCCCTGCCGAAGGGGTACCACTACCGCGTGCCTGACGGCATGACCGTCGAAGTCGGCTCCCGCGTGCGCGCGCCCTTCGGGCCTCGTAAGGCCGCGGGCGTCGTTCTGTCGGTGTTCGAGGGCGAGCCTGAGCGACCGCTCAAGGCGATCGATTCCGTCGTGGACCCGCGCCCCGCGCTGAGCCTCGAGGGCGTCGCGTGCGCCAAGTTCATGGCTCGGCGGTTCGGCGCGCCGATCGGCGAGGCGCTCAAGGCGCTCGTCCCCCCCTTCGTGAAGGCGCTTGACGAACGCGTCGAGGTGTTCGCGGCGCCGCCGCGCGCCTTGGTGGGGCCCGCGTTCACCTTGACGCCCGGCCAGGCCAGCGCGCTCGAGCGCCTCGAGTCGCTGCTCGACGCGAAGACGCATGCCACGACCTTGATCTTCGGCGTGCCCGCCTCGGGCAAGACCGAGGTTTATCTGCGCCTGATCCGCCGCGCGATCAAGGACGGCGGCCAGGCGATGTTCCTGCTCCCGGAGATTTCGTTGACCCGGCCGTTCTTCGACGAGTTCGCGGCGTCGCTCGGCGTGCCCGTCGCGCTGTGGCACTCGGGCTTGACGCCGCGCGAGCGCCGACGCGCGTGGCTGGCGATCTCGCGCGGCGACGTGAAGGTCGTCGTCGGCGCGCGGTCGGCCTGCCTGTTGCCGTACAAGGACCTGCGCCTCGCGGTGCTCGACGAGGAGCAGGACGAGTCGTTCAAGCAGGATTCGAATTCGCCCTTTTATCACGCGCGCGAGGTCGCGATCGAGCGGGCGAAGGCGTTCGGCGCGCTCGTCGTCCTCGGCTCCGCGACGCCGAGCATCGAGGCCTGGGGCATGGCCCGCCGCGGCGAGGCCGAGCTGCTCGCGATGCCCGACCGCGTCTCCAAGGTCCCGCGCGCGCCCGTCACGACCTTGCCGCCGGGCCGCTTCGGCGAGGTTCTGTCGGAGGAGCTGCTCGAGAAGATGGCCGAGCGCCTGCGCCGCGGCGAGCAGTCGATCTTGCTCGTCAACCGCCGGGGCTTCTCGACCTTGACCACGTGCGGCAAGTGCCGTTGGATCGACCGCTGCGTCGACTGCGGC
>JBBQVX010000118.1:0-10679 GCA_038211115.1 Elusimicrobiota bacterium | reverse complement strand
CTTGGCGTCCCCTTGCAGGAGCTCGAGGTTGCCGAGCGCGATCGCGAGCGGCGTCCGAAGCTTGTGCGAGACGAGCGACAGGAAGTTGCGCGCGAGCGTCTCGCCGCGCCTTTCGAGCGTCGCGTCATGGAAGATGAACAGGTACCCAGCGTGGACGTTGTGGTCGCCGAGACGGTCGGCTACGCCCGCGAGGATCAAGAGCTTCGGCTCGGACCGCTGCAGCTCGAAGGGC
The DNA here is from genome assembly GCA_038211115.1 of Elusimicrobiota bacterium. Classification (GTDB taxonomy): domain Bacteria; phylum Elusimicrobiota; class Elusimicrobia; order UBA1565; family UBA9628; genus GWA2-66-18. Next base: position 10,447 of record JBBQVX010000118.1, on the reverse strand, counting down.
GTGATGCGCGCGCCGTCCGCGAGGATGGCCCCGAGCTCGGGGCTGGCCGTGTAGCCGGGGTTGACCGCTTCCGACAAGGTCGAGGCCGCCTTGTCCTGCAGGCCGAGCAGCGCGCTCGCGGATGGGTTGATCAGCAGAATCCGGCCTTGGGGATCGGTCAGGACCATCCCCTCGCGCGCGTCGTTGAAGATGTTCGCGAGCTTCTCCTTCTCCTCCTGGAGCCCGCGGAAGAGCAGGGAGTTCGCGACGGTCATCTCGTTAAACGCGCGCGCGAGCGTGCCGATCTCATCGCGCGACTTCACCTCGACGCGGACGTCGAAGTTCCCGCGTCCCGCCTCCCTCGCGGCGGCCGCGAGCTTCGGAAGGGCGCGCGTGATCCAGCCCACGATCAAGATCGTGCCGAGCGCCGAAAGCAGGGTCGCGGCGGCGGCGATGAGCCGGATGCGCCGTGTCGGGGCCTCCAAGGCGTCCTCGAGCGAGCGCTGATTGAAGCCGATGCGCGCGGTCCCCACGCGGCGCGGGCCGACGTAGATCGGCGCGCTGAGGTCGTAGGCGAGCGCTCCGCCCTTGTCGTGGAAGCGCTGCAGCTCCACCCGGTCCGAGGCGAGCGCCCGCAGCGAGAAGGGATCGCCGAGGCGGTCGCCGATGCGCGTGGGGTCGCTGTGCGACAGCACCTTGCCGTCCTTGTCGACCACGGCGGCGTAGGTGACGACCTTCTCCTTGATCATCTCCTCGACGTGGAAATGCAGCGAGAACGGATCGAGCTTCGGGAAGATCGCCTCGCGCGAGGAGCGCGCGAAGAACTCGGCGCGCACCCTCATCTCGCCGATCAAGCCTTCCTCGATGCCGCCCACGATCTGCCGGGCCATGAGCGCGATGACGCCGAGCACGAACAGGCAGGTCAGCAGCGAGAGCTTGGCGGCGAGCGAGCGCAGGGGATTCATGTCAGTAGAGCACCGCGATCTTGAGCTTCTGCGTGCTGACGCGCGCGCCGTAGCGCTTCTCGATCACCGCCACGTAGCCGCCCGGAGCGACGCGCAACCCGGAGTCCGAGCTTCCGTTCCAGGTCATGACCTGGTTGCCCGCCGCGAAGGACTGTGAGCGGGCGGCGACCAGGCGACCCTGGAGCGTGTAGAGCTTGAGCGCGACGTCGGCGGCCTCCTCGAGGAAGAAGCCGATCTGCGTCTCGCCCTTCGCGGGATCGAACGGATTCGGCCAGCTGAACGGCTTGGTGATCGTCGGATTGAGCGCGGGAATGAACACCGGCACGGCCGCGCTCACCGGAGAGAAAACGCTGTAGACGCCCGCGTTCGAGCGCGCGCGCACCTGCGCGTAGTAGCTGCGTCCGGTCGTCATGCCCGTCGCGGTGTAGCTCGCGACCGAGACGTTCCCGGCGAACAGGTCGCTGCCGCCGGGCAGGGAGCCCACGATCAGGTTGTAGTCGAGGATGCCGACGGAACTCGTCGCGTCGGCCCAGGCGAAGAGCGCGACGCCGTCGTAGGAGAACGCGCGGTCGGCGACCGGCGTGCCCGGCGCGCCGGGCGGCGTCGTGTTCGAGAGGTTGCCGGAGGTCGTCGAGATCACCGTCGAGAAGGCGCTCGACACCCCGCTGCGGTTGACGGCGAGCACGCGCAGGAAGTTCTGCGTGCCGGGCGTGAGCGTGAAGAACGTCGCCGAGGTCATCAGCGTGATCGAGGAGTCCGTCAGCGAGAAGAAGTTGTCCGAGGAGACCTGGGCCACGTACGTCGTGCCCGCGGGGTTTCCGTTGGCCGACCAGGTGAAGACGCCGCTCGTGATGTGCACGGCGCTCGCGGCGGGGCTCGCGGGCACGGCCGCGAGCGTGGCGGTGGCCAAAGCCGTGAAGAACGACGTGTTCACGCCGTCGAGATTCGCCGCGCGCGCGCGGAGGAAGTAAGTCGTGTTCGGTGTCAGGCCCGCCGGGGACGTCGACACCGCGGCGGCGAAGCTCGTCGAAACCGGGGCCGAGAACGAGGCGGACGTGGAGACGTTCGTCTCGTAGACCGTGTAGGACGGGTTGGCTCCGCCGCTCCAGCCGAGCGTCAGCGACGTCGTGGCGACGGCCGAGAACGCGGCCGAGACCGGCGGCAGCGCCAGCGTGTGCGTCGAGGCCGAGACCGAGGGCGCGGAATCCCCCCAATCCGTGAACGCGGTCACGAAGCGCGAGTACGTCGTGTTCGGGATGAGCCCCGACTCCTGAAGGACCGTGGGCGTACCCGTCGCGTGCGGCGGCGGCAGCGGCGCGGTCGAGGTCGACGGGAAGACGCGGTACAGCTGCGAGGCGGCGGGGCCGTCGCCGAAGGAGGACGTCGCGCTCCAGGACCAGTTGATCGAGGAGACGCCGACGCCCAAGGTCGCGAATCCCGTCGGCGAAGAGGCGACGACGCCGAAGCTGACCGAGCCGACGGCGCCCGCCGCGGGCGGAGTCGAGGCGTCCACTCCGTTCGTGAACCCGCCGAGGCCGCCGGCGGCTCCGGCCGCCGTCGACAGCGCGACGCTTCCGAAGGCCCCGGAGCGATAGAACAGCTTGACGCGTCCGCCGGCGCCGCCGCCGCCGGGCGCCTTGAGCGGATTGACGAAGCTGGAGGAGACGTTGCCGCCGCCGCCGCCTTTGGCGGAAACCGTCGAGCCGCTGACGAGGCTCAACGCATTCGACGCACGCACCAGGATCGTACCGCCGCCGCCGCCGCCGCCCGCTCCTTCATGCGCGGTGCCGGCGCCGAAGGTCACGGCCGCCGCCGTCGAGCCATCGACGAGGATTGCGCCTGAAATGGTCACCGACGAGGCTTCGAGATAGACCGCCGCGCCGCCCGACGCTCCCGAGCCGCCGCCCGCGCTGCCGTTGGCGCCGCCGCCGCCACCGCCGGATCCCTGAAAAAGATCGTCGGACGATATCGGGCTCGTGACCGTCCCGGTCGAGCCGTAGCCCGTTCCGCCCGCGGCCCCGACGCCGCCTCCGCTGTCGCCCGCGCCGGCGCCGCCAGCGCCCCCTCCTCCTCCTCCCGCTCCGCCTTTCGTCGCGATCGCGCCCGTCCCCGCGCCAGCACTGGCGGGGCCTCCGCCCGTCCCATTCTGCCCCGATCCGGACGGAACCTGCCCGCCGTTGCCGCCGGGCTGTCCGCGGCCCGAGCCGTCGAGGACGCCGCTGATCGAAATCGTGGTCGCGTAGATCGTGACGTTGGGGCCGGACGCGGTCGCCGCGACGACGGCCGTTACGCCCGCGCCGATCTGGAACAAGCCGACGTTCGTGTAGGTCCCCGAGAGGATGTCGCCGTTGGCGAGAACGAGGTTGGCGCCGCCGTAGTCGCCGGAAGCGATCACCGCCGCTTGCGCGGCGGGAGCCAGCAGAAGCGACAACAGGAGCCGCGCGATCATTGCGTGTAGCGCAGAGCCGCTTGAATCTTGTCCTTCAGCGTCTTCGCGGGCTCCGAGGACGGATCGATCTTGAGCAGCTCGTCGGCGAGCGTGTCGGCGGACTTATAGTCGCCCTTCAGGTACTGCTCGACCGCGCGGTAATAGAGCTGCTCGAACTCCTTGCGCTTCTCCGGCGTCTGCGCCTTCTGCACCTGACCGCGCAGCGCCGCGGCCTTCTCGGCCAGGCCCGGCGCGTCGGGAACCTCGCGTAGCGCGGCCTCGACGCCGCGCAGGGCGTCGGAATAATTTCCAGCGGAGGAGAACGCGTCCGCCTCGGCGAGCTTCGTCTTGACGAGCTCGCGCCCCTGCTCGCGCACCTGGTCGAGGAAGCCCGTGACCTGCGCGTTGCCCGGGAAGCGCTTGAGCGCCTTCTCCGCCTCGGCCAGCGCCGCGCGCAGCTGGCCGCGGCTGAGGAACGTCGAGGCCTGCGCGAGGGCCAGCGCGATCTCGGTCGCGGACTGCGCCTGGCGCAGGCCCTCGAGGCGCGTGCGCTCCTCGACGGACAGATCGCGGTCGATGCGCGCGAGCTCGCGCGCGGCCTCGGCGTTGTCGCGGTCGAGCTCGAGGACGCTGCGCCAGTACTGGCGGCTCGCGAGCAGGTTGCCCTGACGGTCCTGCTCGCGCGCGAGCGCCGCGCTGCGCTCGATCATCTGGCGCTTGAGCGACTCGTCCCACTTCGCCGTGGTGTTGTTGATCCTGGCGCGGATCTCGCCGTTACTCGGGTCCAGCAAGGACGCCGCCTCGAGGTCGCGCAGCGCCTCCTGGATCCGGTCGCGGCGCAGCTCCTCCTCGGCCTTCGAGAGATACGCCCGGGACAGGCGCGCCCCCTCGGCGTAGGACAGCTTACGGATGCCGCTGCGGATCGTCTCCTCGAGTTCCTCGGGCGTCTGGCCGAAGCGCTGCGTGAACGTGAACAGGCTGCCGACGCCGAGATCGCCGAGCTGGGCCGCGTAGTCGAAACTCGTGTTGCCAAAGCGCACGCCGACGCCGGTCGACAGGGTCTGGTCGCGCACCCCGAGACGAAGCGCGAGCAGGCGCTGGTACTGGAGCTCGACGCCCGCGGAGACCGCCGTGCCTTCGTTCTGCGTCTGCGACAGCTTGAGCGCGGTCAGCGCGCGCACGGTCGGAGAGAGTTTCCACAGGTACGCGGGCGAGACGTCGATCACGCGCGGGTAGCTGACCGGCTGCGACACGAATGTGATCTTCGGCGCGAGCAGGTTCGAGATCATGACGCCGAGGGAGAATCGCTCGTCGGGCTGGAAGATCGCGCCGATGTCGGCGCCGCGCCCGGACGCCGAGGCCGAGCCGATCGACTCGTTGACGGACTTGATCGTCACGCCGGCCGACAGCGGCTTGGGGCGGCGCAGCCAGGAGGCGCCCGACAGCCACGGTAGCGCGAACTCGCGGCCCCAGCCGCCGAGCATGGCGCTCTGCGTGATCGAGAAGGTCGTCGGCGCGTCGTTGGGGCCCGAGCGCGCCTCGAAGCCGCCGGAGGACTGCCGGACGTAGCCCGCCGCGAAGCCGCCCCAGCGTTTCGTCGCCAGGCCGCCGGCGATGAAGTCGAACGTCGTGTCCTCGAACAAGGTCACATGCGTCGCTCCCGCCTCGGGCTTGCCGAGCCGCGAGAGCCCCGCGGGATTCCACGACAGCGCGCCCGCGTCGTCGGTGATCGCGGTCATCGCGCCGCCAAGCGCCGCGCCGCGCGCGTTCACGTCCTGGCGGAGGAAGGCTCCGGCCTGGCCCGCCTGGCCCCACGCGGGGGCCGACGAAGCGCAGGCGTATATAAGGATAAGGGCGAGGCGAAGGATCTTCACGGGTGTTTCTGAAGCGTAACAGGCAAGCCGGGCTTGGTCAAGCGCCGGAATTTTTTCTACAGTGTCGACATGGCCAAGCTCCTGATCATCGAGGACGACGGCGACCTGCAGCAGGTGCTCTCCGTCGTCTTCAATCGCGAGGGCTACGAACTGCACTACGCCTTCAACGGGAAGGAAGGCTACGACAAGATGCTGTCGCTGCAGCCCGACATCGTGCTGCTCGACCTCATGATGCCGGTCCTCAACGGCGTCGAGGTGATCAAGCGCGCCGCGAGCAACACTTCGCTTAAGGACATCCCGATCATCGTCATGACCGGCCACAGCGACAAGGCGGACATGCTCGAGGCCTCGATCAAGGCTCAAGGCGTGCGCGCTTATCTGAGGAAGCCTTTCGAGCTCAAGGAGGCCACCTCGCTCGTGCGGCGCATGCTGGCCCAGTACCGCCGCAATCCGATCACCGCGGCGGAGGTGGCCAAGGGCGCGGTCCGGCTCGACATCAAGTTCCGCACCGTGTGGGTGAACGACCATATGATCGCCACCTTGTCGCCGATGAAGTCCTCGGTGTTGCACCTGCTCCTCTCGTCCAAAGGGCCGGTGAAGCGCGAGAAGATCCTCCACGCGGTGTGGGGCGACGAGGGGAGCATGGCTTCTCTCGAGAAGACCGTCCAGCGCCTGCGCGAGGACCTCGGCCAAGAGGCCCACCGCCTGCAGACCACGGCCGACGGCTACGAGCTCGTGGGCTGACATCTGCTGACATTCGCTGACAGGCAGGGCCTTGTGCCTCCTCCCCATCCGGCTATCCTTTAAGAACGTCATAGGCCAGGCCGCCCCTCCCAGGCCCGTACGGTACTATGGCTTCTCGCACCCCCTCGGTCGTCGTCGCCGCGCTCCTCGGCCTGTGGACTCTCACTGGCCCGGCGCGCGCGTCCTCCTGGAGCGCGACGACTCCCCTGCCCGACGCCTATAACGGCCATTCGCTGGTTCTCGCCGCCGGCCGGCTTTATCTGACCGGCGGCATCAGCCTCAACGGCGGCATCGCGGAGGCGACGAAAGTTTACTCCGCGCCGGTTTCCGGACCCGGGACGGTCGGCGCTTGGACCGCGGAGCCCGCCCTGCCGGAAGCCGTCTTCTATCATGCGGGCGCGTCCGCAAACGGCTTCGTCTACGTCCTTGGCGGCTATCACTACACCGACGCCGACGGCATGGTCGTATCCGACGCGGTGTCATACGCGAAGGTCAACGCGAATGGAAGCCTCGGCGCATGGCAAAGCGGCGCGCATCTCCCTGAACCCGTCTTCTTTCCCAGCGCGGCCGTGTGGAACGGTAGAATCTACGTCACGGGAGGCTGGAACGGCTCGAATCTGACCAACGCCGTCTATTCCGCCGTCGTCAACGCGGACGGAAGCCTCGGTCCTTGGACGACGCAGAAACCGCTGCCCGAGGCCGTGTACACGCACGCGGAGGTGTCCAACGGCACTCTGTATGTTCTCGGCGGCACGGTGCACGGCGGCGCCGACATCCAGAACGCCGTGTACTTCGCCAAGATCAGCGCGGACGGCACGCTCGCGGACTGGGCGACGACCTCGCCTCTGCCCCAGCCGGTGGCCAACCATGGAGCCGTGCTCGCCAACGGCCGCGTGTTCGTGATGGGCGGCTGGATCGGCGACGCGCCGACCGACGCGGTCAATTCGGCGGCCGTCGCCGCGGACGGGAACCTCGGCGGCTGGTCGGCGGAAAATCCGCTGCCGCGACCACTGTACCTGCACGCCGCCGCAGCCGACGCCTCCTACGTCTTCGTCAGCGGAGGCAACGACGCGGAATCGATGCGCGCCGAGGTCTACTCGATGCCGCTGCCTCCTCCCCCGCCGCCCGCGGACTCCCTGCCGCCGCGCACGGACCTCGCGTTCCAGGGCCCGCTCTTCGGCGCGATGCCGTTCATCTCGCCCGCGACGCTGGCCCGCCTCTCGGCCGTCGACGACGCGAATGCCGTCGGCGACGGCGCCGGCGTCGGCGTCGCGGGAACGCAGTGGGCCGTCGACGACGGCGCCTTCGTCGCCTACACCGCCCCGTTCCAAGTGCACAACGACGGCGGCCATTGGATCAGGTTCACGAGCGTCGACGCGTTGGGCCACGCGGAGCCGGTGCGCGCGTCCTCGGCCGCGGTCGACGGCACGCCGCCGGCGTCGACGCTCTCGATCGGCGAGCCCCGGGCCGTCCTCACCGGGGGCGAGACCGTCGTCGGCCCCGCGACCTTGCTCGCCGTGTCGGCCGAGGACCCGGCCGTCAACGGGGCCGCGTCCGGCGTCGCGCTGGTCCTGGCGGGCGTCGACGGCGGGGCGCTCGCCCCGTCGGACGCGCCGTTCACGCTACCGGCCGCCGATGGAGCGCATCAGGTGCGCATGCGCGCGGACGACAACGTGGGCAACGCCGAGGCCGCGCACGACGCGACGGTGTACCGCGACGCGGCGGCGCCGCAGACGTCGCTCGCGCTGTCCTCCCCGGCCTTCGTCCCCGCCGGAGACGGCGCGCCGTTCGTCGGCGCCGGCACCGTTCTCGCCTTCACGGCGCTCGACCCCGGAGGCGTCGCGGCCGGAGTCCATCATACCGAGTACGCGCTCGACGGCGCGTCGGCCACGGTCTACACGGGCGGCTTCGGGTTGGCGGAGGGGGCGCGCGCGCTGTCCTACCGTAGCGTGGACAACGTCGGCAACGCCGAGGCCTGGCTCGCGGCCGCCTACCGCTCGGACGCGACGCTTCCTCAAAGCTCGCTGACCTGGACCGGCGCACCCGCCTCGCCCACTCCGGACAGCGCCTTCACGCTCTCGGCCCAGGACCCCGAATCCAACGGCGTCGCCTCCGGCGTGAGCCGGATCGTCTACGACGTCGACGGCGGAACGGACCGGATCTACTCGGAGCCGTTTCATCTCGCCCTCGGCAGCCACACGGTCTCGTACGCGGCCTCCGACAACGCGGGCAACGTCGAGGACCGCGTCCAGGCCGCCGTCTTCGTCGGCCCGGCGGACGATCTGCCGCCGCGCACGGCCCTGGCGCTCGGCGCCCCCGCGTTCGGCGCGGCCCCCTTCATCTCCCCCGCCACGCCCGTGACGCTCTCCGCCGTCGACGACGCGCTCGTCCCGGGCGACGGGACCGGCGTCGGCGTCGCGTCCACGCAGTGGGCGCTCGACGCCGGCGAGTTCGCCCCGTACGCGGCGCCGATCCACCTGCCCGCCGACGGAGCGCATTGGATCCGCTACTACAGCGTCGACGCGGCCGGCCACGCCGAGCCCGTGCGCGCCTCCTCCGCGGCCGTCGACGGGACGGCGCCTTCCGCTTCGCTCTCGATCGGCTCTCCGCAGGCGCTGCTCGGCAACGGAGACGTGGTCGTCGGCCCCGCGACCCCGCTCGCGGTGTCGGCCGTCGATCCGGTCGCGGGCGGCGTCGCCTCGGGCGTCGCCTGGATCCGCGCCGGCGTCGACGGCGCCGCTCCGGCCCCGGTCTCCGGCCCCTTCGTCCTGCCCGCGCCCGACGGCGCGCATTCCGTCGCCATGCAGTCCGCCGACAGCGTCGGCAACGTCGAGGCGCTCCACTCCGCGGCGGTGCACCGGGACGGGACGGCGCCGGCCACGGTCCTGACGGTCGATCCCGCTCCGTACGCCGGACCGTCGGGCCCGGTGCTCGGGCCCCAGAGCGCGCTGAGCTTCGCCGCCTCGGACCCCGTCTCCGGCGGCACCGCGGCGGGCGTGCATCACAGCGAGTATTCGCTCGACGGAGGCTCGTGGACCGTCTACGCGGGCGCGCTCGGCGCCGCCGAAGGCGCGCACGCGCTGTCCTACCGAAGCGTGGACAACGTCGGCAACACCGAGGCCGCGCGCTCCTATTCGTTCAAGACCGATGCGACGCCCCCGCAGACGACCCTGTCCTTCGACGGCGGCGGCGCGACCTTGTTCGACCAGGAGGTGGTCTCGTCCGAGTCGCGCGTCGTGCTGACGGCCGAGGATCCCGTCTCCGCCGGCGTCGCCTCGGGCCTGAAGCGGATCGTCTACAGCCTGGACGGCGGCGCCGAGCAGGTCTACGCCGCGCCGTTCGCTCTCGCGCCCGGCCGCCACGAGATCCGCTACGGCGCCCAGGACAACGCCGGCAATGACGAGGAGCGGAACACGGCGACGGTGACCTCGGGTTCGTTCCTGTCCGATTCGATGGCCGCGACGGGGCGCATCGGCCTGGCCGGCGGGGCGGGCATCGTCGGCGACGCGCGCACGAACTCGGCGTTCACCGCGAGCGATAAGTCGTTCGTTGACGGCGACGTCGCGGCGATGAGCGTATCCTTGACCGGGAAGAGCTGGATCGGCGGGACGGTCGCGAGCGGCCACGCGACTTTGGTTCCGCCCGGCTACGACCTCGACGCGGCGCGGACCTACGTCCGCGCGCACAACAACAACGCGTCGATCCCGGCCCGGTTCATGAGCGCCGGCGCGCTGGTCCTCGACGGCCGCGAGAGCCTGACCTTGCCTGCTGGCGACTACTACCTGACCGGCCTGCGGCTGCGCGGCCGCTCGAGCATCGCGGTGTCCGCGCGCGTCAACCTCTTCCTCGACGGGCCGCTCACGGTCCGCGGCGGCAGCTCACTCAACGGCTCCGGAGACGCCGCCTCGCTGTGGATCGTCTCCGCCGACGACGGGCGCGACGCGTATGAGTCGCGCGGCGGGGACGACGACGACGACGAGGACGACGACGATGAGGACCGCCGCGACCGGGACTACGCGGTGTTCCTCAACGGCCGCACCCGCTCCGCCTTCCACCTGTACGCGCCGCTCGCCTCCTTCCGCGCGAAGGGCAAGGGCCAGTTCGCGGGACGCGTGCTCGCCAAGGCCGTTTCGATGTCGGGCAAGTCGCTGCAGCCCTCGACGACCGTGCTGCCGCCGCCGAAGCGCAAGCCGGGCGCGCCGGTCCACCGGCCGTGCCTGGTCGCGCGCGTGGGCCCGGGAACGGGCGGCGGCGGCCGGACGGGCGGGCGCGACTGGCCGCTCGCCTCGTGCCGCCTCGACGCGATCGCGCCGAGCGTCGCCGAGCGCTCCTCCGCGGCGCCGCCCGCGGGCGCGCCCTCCGGGCCCGCGCCGAAGCCGGCCTCGCCGCTGCAGGCCGGCGCGCCCCGGGCGCCGAAGCACCTGGCTCCCGTCGCGGCGCCGAGCGCCGGCGCGGGC
>JBBQVX010000117.1:0-10723 GCA_038211115.1 Elusimicrobiota bacterium | reverse complement strand
GGGCGCCCGGCGAGCCGCCACGTCGTCGTCGCGCACCGCCTGCAGCCGTTCTCGCCGGCCTACTTCGACGGGCGCGACGGGCGCCTGTTCAGCTACCGCCGCCCGGCGGCGCGGGCCGCCCCCCGCGCCGCCGGCGGCCGTCGTCAGCGTCGCGCGAAGATCCTCGTTCCACAGCGCCGCGTCGCCCACCGGCCCGCCTCGCGACCACAGGAGGCGCATGCCGCCGGGTATGTTCTTCACGAGCGCCTGCGCGGCGGCCCCGTCCGTCAGCGCGCGCACGGCGCGCCAGCCCGAGTCGGCCTTGTGCCTCGCCCAGGCCGAGGACTGGAACGCGTTGGCGCCGGGCAGAGCCGCCAGCGCGGAGTCCCAGTCCGCGTCCGAGAGCGACGACACGCGCCAGCTCACCATAGGAAGTGGACCAAGGCGGCGGTCTTGTCGCGCTCGGACGCGGACGGGAGGATCGCGGAGGGCAGGTCGGGCCACGGCAAGGTCGTGAGGCCTTCGGCCGCGAAGACCGAGCGCGCGACCGTGAGGTCCTTCGCGCGGAACGCCCAGCCGTACGGGACGACGCCATCGGGGAGCGACGGGAAAATCGGGGAAAGGCCCGCCTTCCGGCCGAGTCCGTCGCACAGCGCCCACAGCGCGCGGCGGCGCGAGGCCTCGATCTTCGGGTCGGCGCAGACGAGCGGACGTTCGAGCTCCGGGCAGGGGGACGCCGGCTCCGGGAGAACGCGCTCGGACTCGGGATCAGCGCCGACGTGGCCGCTCGCGTCGCCGCGCAGGGCGCGCAGGCCCGAGAGGCCCGCGTGCGCGGCGCGCGCGCCGAAGAGCCCGAGGAACGGCCGCGCCGCGGCCTTGAGCGAGGGGCGCCGGCCGGGCACGGCCTCAAACGGGAGCTGCGGCGGCAGCCGCGCGGCGAGCGCCGGGTCCGCCGCGACGAGCGCCCCGCCGTTGGGCAGAGGCAGGCTCTTGCGCAGGCTCAGTATTCCGAGCGGCGCGCGCGAGCCGAGGAGCCGACCGGCCGCGTCGCGTGAGAACAGCGCGTGCGCGGCGTCCTCGATCAGGACGGCGCCGCTGCGGCGCGCGTACGCCTCGAACGGCGAGAGGTCCTGCGGAAAGCCGAAGAAGTCCACGGCGATCGCGGCCTTCGCGTCCGGCCAGCGCGACGGGTCCTCCTCGGGCGTCAGGTCCGCCTTCACACCGTAGAAGGCGGGCTCGGCGCCGGCGGCCTTCACGGCCGACAGGAGGTCGCGGCAGACGAACGACGGCATGAGCACGCGGGAGCCCGCCGCGTCCGCGAGCTTGAGCGCCTCGGTCAGCGCGTTGCGCCCGTGGCCGTAGAAGCGCAGCGCCGCGGGGGCGAAGAGGTCCTCGAGGCGCCACGGCGTTTTCGCGCGCGGCGGCGAATAGACCGTGGAGACGAGATCCATTACGCCCCCAGGCGCTTGAGCGCCCACAGCGCGAGCGTCGCGCCGTTTTTCCAGTCCCAGGGGGACTCGGCCACGGCGCGGCGCGCGTAGCCGCCGGCCGCCGCGAGGTCGCCTTGCGCGATCAGCAGGCGCGCCGCGGAGCGGCACATGACGCCGAGGCGGCGTTTTTTTCGGGAGTCGGAACCCGGGACGTTCTTGAAGTGATCCCGGAGAAGGTGCTCGAGATTCGTGTTGTGGTAGACGATCTTGTTCGAGGCGCCGCGCTCCACGAGCTGGTATTCGCCCAGGATCTCGTCGAGAAAATGCATCGCGCAGATCCGGGATAAACGCATCCATAGATCGTAATCTTCCACGGTGTTGAACTCGGGGTTTTCGCGAAACAGGCCGGCCTCGATCAGTTTTTCTTTCTTGACCGTGACCGCCGACGGCGAAAGTCCGTTGCCCTCAAACAATAATTGTTCGTACATCTTCTCGACCCAAGGGCCGTTGCGGGTCACGTGAAGAAACACGCCGTCCTTGACGACGTTTTCCTGATGGCAGATCAAATCCGCTTCCGGGTGAGAAAAAAATTCTTCCATGACGCGTTCCAGCTTGGTCGGGAACCACAGATCGTCGTGATCCAGGAAGGCGATGAGCTCCGCTTCGCTCGCGCGAATGCCCGTATTCCGCGCCCCGGCGATTTTCTTGTTCGCCTGCTTGATGCACCGCCCGCGCAGCCCCTTCTCCTTCAGGAAGCGCTCGGCGACCTCCGTCGTCGCGTCGGAGGAGCCGTCGTCGACGACGATCACCTCGAAATCCTTGAACGTCTGCGCGGCGACCGTCGCGAGCGTCTTCTCGATGAACGCGGCCGCGTTCCAGGCGGGAATCACGACGCAGACGCGCGGCGCGGCCACTAAATCCCCGCGGCCATCGCGGCGAGGCCTTCGGCCAAGCTCATCGGGGCCACGCCGAGCTCCCGCGCCATGCGGTCGACGACGAACGTCGTGTCGGGCGGGCGGCGCGCGATGCCCGGGAAGGCGCCGCTCGTCACGGGCTTGATCAGGGACGCGTCGAGGCCGAAGGCCTCGGCGACGGCCAGGCCGAACTGGTGGCGGTCGACGCGCTCGGCTCCGGCGAGGTGGAAGATTCCCTCGGGGCGCTTCTCAAGCACGGCCCACAGCGCGCGGCCGCACTGCACGTTGAACAGGGGGTTCTCGTGCACGTCGGTCACGAGCGAGACGGGCTCCTTCTTGAGGAGCTTCTCGCGAATCCAGGTCGCGGGGTTGGAGCGCGTCTCGGCGTGGTTCCAGCCGTACATGAGGATCGGCCGGACGATGGTCCAATGCTTGAGCGTCTCCTGGACGAGACGCTCGCACTCGACCTTGAGACGGCCGTATTTGTTGACGGGGTTGACCGGGTCGGCCTCACGGTACGGGGCTTTCGTGCCGTCGAAGACGGCGTTCGTCGAGACGTAGACGAGATGTATGTCCGCGCGGCGGCAGGCGGCGGTGACGTTGAGCGTCGAGACGATATTGGACTCGAGGCTCTCGGCGTAATTCTTCTCGACGAAGTCCACGCTCGCGATGCCGGCCGCGTGGACGACCGCGTCGAACTTCCGCTCGGCGAACAGCGCGTCGACGGCGCGCTTGTCGCGCAGGTCGAGCACGAGCTGAGTCGCCCGGGAGCCGGGGATATGATAGTCGCGCTGGTGGACGCTGATGAGCTTCACCGAGGCGGGCGCGGTCTCCTCCATGCCCTTGCCCAATAAGCCGGTGCCGCCGGTGACGAGGATGGTCTTGGTGTTGGTCACAGTCCGCGCGCGCGCAGGTCGTGGACTTGGATCAGGCCGACCGCCCGGCCGCGCGCGTCGACGACGGGCAGGACGTTGAAAGGGGTGGTCCGGTCGGACATGAGCTCGACGGCCTCGATCGCGAGGCGGTCCTCGCGGATGCGGATCGGGCGCTTGTTCATGATCTGCGCGATGGAGAGCCCGGCGAGCGCGCGTCCGCCCTCCAATACCCGGCGGACGTCGTAGTCGGTGACGAGCCCGACGAGGCGGCCCTTGGCGTCGACGATCGAGACCGCGCCGGCGTGCTTGCGCGTCATCTCCGCGAGCATCTTCGAAGCCGGGGACGCGAGCTTGACGACCGGGTTCTCCGAGCCGGTGCGCATGACGTCGCTCACGCGCAGGGTCAGGCGGCGGCCGAGCTGGCCGCCCGGATGCAGGAGCGCGAAATGCTCCTTGCGAAAGCGCTTGCGCTCCATGAGCGCGACCGCCAGCGCGTCGCCGACTGCGAGCGCCACGGCCGTGCTGGTCGTCGGCGCGAGATTTAAGGGACAGGCTTCGGCCCTGATCGGGGTGTGCAGGACGATCGCGGCGCTCTTGCCGAGGGTCGAGCGCGGGTGGGCGGTGATCGCGATGATCTTCGAGCCGATCCTCTTGAGCGAGGGCAGCAGCGCATTGAGCTCGTGGCTTTCGCCGGACTTGCCGATCGCGACGATGAGATCCCGCGCCTCGACGGAGCCGAGATCGCCGTGCATGCCTTCGGCCGGGTGCAGGTAGAGGGCCGGCGTGCCGGTCGAGGAGAGCGTGGCCGCGATCTTCTGGGCGATCAGGCCGGACTTGCCGATGCCGGTGACGATGATCTTGCCGCGGCAGCGCGCCATGAGCTCGACGGCGTCGACGTAGGCTCCGTCGACGGCGGCGTGGAGCTCGCGCAGGGCCGAGGCCTCCAGGCCGATGACCCTCCGGAGCGAATTCAGGACTTCCCGGCGCTTATTCTTGCTGTTCAGAGCCATATTCTAGCAAGTCCCCCGGACGGCCGACAGCCAGAGTTCCTTGTCCACGGGGGAGAAAAGGCCCTCGAGGGCCGCGATCGCGCGCGGGCCGGGGCGCCGGGGGCGCTCGCGGAGCTCCGCCAGCTTCCCGGCCACGTCCCAATCGTCGGCCGTCGGCAGCTCCTCGTCGCTCAGCATGTCGCACGGGTCGACGTCGAGCTGGGCCTCGGCTCGAAAGCGCAGCACGGGGTGCCCGGCGAGCCAGGCTTCGACGCCCGAAGTCGTGCCCGTGAAGACGACGGGGCCGCAACGCCCCAGGACCGGCTGGAGGGGGCCGTCGGCGAGCTCGGCGTCGAAGCCGAGGTCCTCGCGCGTCAGCGCCATCGCGGGGTGCGCCTTGACCACGATCCGGGCCGCGCCCGCGCGCGACGCCCGCGCCATCGCCGTCAGCATGGTCTGAGTCGTCGCCGGATCGAGAGGCAGGAGGGCCAGCACGTCCGTGCCGGTCGTCGCCCGGCCCGGCGTGGACGCCGCGGCGTAGCGGCGGCTGCCGCCGAGCAGGAGTTTCTCAGACGGCATCCCCTCGGCGCGGAGCTTCTCCAAGGGATACGGTCCGCACGCGAGCAGGCGGTCGGGCAGCGGCGCCTGCTCGGCCTCGCCGCGGCCCGGGAACAAGTGCAGCATGAGCCCGGGCACGGTCGTGTGCTGGCAGCCGACCGTGCGCACGCCGGCGCGCCGCGCCGCGAGGACGAGCATGCGCTCCTGGGGCTGGTTCTCCCACGGGTACACGCAGGCCTCGAAACGGACCGCGGCGAAAAGCGCGTTCAAGCCGCTTTCGAGCAGCAGCGTGGCGCAGCGGCCCGCGCGTGAAAAGTCGTGCCACCACTCACGGCGCAGCAGCAGCGAGATCGGCGCGCCGTCGAGCGAGCCCGGCCGCGCCGCGGGAGGCAGCGCTATCAGCGCGCGAACGAACGCCGCGGGCGGGACGAGGAGGATGAGGGGCACGAGCGTGTCCGCGCGCTCGGCGACCTCGGCCTCGAACCCGGTGACGTCGGTGTCGGCGACGCGCACGACCTTATACCCCGCCGCGGCCAGCTCCTCGCCGAGGCCGGTCAGGTAGTGGTCCGTCCATTTCCCGACGAGGCTGCGCTCCATGAGATGGCTGTAGAGGAGGACTTGCTTCGGCGCCGTCAGGTCCGGTTTTCGGCTTCCCGAACACCGGCGCTGGCGCAGGCGGCTCAAGACCATGCGCGCGAGCCACTTGAGCCGGCGCCCGGAGCCGAGGAGGGCGGCGGTGAACACCGCCGCCGGCAGCCGGCCCGCGCCGCGGAACTCGGCCTTCGCGTCGTCGCGCAGGTTGACGATGAGCTGGCTCAGGAGCCAGTCGTCCTCGATGACGACGGCGAGCCGGGCGGCGCCGCACGGCTTCTCCTCTTTCGCGAGCGCCAGGCAGAGCGCCTGATAGCCGCACAGCAGGAAAAGATCGGAGGCGGCCGGGTCCTTCCACGCGAGCGTGCCGGCCCACCACGCCGGCGCGTCGGTCTCCCGGGACCCGAGCTCCGCGACGAGGTCCAGGAACGGGCGGCGCAGGCGGCGGGCCTGGAGGTGGAGCCGGTCGCCGAGCGGCAGCGGCGGCCGGCCGAACGCGGCGGTCAGCTCGTCCGAGCGGTCGCGCTTCCCGAGGTAGATCCAGCCGTCCGCGGCGTCGGCCGGCTCGAGATCGCCCGGTTTTCCGAAGATCAGCATGACGCGTCGAGAAGCGCGCCGAGGCCGGTCAGGTCGGGGAGGATCCGGGCGTCCGGGGGGAACGGATTGCGCTCTCCGGGCGGCACGACGCCGATGAAGGAGGCGCCCACGGCGCGCGCGGCGTCGGAATCCGTGGTCGCGTCGCCGACCATCAGTAGCTCGCTTGGCGCGCAGGATATCTCGGCGGCGACCGCGTTGAGGATCATGTCCTTCTTGGTCGGCGAGCCGAAGACGCCGCGGAAGAAGCCGCTCAAGCCGCGGCGCTCGACGATGCGGCGCAGCTCCTCCTGCGGCGTGCCGGAGGCCACGAAGAAGGGCGTCAGCGCGTGCCGCGCCTCGAGGAACTCGCGGGCGCCCGGCACGTACGGGCAGACCGAGACCGCGTCCTCGACCGTCGCGTTGTAGCGCTCGCCGAGGGCCTTCTCCTCGTCGGCGCCGAGCGGACGGCGGAGGATCTCGCGGTACGCGTGGCGGAACTTCTCGTAGCGCGAGATGCCGTTGTGGGCGCGGTGGTAGTCGAGGATGCGCGCGACGGCCTCGGGAGCTTCGGTCGAGAAGACGGACTCGAAGGCCCGGGTCTTGATGTCGACGGATTGAAGGATGACCCCGTCGAAATCGAAGACGATCGCCTTAGGCACGCCGGGCCTTGCGGGCCTTCGCCGGGGCCTTCGGCTGCGTCTTGCCCGCCGAGATCTCCGCGATGCAGTCGAGCAGGCCCTGGCCCATGTCGGTGTAGAGCGTGCTGACGAGCTTCTTCGCGAGCTTCGGGTGATAGCTGTAGGGCGTGATGTTATAGTGGCCGCTGACGGACTCGTTGTCGAACTCGAGCTTGACCTTGCCGCCGAGCATCTCGCGGACCATCTCCATGACGTCGCGCACGCGCATCGGGTGGTGCCCGGTGAGCGTGACGGGCATGTTTTTATATTCGGCCTTGAGGATCTCGACCGACAGGCGCGCCGCGTCGTCGACATGGATGTACTCGCGCAACTCCTCACCGGTGCCCGCGTAGCGCACGCGGCCTTCGGTGAGCGCCGAGTGGAGCATGCGGTAGATGCCGTTGCGCTCGTCGGCGCGGCGGCCGTAGAGCGAGCCGTAGCGCACGATCGTGTAGTCGAGGCCGAACTCCTCTTGGAACGTCTCCGTGTACTGCTCGGCGGCCTGCTTCGTCGCGCGGTAAAAAGCACCGGAGCGGCTGTACACGTAGAGGCTCGACGCGAGAATGAAGCGCTCGGCCTTGGCGCGGCGGGCCGCTTCGAGCGCGTGAGCGTTGCCGACGACGTTGATCTTCAGGGCGTCGAGCGGGTGCTTGCGCGACTCGTCGATGTCCGCGATCGCGGCGAAGTTGTAGACGGCGGAGCAGCCGCGCGCGGCCTTGCACAGCGCGTCGAGGTCGAGCATGTCGCCGACGATCATCTCCTGGCCCTCGAGCAGGTGGGCGGACGGGAGGCGATCGTAGATCCGGACCGCGTGGCCGGCCGCGGTGAGGGCGTCGGTTACGTGGCTGCCCAGAAAGCCGGTTCCGCCGCAGACGAGAATCTTGTTCATATGACCCCCAGGGCGCGAAGCCCGGTGATGAGATTATCCGCCGCCTCGCGCTCCATGCGCGAACGGCACTCCTCGGCGGCCGAGCCCATGTGCGGCGTGAGCACGACCTGCGTCAGGTCCTTCAGCGGCCCCTTGTACGGCTCGTCCTCGAACGTGTCGAGCCCCGCGCCTGACAGGCGCTTGTCCTTGAGGGCCTGGAGCAGCGCCGCCTCGTCGACGAGGCCGCCGCGCGAGGCGTTGATGAGGATCGCGCCCGGCTTCATCGTATTGATGCGGGCGGCGCTCAGGAGATTCTTGTTCTCCGGGGACATCGGAACGTGCACGGTGACGATGTCGGAATTCTTGATCAGGTCGTCGAGGGAGGCGCGCTTCGCACCCTCGGGGACGGGGGCGTCGGCGCGGGGCTCGTAGACGAGGACGGGGGAGCCGAACGCGGAGGCGAGCTTGGCGACGCGCGCGCCGATCCGGCCGAGGCCGACGACGCCGACCGTGCGCGAGCCGAGGAGGCGGCCCATCATCGGCTTCCAGTCGCCGCGGCGTATCGCGGCGTCTCCCTCGGCGATCCGGCGTAAAACCGCGAGCATGAGCCCGATCGCGAGCTCGGCGACGGCCTGGGACGGGGCGTCGGGCGTGTTGAAGACCTTGATGCCCAGGCGCTTCGCCGCGTCCAGGTCGACCGTGTCGAGGCCGATGCCGCAGCGCGAGATGACCTTGAGGTGCGAGGCGCTCGCCTCGAGGACCTTCGCGGTCAGCGGCTCGACGCCGGCGAAGAGGCCGACGGGCGCGTGCTCGGACAGAAGGTTGATGACCTCGAGCTCGGTGAGCTTACGCTTGAACGGATTCTCGACGATCTGCAAGCCCGCGCCGATCAGCGCCGCCTTCGGCGCGGGGTCCTGCTGCGCGAAAGACGACGTCGTGGCGAGGACTTTCATTCGCCTCCGGTCACCGAGATCACCTGGCCCGTGATGAAGCCGCCGTCGGAGGCCAAGTGCAGCGCCAGCGACGCGACGTCCTCGGGGCGGCCCATGCGCTTGAGGGGGATCAGCGCGACGCGCTTGGCCATGTCCTTGCGGAACTTCCCGTGAAAGGGGCTGTCGATGACGCCGGCGCGGATCGCGTTGACGAGAATTCCCATCGGGGCGCCCTCGCGGGCGAAGCCGCGCGTCATCGCCTCGAGCGCGGCCTTCGCGGCGCCGTAGTGGATCGAGCGCGCGGAGCCGCCGAACTGGGCGGCGACGGAGCTGATGTTGATGACGCGACCGCCGTTTTTCATGACGCGGAAGGCCTCGCGGGTCAGGAAGAAAGGCGCCTCGGCGTTGAGCCGCAGCGTCTTGGCCCAGGCACCGTCGGAGAGCTCGAGGTAATGTTCGCCGCCGAGCACGGCGCCCGCGTTGTTGACGAGGATGTCCAATCGCCCGAATTCCTTGACGCACGCGGCGACGAGCTTCTTCGGCGCGCCGGCGGCGAGGAGATCGGACTTGAAGACCTCGGCATGGCCGCCCAGCGCCTCGATTCTGGCGGCGAGAGACTCGGCGGAAGCGGCGTTCGAGGAGTAATGGACCGCGATCGCGCAGCCTTCGGCCGCGAGGGCCTTGGCGATCGCCGAGCCGATGCCGCCCGAGGCGCCGGTGACCAGCGCGACCTGTCCGTCAAGGCGCGCCATCAGGCCTTCACCACGCCGTGCTTCGTCAGCCAGTACTCGACGCCCGGCATCTGCCACTCGTAGTCGACGTCGCAGCCGCCCCACTGCTTGAGCGGATGGATGTTCTTGCCCATCCAGCGCTGCGGAAGGAGACCGTCCTGCATGTTGTCGAAACAGGTCGGTCTCACGATGGAGAGGCCCATGTCGGCGTACCAGACGTCGCCCTGCGAGTCGCGGTCGCAGTTGAGGGTCTTGGGGTCGCCGAACGTCTCGAACGGGACGAACGGATCGAGGAAGCCGGCCTTGTTCTCCTTGCGGGCGCGCAGCGGCGACCACATGTTGTAGCGGGAGACGCTGACGGCGGAGTCGGCCTCGGGCTTTTCGCGCAGGGCGGCGACGCCCTCGTCGATGAGCTCGGCGCTGACCGTCGCCGCGTTGCAGAAGAGTAGGACGAGGAGCTCGAGCTCGTGACCTTCTTTTTTGACCTCATCTCGGATGAGGCGGAAGCCGTGCGCGAAGGCGTCCTCGCCCAAGGCCTGGGGGGTGCACAGCTCGGCGGGGCGATCGATGACGCGCGCGCCGTACTCGAGCGCGACCTTCTTGATGCCGGGCGAATCGGTGGAGACGTACGCGCGCTCGACGTGCTTCGAGGCTTTCGCGGCGAGGAGCGGATAGGCCATCAGCGGGCGGCCGAGCACCGGCGTCGTGTTCTTGCCGGGGAAGCCGCGGCTGCCGTCGCGGCCGAGCATGAGCGCGCAGATCATATGACGGTGCACCGGTTGCACGGCGAGAGGGCCGAGCGCTTCTTCGTGAGATGGTTCTCGCGCAGCGTCTCGTACGACGGCGAGCGCCAGAGCTGGCCCAAGGTCTTCTCCTTGGCGTTGCCGACGCTGAGCTCGGACTTGAAATCCACATCGCAGGGATTCGTGCAGCCGTCCCACCAGACGAACATGCGGCGCCACAGGTCGGAGCACGGCGTCTCGACGCCGGACAGCGGCGCCTCGTACGCGTTTTCCCACGGGTTGTAGTTGACGAACGCGACCTGGTCGACGAACTTGCCCCAGAACGCCTCCATCTCGTCGAGGCCGCTCGAGCCGGGGACCTTCACGCCGGAGACGCGCGTGATCATGCGGGAGTTCGGGTAGTGCTTGGCGCGGATCGAGGAGAACAGCTCGACCTTGGCGAGCACCTTTTTGAGGTCGCCGCCGACGCGCAGCTTGCCGTAGGACTTCTCCTCGGCGGCGTCGGCGGAGAAGACGAGGGTCTGCACGCCCGCGGAGAGGATCGCGTGGATCTTCTTCTCGTCGAGCAGGGACGCGTTCGTGTTCAGCTTGAGCGCCAGAAACTTCCCGGCGGCGTAGGCCAGCATCTTCTCGATGTCGGGGCAGAGCATCGGCTCGCCGCGCGAGGCCAAGGTCACGGCCTCGATGCTACCCTGCGCCTGGTCGATGATCCCCTTGAACACGTCGAGCGACATGTAGCCCATGAAGCCGTTGCTCTTCTTCGTGAACTCCTTGTCGGTCTGGTAGCAGAACACGCAGCGGAAGTTGCACGGCGAGGCGGGCTCGATCTGCAGCAGCGGCGGGGCGGCGTCGAGGAGCTT
>JBBQVX010000116.1:0-10787 GCA_038211115.1 Elusimicrobiota bacterium | reverse complement strand
GTGAAGGCCAGCACATCCGCCAGGACATCTCGGTCACCTACAACACGTCGGAGACCGAGGCCGCGCAGGTGTTCCGCTCCTTCCGCGGGGCGCCCGTCGAGGACATCGAGAACACGTTCATCCGACGCACGATCATCACGGTCGCGCAGAACGCCGCCGGGCAGATGTCGCTCTCCGAGATCATCTCGGCCAAGCGCGGCGAGCTGCAGGGCGTGATCGAGAAGAACCTCGAGGGCGAGATGGTCAAGATGGGCTTCCATCTCGACAAGGTCAACCTCGGCGCGTCCCACCTCCCGCCCGCGATCGAAAACCAGATGCAGCAGAAGATGGCCGCCCAGCAGCAGGCCCAGCAGGCCGAGTACGAGCTGCAGAAGCAGGAGACCCTCGCGAAGGCCGCCGTCGCGCAGGCCGAAGGCGAGGCGAAGTCCATCCTCGTGCGCGCGAAGGCGCAGGCCGAGTCGAACCGCCTCCTGCAAGCGTCCTTGACCCAAACGCTCGTGAACTACCGGGCCGTCGACAAGTGGAACGGCGCGCTGCCGCAGGTGACGAGCGGGGCGACGCCCTTCATCGACCTGAAGAAGCCCTAGCGCGCGCCGCGGGCGCGCAGCAGCTCGACGACATCGGCGTGGGCCTTCATCTGGGCCAGCGCCAAGGCGGTGCGGCCGTCCGCGTCGCGCGCCGTGAGCGAGGCGCCGTGGTCGAGGAGGAAGGCCGCCATCTCGGCCTGGCCTTTGAAGGCGGCCCACATCAGCGCGGACCAGCCGTTGTTGTCGGTCGCACCCACGCGCGCGCCGCCGTCGATCAAGGCGGCTACGCCCTGCTTCCTGCCCCAGCGCGAGGCGGCCATCAGCGCGGTGAGGCCGCGGCGGTCGCGCGCCTCGGGGTTGGCGCCGCGCGCGATCAGGATTTTCACGCAACCGGAGTTATTGCGCACGGCCGCCCACATGAGAGGGGTCCAGCCGTCACCCGGGTTGCGGGTCTCGATATCGGTGCCGGCGTCGAGCAGCTTCACAAGCGTCGACTCGTCGCCATTGCGCGACGCGCGCAGTAGCCGGATCTCGCGGGAGTCTTCGTCGTTGCCGGCGCAGGCCGCCGCCAGCGGCAGCAGCAGCCCCAACAGCAACGCACGCCGGCTCATCCCTTGCGGGCCTCCAGCTCGTTCCAGCGCTTGAACAGCGACTCGACGGCCTGACGCGCCTCGTCGAGGCGCACCTGGCGCTTGATCAACTCGGGCGCGTCGGTCGCAATCAAGGGATCCTCGAGCGCCGCGCGGGCCAGCGCGGCCTCGTTCTCCGCGGCCTTGATGCTCGTCTCCATCTTCTGGAGCTCCTTGGCTTCCTTCGGCGTGAGCGCCTGCGCGGCGGCGGACGCGGGCGCGACGGGATGGGAGACGCCGAGCGAGTCCGACTCCTCGCGCGCGTTCTCCCACTGAGAGAGGTCCGCGTAGAAGTTCGCGGTCCCTTTTCCGTCGAGGGCCAAGATGCGCTGCGAGACGCGCTCGAGCAGGTAGCGGTCGTGCGTGACGAGCACGAGGGCGCCAGGGAACTCCATCATACTGTTCTCGAGCACCTCGAGCGACTGGAGGTCGAGGTCGTTCGTGGGTTCGTCGAGCAGGAGGATGTCCGCGGGGCGGAGCATCAGCCGCGCGATCAGCACGCGCGCCTGCTCGCCGCCCGAAAGTCGGCTCATCGGATACTCGAGCTGCTCGGTCCGGAACAGGAAGCGCTCGGCCCAGCCGTAGACGTGGATGCGCGAGCCCTTGAAGTCGACGTGCTCTCCGACCTCGCACAGGGAGCGTTTGAGCGTCTTGTTCATGTCGAGCTGCTCGCGGTGCTGGTCGAACGTCACGACCTTCAAGCTGTCCGCGCGCTTCATCACGCCCTTGTCCGGCGCGAGCGTCCCCGCGAACATCTTGAGCAAGGTGCTCTTGCCGGAGCCGTTCTCGCCGAGCAGGCCCAGCTTGTCTCCGGGGCTCAGGATCAGGTCGAGCGGGCCGAACAGCTTGCGGCCGCCCATGCTCTTCTCGACGCCGATGCAGCGCACGAGGGACTTGCTCTGCCGCTCGGTCGCGTCGAAGTCGATCTGAGTGGCACGGGTCTGCGCGTTGCGGAACTTCAGCTCGGCGAGGTCGGAGATCATCTCGCCGGCGCGGTCGATGCGGGCCTGCTGCTTCGTCGTGCGCGCCTTCGGCCCTTTGCGCAGCCAGGCGATTTCGCCTTTGACCGTGTTCTGCATCGTCTGCTGCAGGGTCTCCTGATGGCTGAAGAGCTCCTCGCGTTTCTCGAGGTAATCCGTGGAGTTGCCGTGGCTAGAGAAGTGGCCGTCCTCGTATCTCTTGTTGAGCTCGACGACGCGGTTGCACACGCGCTGCAGGAAGCTGCGGTCGTGCGTGATCGTCAGGAACGCGAAGTCGAGGCTGGACATGAAGCGCTCGAGCCACAGCACGCCCTCGAGGTCGAGATGGTTCGTGGGTTCATCCAGGAGAAGTAAATCCGGTTGGCGGAGCACTTGCGAGAGAATTGCCAGCCGCTTGCGCCAGCCGCCGGAGAGCTTATCGACGCGCTGGTCGGGGTCCACGAAGCCGGAGCGCTCCATGCCGTCCTCGACGCGCATGTCGATCTCCCAGTCCTCGAGGCCCAGCCCCTGAAGCGCGCGGTTCAGCTCGTCGCGGACGGTCCAGCCGTCGCCGACCGTCTCGAAACGGTCCTGCTGCGCGAGATAGCCGACGCGCAGGCCGCGTCTCGCCACGACCTTGCCCTCGTCGACGCCCTCGAGGCCGGCCAGGATCTTCAGCAGCGTGGATTTGCCGGCGCCGTTCGGCCCGATAAGGCCGGTGCGCTCGCCCTCGAAGAGCCCGAACGACAGGCCTTCGAAGAGCGGGCGGATGCCGAAGCTCTTGGTGAGTTTTTGACAGCTGAGGAGAATGGCCACGGCGGGAACGTCATTTTAGCATTTACTTGACCGGAGCCGCCGCCGCGTCGAAAATCGCCTTGCCCCGCTTCTGGATCGTCGCCGCGTCGCGGGCCGGCTCCGGGTCGCGGGAGCCGGGGACGATGACGTAGCGCACGTCCTTGCGGCTGATGCCGCCGTGGTTCGGGTCGGGGTTGATGCCGAGCCCGGACGCCAGCGCCATCGAGCCTTCGCCGATCACGCCCTCCGGGCCCGCGTCGCCGACGATCGCGTACAAGGTCTTCGCGCCGTACGTGACCGCCGCGTAGTCGCCGAGCTTCACTCCGGGGTGCGTGCTATGGAAGTCCATGGGCAGGGAGATGTACGGCAGGGCGCTCGGGTTCAAGCTCCCGCCGTCCTTATAGGTCAGCGCGGTCTTGGACTGCCCGGTCTTGTCCTTCTTCCACGCGCCGCCCGCGCCGTCGGCGTCGATCGCGAACTTCGAGGTGAAGCCGATCAGCTTCGAGCCGTTGGGCGTCACGCGCACGGTCGTCTCGACGTCCGTCGGGCCGTCGCGCTTCGAGCGGAAGGAGCCGCCCTTAATCGTGACGGTGCCGACCTGCGGCTCGCCGATCACGGCCGCCGGGGTCGTGATCTCCTCGGAAGAGGCGTCGGGCGAGTCCCCGGAAGAGCCGTTCAAGCGGCCGGACGCGGGGCCGGGCGATGTTTTATCGGGTGAAGGCGCCGAGGCCTCCGCGGTGCTGGCTCCGCCCGGCGGCCCGGCCGACATCCCCTTGCCGCCTCCGGCCGCGGAGCCGCCGCCGGCTCCACCGCCGCCGCTCCCCCCACCTCCGCCTCCCCCTCCGCCTCCGCCGCCTCCGCCGCCCCCGCCGCCCTTCCCCTCGTCGACCTGCTTCCCCTCCGCCTCCTTCGCCGCGGCCGACGAACCGGCCGCCGGCGTCGCCGAGCCGCCGTCCGCGGGTCCGCCCCCGCCGCCGCCGAGTCCGGGACGCGAGCCCATGTTCGCAAGCGGCTTGAGCCCGGCGCCGCCCGGCGCTCCGCCGGTTCCGCCCGCCGCGGCCGATGCGCCCGCAGCACCTGCGAACGCGGCGGCGCCGTCGGAGGCGGTCTTGGTCTCGCCGCCCGGGCCTTTGCCCCCCGCCCCGGCGCGCGGGCCGGGGCCCGGACCAGCGCGGGGGCCGCCGGGGCTCGCAGCGCCCGCTCTCCCTGACGGCGCCGAGGCGCGCGCCCCTCCACCTCCGCCTGCGCCGGGCTGGGAAGGCGGGGCGTAGCTTCCCGAGGTCGGAGCGCGGCTGCCGCTCGGGAGGTCCACGCTTCCGCTGCCCGCCAAATGGGGCGCGTTCATCAACGCATTCGAAGCGTCGGGCGCCGCCGCCGGCGGCGGTTCTGCTCCGGCGAGGCCGCCCGCGGAGCCGGCCGAGGTCGGGCTCGAGAACAGGCGAGTCGTCGCGTTCGTCATCACGCGCTCGGGAGGTGCGAGTTCATGCGGCGACAACGGCGCCGAGGCCGGGGCCGCCCCGGGTTCGGCATCCGGGCCTGAACCGAACGGGCTCGCGCGGCTGAACCAGCCGGGCCCGGAGGACTTGGCGGCCCCCGGACGGTGCGCGACGAGTTGGAGAACGACCAGCCCGGCGATCGCGAGGACCGCGGCCGCGGTCCGGACTTTCTCGTCGTCTTCCACCCTCGAAGCGTAACAGATGACCGGCGCGCGCGCCAGACGCTCGGTCTCTTGACGCCCCCTCCTTTTTGAAGTTATGCTGTGCCGACATCATGCTGAGCCGCGCGGGCGCGCTCCTCCTCGTTCTCCTCCTCGCGTCGACGGCGCTTCCCGCCTCCGCCGCCTACGACCTCACCGTCGACCCGCGCTTCGAACTCCTGGGCGTCGTGCAGCAGCTGGCCGGCGGCGGCGACGCCGGCGACGCGCCGCAATACCGGCAGCGCGCGACCGAGCGCTTCGCCGCTTTCCGGGAGCATCCCGCCGTACGGCTGTACGCGGATCTCGCGTCGCGCGGCTCCCGCGAGGCCGCCGCGGCGACGCTGATGCTCTACTACTCGGCTCCGCCGGAGCTAGCACTCAAGGACCCGGACGCCGACATCCACCACCTCAACGGGCCGGACGAGGCCGCGGAAATGCAGCGCTTCATCCGGGAGCTGCGCGACTTCGCGCGCGTCTCCGATTTCGCGCGCTTCTTCGGCGAGAACCGCGCCTATTACGCGAAGCTCGAAGCGGAGGCGCGAAGGACGCTCGGGACGGTCGATCCGGCCGCCGTGATCGAGAGCTACGTCGGCGTGAGCCTCGAAAGCCGCTCGCACTACATCCTCCTGCCGCGGCGCGGGTCCACGCTCTCCTTCATCGTGCCGTACCCGCTGCCCCCCGCGAACGCGGGCGCACGGGCGTTCGACGTGTACACGATGTCCCCGGACTTCGGCTCTGGCGTCGTCTCGAATCACGTCTGGACCGAGCCGCTGTACGTCTTCATCGACCCGAGCTTCTATTACTTCGAGAAGCTCAATATCCCGGTTCCCGAGGAATTCTACGGCGCGGACGCCGCGCGCTGCCGCGCGGCCGGCCCCGACTGCGTCAAGCATTGCGCGGTCGTCGCGATTCTCCGGCATCTGAACCGGAAAGCCGGGCTGTCTCCGGCGCCCGGCAAGAGCAACGGCGCCGCCTCGCCGCTCGAGAGCCGCCTCATCGACGCCCTCTCCGCCCGCCTCGACGAATACGACGCGCACCGGGACCGCTACCCCACGCTTTGGGATTTCTATCCGCGTTGGTTCTCAGTCTTCGAGGAGACGGCCTTCCCCGGCCGCGCGCCCCGCGCGCTCACCGTCCCCTCCTCGCCGAAAATCTCGAGGACGACGCAGTTCTTCGACCCCGCGGCCGTCGCGGCCCTGCTCCGGACGGGCGCGCGATGAGGCCCGCCCTTCTCGCCGCCGCCGTCCTCGCGGCCGCGCCGCGCGCCTCGGCCGCGCCCGCGGCCGGCACCGTCGTCTTCGAGGTCGACCGCCGCGTCGAGCTGGCGTCGGTCGTCCTGATGCTCGCCGAGCCCGTCGAGTTCAAGAGCCGGCGGCCGGACGGGCTCGATCCGTACGCGGCCGCGGCGTCGGCCGCGTTCTCCCGGTTCTCCGGGCACCCGGCCGTCGCGCGCGCCGCCGCCCTGCGCAAGAGCGGCGCGCCCGCCTCCGCGTTCGTCCGCGCGGCGCTCGCCCCCGCAGGGGACGCGCTGTCGGCCGACCTGCGGGATTTCGAGGCGGCGTCGGGCTTCGCAGCGTTCTTCGAGACGCGCGGCGGCGACCGCGCCGCCTTCGCCGAAGCGGCCCGCCGCGAATCGCTCCGCGCGATCAGCCCTGAGTCCGCGCTCGCCTACATGGGCCTTCCGTTCGCCGGCGAGCGGCGCTTCATTCTGGCCCCGCTGCTTTCCGCGGATGCGGGCGACGCGGCGCTGGACGTGCGCGCCGGCATCCCGGGAGGCGGCGCCGTCCGGTTCGGCTTCGACGCGTTCGAGACCTCGGTCGCGACGGAGCTGTGCCTCGCCGCGCTGAGCGGCTTCCCCGCTCCGGCCGGGGTTCCCCCCGCGGACGTCGCCGCCGCGATCGGCCTGCGCGTGATCGCCCACGACCTCGGCGAGAGGATCTACGCCGCGGCGCTGCGGCGCCTCGCTTCGGAGCGCCTTCCGTACCTCGAGGCCGCGAGCGAGCGGCTCAAGGAATACGAAGGAGCCCGCGCCCGGTATCCGACGCTCCAGTCCTTCCTTCCGCGTCTCGAGGCCGGCGCCCTCCGCGCCGGAGCGTCGCCGGCCCCGGCGCCCGATCGTGAGCGCGCGGCGGCGCTGGCGTTCCTCGCCGAAGCGCGCGCGGGAAAGATCGATCTCGACGCCCGCCGAAGGCTGGTCTTCCTCTACCAGGATCTCCAGCAGGACGCGCAGGCGAAAAGCCTCTCCGACGAGCTCCTGAGGTCCCAACCCAAAAACGCCTCCGTGCGGATCGACCGCGCCGAACTCGCCTCGCGCACGGGCGGCCAAGCGGCGGCGCTCGCCGCGTTGGCCGAGGCCGCGCCGCTGTCTCCCGGCGACGCCGATCGGCGCCGCATGGCCGCGCTCTATCTCAAGCTCAAGGAATACGCCTCGGCCAAGCGCCTGCTCGACGGCCTCGTCGAGGCCGCTCCGCTCGACGCGCGCCTGCGCGTCGACCGGGCGCTGGCCGCCGCGCGGACCGGCGACCGGGCGGCGGCACTCGCGTTCGCCGCCGAGGCCGAAGCCCTGAAGCCGGGCGCCGGGGAGCGCCGCCGCCTCGCGTTCCTCCATCAGGAGCTCCAGGACTACGGCCCGGCGCGCGCCCTGCTCGACCGGCTCGTCGAGGAAAATCCCGAGGACGCGTCGCCGCGCGTGGATCGCGCGGGCGCGGCCGCGGCGGCGGGCGACCGCGCCGGCGCGCTGCGCGGCCTCGCGGAGGCGAGAGCGCTCTCTCCCGGCCCCGACGTCCTGCGCCGCGCCGCGTTCCTGTACGAGGATCTCAAGGACGAGGCGGACGCCCGCGAGCTCCAGAACGAGCTCCAGCGGGCCGCGATCGGCGACGCGCGTCTCACGTACGACCGGGCGGCGCTCGCCGCGCGCGCGGGCGAGCGCGAGAAGGCCCTGAAGCTCCTCGGCGAGGCCCGCGGCCGCGCTCCGTCGCTCGACGACCGCCGCCTGATCGCCGCGCTGTACCTGGAGCTCGGCGACGGCGGCGAAGCCCAAGCCCTCCAAGACGCGCTCGTGAAGGCGGCGCCCCGCGACCCGCGCCTGCGCCTCGACCGCGCCGAGCTCGCCGCGCGGACGGGCGACCGAGAGGCGGCCGCGCGCCTCTTGAGCGAGGCGCTCGCGCTGAAGCCCTCCGGCGCCGAAAGACGGCGCGGCGCCCTGCTCCTCCAGGATCTTAAGGACAACGCCGGAGCGCTCGCTCTCCTGGGGCCGCTCGCGCGCGAGCAGCCGGAGAACGCGGCTTTGCTCGGCGATCTCGGCCTCTGCGAATACTTAAACGGCCGTCCCGAGGCCGCAGTCCGGGACCTGAAGGCCGCGCTCGCGCTCGACCCGTCGTCGTTGGCCGCCGCGATCACCCTGGGCTCGATCTACGCGGCGCAGGGGCGCCCCGATCTCGAACGGTCCGTCTACGAGGCCGTTCCGCCCGGCGAAGGCGACCTCGACCTGCGCCTCGTGCTGTTGCGCCACCGCCTCGAGGCGCTCGCGCGATGAATGACCTCCAGCTCGGCATCGAACACTTCAACGCCGGCCGCTTCGAGGAGGCGCGGCTCTGCTTTCAGAAGGCCCCCGGCCCCGAGGCCCGCTCGTTCATGGCTCACGCGCTCGACTCCCTGGGCCGCCCGCGCGAGGCTGCGCGGGCGCTCGTCGCGTTGCTCGAGGACTTTCCCCTCCACCTTCCCGCCTACTCCGCCCTGGCGAGCCTCCACCTGCGCCGGGGGCCGCTCGACGACGGCGGCCGGACCTTGCGCTGGCTGCTCGCGCGCGAGCCCGGCGGCGCCCCGGCGCGCGCTCCGCTCGCCGAGGCGCTGAAGGCGTGCGGCGAGGCCTACGCCGCCGCCGGCGAGGGCGCGCCGGCGGAGAAGGCGCTCGCGCGGGCTCTTGCTCTCGACCCCTCGGACGAGCGACGCGGCCTCCTGCTCGCACTCCTGCGCGCGCGCGCCCAGGCGCACGCGTCCGCGCGCGAGCACGGAGCGGCGGAGCAGGCGCTGAAGCGCGCGCTCGTCCTCGCCCCCGACGACGCCCATTCCCGCGAACGCCTCGGCGATCTTCTGCGCACGCGCGCGCACGCGCAGGCGAGCGCCCGGGACTTCTCGGGGGCGGAGAAGAGCCTGCGCCGGGCCGTCGCGGCCGCGCCGGACGACCTCAAATCCCGCCGGCGCCTGGCCGAGCTGCTGCACCAGCGCGGGATGGCGCACCGCTGCGCGGGCAGGACGGACGAGGCCGAAAAGGCGCTGCGCGCGTCGCTCGGCGTCCTGCCGGGCGCGAAATCGCGCGAGCGTCTGCTCGAGGTCCTATGCCGGCGCGGAACCGAGAAGGCCCTGCGCAGCGCGCTCACCCTCGACCCTCGCCGCAAGGAGGCGCGGCGCGCGATGCAGGACGTCCTGCGCGCGCGCGGCCGCGACGCCTTGCGCGCCGGAAAGCCCGGCGCGGCGGAAAAAGCCCTGCGCCGGGCCCTCGCCTTCGAGCCGCGGGACAACGAGTCCCGAAGCCTGCTCGCCGGGCTGCTGCGCTCCCGGCTCGACGCCGCGCTGGCCGCGGGCCGCCCGCCGCTCGCCCCCCTGCGCGCGGCGCTGGCCCTCTGGCCGCGGGACAGGGAGGCCCGCCGTCTCCTCGCCGAGCCGCTGCGCGCCCGCGGCATCGCCGAGCTGTTCGCGCGCCGCCTGAAGCGCGCCGAGAGCCTCTTCCGCTGCGTCCTGCTGTGCGATCCGCGCGACGCGGCGGCCTGCCTGAGCCTCGCGTCCGTCATGAGCCTCTCGGGCCGGCGCGCCGAGGAGAAGGCACTGCTGCGGCGCGCGGCGCGCGGCTCCTCGCCCGGCGACCGCTTCCGCGCGCTCATGAAGCTCGGGCGTTACGCCGAGGCCGTCGCGACGGCCGAGCGCATCCTCGACGCGAAGCCCGGCCTGCCCGATATCCGTTGCTTCTGGGACCCCTGGGAATGGGACGAGCGCGTTCCCCGCGCGGTCCTCCTGCGCGAGCTGCGCGCCCTCGAGCGCGCCGTACCGGACGGCCCCTGGCTGCACTACTACCGCGGCTCCCTCAACGGCCCCGCCGGCGTCCCGCATTTCGCGCGCCTCGAGGATTATCCCGCGAAGCGCTACGGCTGGATGTACTTCAAGGCGGCCTCCGTCGCGCTGATGGCGGCCGACTTCGGCAAAGCGGCGGCCTGGTTCAAGCGCTCGCTCGCCCACGAGCCCGTCGACTGGCGCGCGCGCGGCT
This sequence comes from Elusimicrobiota bacterium, assembly GCA_038211115.1. GTDB lineage: Bacteria > Elusimicrobiota > Elusimicrobia > UBA1565 > UBA9628 > GWA2-66-18. Next base: position 921 of record JBBQVX010000116.1, on the reverse strand, counting down.
TCCTCGCCGAGACGTACCTGTGCCTGCACAAGCCTGAGGCCGCGTTCGCCGAGATGGACCGCGCCCAGCGCGCGGCGCCGAAGAGCGAGGCCGGCCAGGTTCTCGCGTGGCGAGGCGCCTTCGAACTCTGGCTCGGACGCTATCAGCGCGCGCTCGCCCTGCTCGAAAAAGCGGAATCACTCGGCGCGCAGTGCGCCTTCTGCTGGAAGGGCGCCGCTTTGCTCAAGCTCGGCCGCCCGAAGGAGGCGCTCGCGGAGCTCGACCGGACCTTGCGGCTGTATCCGCTCGACCTCGAGGCATACGTCTGGCGCGGCGAAGCCAAGCGCGCGCTCGGCCGCCACCGCGACGCGATGAAGGACCTCGACTACGTCGCGGTGAAGAGCGCCGATGCCGTGCCGGTATGGATGTGGGCGCGCTTCAACCGCGCGCTCGCGAAGGCAGCCCTGAAGGACGCGGCGGGCATGGCCGCCGACTACGCGGACATCCCCGAGCGCGTCGTCGGATACATCATGGAAAAGACGGGGCTCGAGAAGAAGAAGGACATCCTCGAGGCCGGGCTGCGATTGAGCCTCGGCTTCCGTCGCGACGAGCACCACCAGGCGATCTGGATGAAGCCGTAGAAACTTGACCGCCATAACGGGACATCCCGCCGGCGATCACGGCTTAACTGCAAACATGCCGATCGACAAAGAAACCGTTTTAAAAAATGTATCGCGACGCAAGGACGTCAGGCGCAAGCTGGGTATTTCTTATTACGAAAAAACACAATCGGGAGAAAAAGGGTTTTTGCTTTCAGCCGAACTGGATTATGACTCCAACGAGTTCGTCACCGACGCCATCAATTTCCTTACTCAAAAAGAATATATCAATGAGGAGTATCGACTGGCCTGGGTAAAAGACGGACTGTTTGCAGAAGCGGGG
>JBBQVX010000115.1:0-10900 GCA_038211115.1 Elusimicrobiota bacterium | reverse complement strand
GGCGGCCGGCGTCCTCGGGGCGCTGGCGCTCCTGCTCGGCGGCTGCCTTGCCCCGGTCAAGGCCCCGCGCTCCGACGCCGCGGCCGACGTCGAGGGCCGCCGCGTCCTCGCCGGCACGGTCATCGACAACTGGTGGCCGGTCTCGGCTCATGCCGCGAGCCGGCTGATCGAGGAGTACGGCGTCCCGGACGAGGTTGGGCCCAGCCGCCTCGTCTGGAACGCCAACGGCCCGTGGAAGCGGACCGAGGTGCGCGACGTCGCGCAGAAATTCGGGCCGCAGGAGGACCTCCCGGTCGTCGAGCAGACGCTCGAGAAGAGCCTGAGCCCGGCGCAGGCTCGCGATATCGCCGCGTTCGATCCGCGCCTGAAGTACGACCTCGCCTCGCGCGAGCTCACGGCCGCGTCCGACGGCGAGGAGATCAACTTCCTGCGGCACAACCTGGCCGACGACGTCGCCGCCGGGCGTCTCGCGCCGGCTGAGGCTCTCGCCCTCGGCATGAGGATTCTCGCGCTGGCGCGCGCGGGGAAGTCCTCGCCCTACACGAGCGGTCTCAGGCCTTCCGGCCGCTGATCAGCCGGAAGATCAGCGTGACGAGCGCGATGACCAGCAGCAGATGGATGAGCCCGCCTCCGACGTGCAGGCTGAAGCCGCCGACCCAGCTCAACACCAGAATGAGTATGACGATATCCAATAGCGACATAAGCTGCCTCCTCGCGGCGTCCGCGTTGCGACAAGACTAACAGAGGCGGTCGGGCGCGCCCATGGACGTCGGGTCATCCTAATGTGTGTGCTTTGTGTACGCGGAGGCGCCGATATAACACGGTCACATTAAAGTCTCCCGTGCGGCATGGGTTACCGCGAGCGCATCTCTTACCATGGTCGTGGATGAGGAAAGCGCTTACGGGAGCCATGGTGACCGAACGCGTCCATCTCTTCACGTTCCTGGGCGCGCTCGCGGCCTGCATGATCGGGGTCTTCTGGATGGTGGGCCCGTACCTGCTGGCCCTGTTCCTCGGCGGGACCTTGGCCATGCTCGCCCATCCGGTGCAGCGCTGGCTGCTCAAGGAGGGCATCAGGCCGTGCCCGGCGTCGGCCACGATCGTGGCGCTCCTGGTCCTGCTCGTCATCGCGCCGCTGGCCGGCTTCTCGGTCTTGGCCGTGAAGCAGGGCGTCGTGATCGGCCAGGAGATGGCCGAGCTGAAGGAATTCTCCCCGAGGACCATCACCGCGGCCGTCAGCCGCTGGCAGGTGGTCCGCATGGTGATCGGCGACGCGGACTCGGTCAACTCGAAGCTCAAGGGGGCGATCCGGAGCGCGGGGCAGTTGACCGGGGCGGCCGTGCTTGAGCTGGGCAAGAACGTCCCTGAATACCTGCTCCAGTTGCTGCTGGTCCTGATCGCCTTCTACTACTTCCTCAGGGACGGCCAGAGGTTCATGGACTGGCTTTTCGGGCTCGGGGCGCTGGACCTGGACGTGCAGAAGGAGCTGGCCAAGTCGTTCCGCGACACCGCGATCTCCGCCGTCCTGGCCGGCCTCGCCGCGGCCGTCTCCCAGGCCGCCTTGATCTCGATCGGCTTCATGATCCTCGAGATACCGGGGGCATTCCTCGCCGGCGGCCTGACGTTCCTGTTCGCGTGGATTCCGCTGCTGGGCACCGCGCCCGCCTCCGTGGCCGGGATGCTGTATCTGTACGTGCAGGGTTCGACGACCAAGCTCTTCTTGATGGCCGCGCTGGGTTTCGCCGCGGCCGTCGTGGACAACCTCGTCCGCCCGATGGTCCTCAAGGGCCGCGCCGACATGCATCCGCTCGTCGCGTTCGTCGCCATCATCGGCGGCCTGCAGATGTTCGGCGTGCTCGGGGTTTTCATCGGGCCCATCATGGCGGCGATGCTGCTGTCGCTGCTCCGCATCTGGCCCGCGATCGAGCGCCGCTTCGGGATCCATTCGACGGCGGGCCGATGATCTCCGAGCGGGGGAGGCTGTTTTCGGTCTTTCTGGCGCTCCTGGCGACGAACGCCCTCTTCGGTTTCGCGCTGTCGGAGATTCTAAAGAGAACGGCCGCATCCGAAGTCAATGCGCGCTAGTCCGGCGGCGGCGCTCGCCGTCGCCCTGCTGCTCGCGGCGGCCCGCGCCGCGGCGTCGGACGCGCCCCCGTTCTGCCCCGGCGTCGTCTTCACCGGGCCCGCGATCTCGCTGAACCCGGTCGAGCGGCGTCTCGTGTGCGGCGACCCGGAGAGCGAGGTGTGGCGGGAGGTGCCGCGCGGACAAGCGAGGGGCTTCCTGAAGGCGTTCCTTCAGCAGCGCGCCTACCATCACCCGCTCTTCACGGAAAAGGACGGGCGGTTGGTCGTCGATCCGGGACAGCGAACGGCGGTCAGCCACCTCGAGGGGGACAACCTGCCGGCGGGCGTCGACCTGAGCAAGCGGCGGCGCGTCGTCGGCGAGCCGCTGACGCCCGCCATGCTCGACAAGGTGAAGGGCGCTCTGAACTCTGACCTCCAGAACCTGGGATATCCCTGCCCGGACGTGCAGATGACGGCCGACGCGCGCACGGGCGTCCTGCTCGCTCGCTTCCCAAGCGGGGAGACGCACGAGGCCGATCCGATCGAGGAGCCGTCTATCCCGGGAATCGATCCTGGAATCTTCAAACGCTTCGAGGCGTTCCGGCGGGACCGGCCGATCGACCAGCGCTTGCTCACGCTGACGTCGAACCGCGTGGTCAGCGAGGCGCTGTTTCTGAACTCCTCTTACGACGTGACCTGCGGGACCGAGGGCGTGCGCATCGTCCACCGCGTGGCGTCGGCGCCGCCGCGCCTCGTCCGGATCGGCATCGGCATCGACACCGAGGGCTTCGCGCGGTTTCGCGCGCGCTGGAACCACTCGCGCATCGGCTGGCGCGCGAGCACCGCGGAGGCCATTCTGTTCGCCTCGAAGCGAGAGCAGTCCTTCGAGGCGAACATGCGCTTCTATCTGCGTCCGTCCTCCCGGGTCTACTTGCTGCCGCGCGCCGTGGCGGCGCGCAGCGACGATCCGCGGTTCGAGACGGTGTCGTCGGAAATTTCGCTGTCGCCCGCGTTCACGTGGGACGACCAGTCGCTGCATCTTGAGTTCCACGCCGGCCCGGCGCTCGAGTACGCGGACACGCGGCGCGGCGTCGGCCCCCGGAATTCCTACTTCCAGAGCTTCAATACGCACGTCGAGGTCACGAGTCACCTGTTCGAGTACTACCTCCGCGAGCCTCGGAACGGCTTCCACGCGGAGCTCGACACGGCCTCGCGCGTCTCCGAGATCAGCTCCGCGCTGACCGCGCACCGCGTCCGCCTCGGCACCGAGAAGCTCTGGAATGTCGGCGCGTTCGATCCGCCGCTCGCGGTCCTCGGCGCGCGCGGGTGGGCCGGCACGACGGTCGTCGGCGACCGCGACGCCGCGCTGCGCGAGCTGCCGCCGGCCATGCGCTTCTTCATCGGCGGCGACGCCGACTTCCGCGGCGTCGGTCCCGGCGAGCTCGGCGACGAGGGCGGCTTCCTGTCCGGCGTCTACCAGGGCCTCGAGTTGCGCGCGGGAGAGCTGCTTCCGTTCAAGCTCCAGCCCCTCGTGTTCATCGACGCGGCGATGGCGGGGCGCTCATCGCTGCGCCTGGACCCCGACGTCTACTACGCGCCCGGCTTCGGGGCCCGCTGGTCCACCTTCATCGGCGCGTTCCGCGCCTCGTTCGCGCGCAGCCTGATCTGGCGCCGGGACCCCGCGACCGCCCCGGGGCGCCGGCATTGGCAGTTCTTTTTCAGCTACGGGCGGGAATTCTGATGCGCGCCTGGGCGAAGCGGCTCGCGGGCCTCGCGGCCGGGCTGGCGACCGGCGTCGCCTTCGCGGGCGTGGTCTTCCTCGCAGAGCCGGGGCTCGTGCTCACCGGCCGGACGGCGGCCGTCGCGCTGACGCGCTTCGGCTCGGCGTACGCGCCGCGCTGGACGAGCCTGAACCTCTCGGCCGACGCCTTCGCACGCCGCCGGCACCGCTACGTCTTCTCCGCGACGGACTTCTGCGTCGCCGATCCGGGCGGATCGTTCTCCGGGTGCTTCTCGCGGCTCGAGGCGACCGTGGTCGTGTTCTGGTCTCGCCGCGGCCCGATCGTCGAGCGGATCGAGAGGCTGGTCGCGATCTCCGATGGCGCGCGCGTGGACGCGGCGCGAAGGGCGAAGGCGGGCGCGCCGGGCGGGCTGCCGAGCGCGCTGCGCGGCGCGTCCGTACGGTCTCTGAACGTGGAGCTGACGCGTTTTTCTCTCGCGTACGCGAAGGGCTCGGCCGCGGGCGATTTCCGCGCCGCGCTGGACCCCGGCGCGGCGCGGCCCCTGTCCGTCACCGTCGACGCGCGGGTGCGCGGCGCCCAAGGGACGCGACGGCTGAAGGCGAGCGCGACGGCGGACACGGACCTCTTCCGCGGCGGGGAGCCGACGTTCGTCGAAGTCTCCGCGCGCGCCGATCTCGGGCCGCGCGGCCGCCTGCGGGCGTCCGCGCGCGCGCGGCGCGCGTCCGGGCGCTGGGAAGGCTCCGGCGCCGCCGAGGCGCTCCTGTCGACCGGCCCGCTGCGGGGCGTCCGGCTCTCCGCGTGCGCCGGCTGGGCGGCGCCGGGTTCCGGGGGCGAGCTGTCCTGCCGCTACGAGCTGACGCCGGCCGCGCCGGTGTTCGGGATCAAGGGCGCGTCCGGCTCGCTGGCGCTGAGCGCGCGCGCCGCGAACGGGAAATTCCACGCCGAGGCAAAGGTCCACTCCGATCCGATCGCGGCCTGGTACGAGCTCACCGGGGAGCTCGCGCTGCGGGCGTCCGGCCACCTCGACCGGCCGCTGAAGGACGCGCAAGTGAGCCACGAGCTCCGCGCGTCCGCGAAGGTGCCCCGCTTCGAGGAGCTCGTCGCTTTCCTGCGAGACACGGCCTACGCCGTGCCGGCGCCGTTCCACGTCCTGAAGGGGCCTTTGGAGCTCACGGTCGAGAGCCAAGGCGACCCTCGCTCGCCGCGCACGGCCGCGCGCTACGTCTTCACGACCGACCTCGCGGGGGCGCGAGAACGCCTCGCCGTGCGCGCGGCCGGGGAGCTCGCGGTCTTGAACGCGGCGGCGCCGGGGCGCTCGTTCGAGCACGACGGAGAGCTGACCCTTCAGGAGGTCGTGCTGGAGCTGCCCCGTCTCGAGATCGGGCGGACGCCGAAGGTGTTCGTCGATGCGCGCATCAAGTCGGGCGACGAGCCCGCGGCGGCGCCCTCCCGCGCGCGACACCCCGCCGCCCCTTTCCGTGCTCCTCCGGCGCGCGCGCGCCTGGCCGTGAAGACCGTGAAGCCCGTCACGCTGCTCTCGAACCTCGTGCGGGACCCCGTGCCGATGTCCCTCGACCTCGTCGCGACCTACCCTCCGGCCGCGGCCGCGGGCCTGGTCTCGTTCCGCGAGTTCGACGTGGAGCTGTTCCGCCGCAACGCGACGCTGGATCATCTGAACGTCGCGCTGTCCTCGGGCGCCAAGGCCGCCTCGCTCGAGGGTCTCGTGCGCTACCGGACGCCCTCCGCGGAGATCGGCATCCTGATCCTCGGCACGACCGAGAAGCCGCGCATCGAGCTCACGAGCGTCCCGCCGATGAAGCGGGCCGACATCATCGCGCTGCTGATCTTCGGGAAGAGCCCCGACGAGCTGGACCCCGACCAGACCGCCTCGGTCGGCAACACGGAGACCGCGCTCGAGAGCCAGGGGTTCGGCCTCGCCTCGCTCTACCTCTTCGGCGCGACCCCGGTCGAGCACGTCGGCTACGATTCCGCGACGAAGACGACCTCCGTCAAGCTGCGCCTGCCGGGCGGCGCGAACCTGACGCTCGGCAGCGACTTCGACCAGAGCCGCCAGCTCAGCGTGCGCAAGCCGCTGGCGCCCCACTGGGCGCTCCAATCCGAGTTCACGGATCAGGGCCAGGACAGCAGGGCGGCGACGACCTTCCTGGAGTGGTTCAACCGCTACTGATAAATCCGTCACAAATACGTCGCCGCGCGGCGCTGTCCGCGGCGGCCGCCGTGTGCGAGAATGAGGCATGCGCCGGGCCTCGCTTCTTTCCGTCCTCCTCGCCGCGTCCGCCTTCGGCGCTCCGCCCGCCCCCGCAGGGCCGCGCGTCTGCGTTTACTACGAGGGCGCGGCGGGACGCTCGAGCAACGGGAAGCTCCACGCGATCATGCTCGAGAACCTTCTCGGCCATTTCCGCGAGGCGACGGTCCGCCGCATCGAGATCGCGGGCTACCGCGCGGGGGGGCTCGCCGCGTGCGACCGGGCGGCGTACGTCGGCAGCGACTTCGGCACGGTCCTGCCCGAGGCCTTCCTGCGCGACGCGGGCGCCTACGGCCGTCCCTTCCTGTGGCTCAACTACGGCATCTGGCAGCTGCAGGCCCTCCTCGGCCCGGAGGCGTTCGAGCGCAGGGCGGGCTTCAAATTTCAGAAAATGAGCGGCGCCGACGCCGCCCCGGCCGGGACCATCCCGGGCTTCTACCGTTATTTTGACTACAAGGGCCGGCGCTTCACGAAAGTCGCGGCCCTGCGCAAGGAGGACGGCGTCCTGATCGCCGCTCCCGAGATCGCGCTCGTGCAGCCCGTCTCCGCGCGCGTGCTCGCGACGGCCGTCCATTCGGTGTCCAGCGCCACGACCGCGTACGTCACCGAAAAGGACGGCTTCTTCTACGTCGCCGACAACCCTTTCCTGTTCATCAATCCTCAGGACCGCTACGTGATCCTCGCCGATCTGCTGTTCGACTTCCTGCGCCTCGCACCTCGCGGCCCGGAGCGCCGCGCGCTCGTGCGCCTCGAGGACATCCACCCGAACTACGACCTGCGGCTGCTCTACCGTACCGTGGACCTGCTGAAGAGCAAGAACGTGCCCTTCGCGATCTCCCTGATCCCGAAGTTCACGGCCGCGGGAAAGCCCGAGGATTCCGGCGTCGAGCTCGACACACGCCCCGACTTCCTCAAAGCCCTGCGCTACGCCGAGGACAACGGGGGGGAGCTGCTGCTGCACGGCTACACGCACGACGTCCCCGCGTCGCCGGGCTGCCCGGCGCTCGGCACGGGTGCCGGCTACGAGTTCTGGGACCGCTGCCGCCAGGCCCCTCTCGCCCAGGATTCGATGGACTTCGCGCGCGACCGCGTCGTCCGCGCGAAGAGGCTGCTCGTGAAGGCCGGCCTGGCGACCGTCGCCTGGGTCACGCCGCATTACGCCGCGTCGCCGGCCGACTACGCCGTCTTCGGGCGCTACTTCGACCGGGTCGTCCAGCGCGTGTGCTACTTCATCGCCGGCGCCCGCCCCGGCGACGCCCCGGTGTTCGTGAGCCAGTTCTTCCCGTACACCATCTACAAGGATCACTACGGGCAGTTCGTCTGGCCCGAGGACCTGGGCTTCGTGCCGATGCCGGGCTCCGACTGGGGGTATGACACGCCGGGCGACATCGCCGCCGCCGCCGCCGGGCTGTCCGTGGTGCGCGACGGCTGGGCCTCGTTCTACTGGCATCCGCAGCTGATGGCCCGTCCCGGGGAGGCGGCGCGCCTCGTCGGCCTCATCGACTCGATCCGCGCGAGCGGCTACGAGTTCGTCTCGCTGAAGAGCCTCCGCGCCCGCGGAGAATAGCGGCCCTACTTCCGTACGTCGCCGATGCGCACGGTGTGCTCCAGCGACGGCGTCAAGGCCTTGATGAAGGCGTTCTTGAGCAGGCTTCCCACCGTCGACCATAGGTCGGCGTCGGCGGCTCCGAAGCGCCCCGCGAGGGGGACCTTGGCGGCCACCTGGTCGTGGCTCGGGTTGGACAGGACCGCGGCGGCGGCCGACGCGACGTGCGCCCAGAGCTTGCGCAGGAAGCCGCGCGCCTCCTTTTTCTCGATCTCGAGGTTCCGGATGATCGGCTTGACGTAGCCGGTGAAGCCCCCGTCCTTCGCCGCGATCTCGGTGTAGAGGCCGAAGTCGCCGCTCTTGACCCGGAACTTGGCGTACGCGTCCAGCAGGTCGTTGAGCGCAGGGAGCTTCACGCCCTGCAAGGTGGATTTGAGCATGAAGGTCGGCGAAGCCGCCAGCGGATCGACGTCCATCGCCAGCGTCAGGGCGCCGGTCTCGAAGACCGTCGCGCGCGCCCCGACGGACGCAGGGAGCAGCTTATCCTTCTGGAGTACGTTGCTCAGGTTCTCGGCGCGGCCGGCGATCCGGCTCAAGCGCAGGTCCAGCTCGGGCTTCGAGCGACGGTCGCGATAATGCACCTCGCCATCGACGACGCTCAGGCGGTTGATCTTGAGCGGCATCAGCGCGCCGATCGCGGCGCCGCCGCTCTGGTCGGCCTTCCGGACCTCGCCGACGTCCGCCGCGCCGGGCTCGAGGTTGAAGATGGGGCGCGTGAGGGCGATCTCCCCGACCAGGGCGCCTTTGACCAGAGCGCCCCATTCGACGGAGAAATCGACGGACTCGGCCGTGAAGAACGGGATAGGGGCTCCGCCGTGCCTCTTCTCGAGCTTTAAGCCGCGGATCGCGTAAGCGCCGCGCCACAGATGGATGTCGACCTCGTCGACCTGGCCGCGGTAGCCCTCGAGGCGGGAGAGCTTGGCGTTCGCGTAATGAAGGACGATCGACGGCAACGCGAGCCGGAGCCCCGTGAGCGCGGCGACGACGATGAGTGCTCCGACCATTATCTTGTGCCTGCGAAGCGGCTCATTCCGGTCCCCGAAATGAACGGCCCTCCGCGCCGCGCGCGTCCAGCGCACGCGCGCGGCGCCGTGAGCCTTCACGGGATCAATCCTCGGACTTGCCGCGCGTGAGCCAGCCGAACGCGACGGCCCCGGCGACGAATGCGTAGGCGACCGCGGCTCCGGGGTTCTTCGAGATCCAGCTGCGGGACCCCTTCAAAGCCCGCTCGCCGCGGACCTGGGCGTCGTCGAGCAGTTCCGTTCCGCTCTTCTTGAGGCGCGCTCGCGCCTCCTCCGTGAACCGGCTGAGCCGCTCCCGCGCGTCCGCGCTCATCGCCTGCTTGGTCTTCTGGATCGTGTTCATGGTTCCTCCCCGGCTGATGGTGTGCTTCATGGAGTCAAGGATGCCAGGTACGGCGGCTCATTGCCATGGACGCGGCGTCACGACTTTGTGGCGTCCGCCGGCACAAAGGCTAGACGGCGCGGCCATGGGAGCCGACCGGCACGCGGGCTACACTCGTGAAGACGAGGAGGCATGCCATGAAGAAAAAACTCGAAGAGTTCGTTCGTTCGGAGCGCGGCGCGTGGGGCTGGGGCATACTCTGGCTGATCGGAATTCCGATTCCGATACTCGCGATCTTATTTCTCGCCCGCGGCTGCACCTGATGGGAGCAAGCCCGGCCGCGCCGCGGGGATCAGGCCTTCATTCCTCGGGGTCCTCGATCTCGGCGCCCCGCGGCTGGGACTTGCCGTTCTCGTCGTAGAACGCGATATCGGCGATCAGCAGCACGCTCGCGACCGCGGCTCCGAGGAACAGGATGATCGCGAGGCCGGGGTACTCGAATATCGTGAAGGTCGTCGGCACCCTCATCATCAGCGCCGCGCCGATGATCAGCGAGCCGAGCACCACGCCGAGCGCGATGCGGTTGGCGATCTTTTGCATGCCCTCGATCAGGAGCTTCTCGTCGACCGCGTCGACCTTCACGCGCAGCTCGTTGCCGCCGAGCACGTCGAGGACCTTGCCGAGGCGCGCGGGCAGGCATTCGGCGAACTCCTTGGCGTCGAGCAAGCTCGCGGCCACCCCCGTCAGCCCCACGCCGCTCTCGAAGCGCTCGCGCAGCAGCTTCGTCGCCTCACGGCGCACGACCGCGGCCGGCTCGAAATCCGGGTCGAGCGTGGTCACGACGCGGTCCAGGTTGAGCAGGGCTTTGCTGATCAGCGTCGTCTCCGACGGGAGGCGCAGGCCGTAGGAGCCGGAGACGCGCATGATATCGAACGTGATCCGGCCCACGCTGAGCTGGGTGATCGTGGCGTTGCGGTTATCGAGGACCAGGCGTTCGACCTTCTCCCGGAACGCCGTCTCCGCGAAGCCGTCGCGCTTGCGGCCGATCTTGATCGCCGCGGACGCGGCCGCGTCGCTGCGGCCGTCGCTGACGGCGAGCAGAAGGGACAGCAGGTTCTCCTGAAGGTCGGGACCCACGCGGCCGGTCATGCCGAGGTCGAGGATCGCGAGGCGGCCGTCGGCCGCGAGCACGATGTTCCCGGGATGGGGGTCGGCGTGGAAGAAGCCGTCGACGAGGATCTGCTTCAGGTAGGCGCGGAAGAGCTGGTCGGCCAGCGGAGGGCCATCGAGCTCGTTGAACGCGAGCGGCGAGAGCGCCGTGATCTTGCGCCCCGCGATGTAGTCCATCGTGAGCACCCGTGGCGTGCCGTAGTCCTCGTGCGGCTCGGGCACGACGAGGAGGTCGAACCCCGCGAGGTTGTCCGCGAGCGTCCGCAGGCTGGCCGCCTCCCTCTCGTAGTCGAGCTCGCGGTGCAGGCCGCGGCGGAACTCGTCGAGGATGCGCGCGAACTCGTAGCGGCGGCCGATGCTCGTGTGGCGGTCCAGGAAGCGCGCGGCCTCGCCGATCGCGGCCATGTCCTCGTTGATGACCGCGCGCAGGCCGGGCCGCTGCACCTTGACCGCGACCTCGCGGCCGTCGCGCAGCGTCCCGCGGTGGACCTGCGCGAGCGAGGCCGCCGCGACGGGCTCGGGCTCGAGGGTGAGGAAGAGCTTGTTCACGCGCGCGCCGAGCTCCTCCTCGATGATGCGTTCCGCCTGTTCGTACGGGAAGGGACGGACGCGGTCCTGCAGCCGCGTGAGCGCGGCGAGGTGCTCGGGGGGCAGCAGGTCGGCCCGCGTGGAGAGCAGCTGGCCGAGCTTGATGAAAGTGGGCCCGAG
>JBBQVX010000114.1:0-10903 GCA_038211115.1 Elusimicrobiota bacterium | reverse complement strand
GAAGCGCCGCCAGCCCCTGTTGAGGTGTCAGGCCTCCCGTTGTTGATGTATTCCACTTGGACATACCGTTAGTAATACTGCAACAACGGGAGGCCTGACACCAATTAACGGGTCGACTTGAGGAAGTTCTTCAGCATTCTCAAGCCCATGGGAGTCGCCACGGACTCGGGGTGGAACTGGACGCCCTCGACCGGACGGTCGAGCAGGCGCAGGCCCATGAGAGAGCCATCCTCGGCGCGAGACGTCGGGGCCATGTTCTTCGGCAAGGGCTCCGCGGCCACGAGGCTGTGGTAGCGCGCGACCGTCACGCGCTTGGGCAGGCCCCGGAACAGGCCCTTGCCGTCGTGGGAGATCACGCAGGTTTTTCCGTGCATCAGCTTCTTGGCCCGGATCACGGGGCCGCCGTTCGCCAGCGCGATCGCCTGGTGGCCCAGGCACACCCCCAGAAGGGGAATCGCCGGCGGGACCTTCTTCACGAGCTCCAGGAGAATTCCGGCGTCTTCCGGCCGCCCGGGTCCCGGAGACAGGATGATTCCCTGGGGCCTGAGCGCCAGAAGTTTTTTGACCGTGATCTTGTCGTTCCGCACGACTTTGCAGTCGCGCTTCAAGAATCGCACCGCTTGGTACAGGTTGTACGTGAACGAGTCGTAGTTGTCGAGCAGGAGGATCACGCGAGCCCCCCGAGCGCCCGGCGCAGCCCCGCGAGCTTGTGCATCACCTCGTTCCACTCCGCCGCGGGGCTCGAGTCGGCGACGATGCCCGCGCCTGCCTGCAAGCGGAGCAGGCCGTCCTGAAGCTCGATCGAGCGGATCGCGAGGCACGAGTCGAGGTTCCCGGAAAAATCCGCCTGCACCACGGCGCCGGCGTAGAAGCCGCGCGTGCCGCGTTCGAGCTTCGCGACGATCTCCATCGCGCGGACTTTCGGGGCGCCGCTGACCGTGCCCGCCGGGAAAGAGGCGACCAAGGCGTCCCACGCGGTCTTGTCCTTATCGAGACGCCCCTCGACCTCGCTGACCAGGTGCATGACGTTCGAGAAGCGGCGCGTGAGCATGAAGCGCGCGACCTCGACCGAGCCCGGCGCGCACACGCGGCCGAGGTCGTTGCGGGCGAGGTCGACGAGCATCAGGTGCTCGGCGCGTTCTTTTATATTGCTTCGCAGAATCTTTTCCAGCGCTTGGTCCTGCTTCCGCGTCTTGCCGCGCGGGCGCGTGCCTGCGATCGGGCAGTTGCGCGCGACGCCGTTCACGACGCGCACCAGGCGCTCCGGCGACGCGCCGATCCACGCGCGCTCGCCGTCCAGCAGGCAGAAGCCGTACGGCGTGACGTTCGCCGCTCGAACCGCGCGGTAGACCGCGAACGGCCCGCCCTCAACGCGCGCGCTGAACGGCTCCGACACGACCGCCTGGAATACGTCGCCCGCGACGATGTGCTTCTTGATCTTCGCCACGCTCTTGAGATATTTCGCGCGCCCGTGCTCGGGCTGAACAGGCAGGAGCCGGCCGGACGGCGCGGGGACCGGGACGGGGCCCGCGCCGCGAAGGACGGCCTTGAGCTCGGCCGCGAGGATTTTCGCCCGCCGCTTCGCCTTTGCGCCGGAGACGAGCGCGGCCAGGACCGCCTTGCCGCCCTCGACGATCACCGTCGCGTTGAACAGCATCATGAAGCCTTCGGCGACCATCGCGTTCATCCGGACGGGCTCGAGGTGGCGGATCATCTCGTAGTCGAGCAGGCCGACCGCGCCGGCGTCGAAAGGCCGGCCGCCGCGGGTTTTCAAACTCTCGAGGCGCTTGCCGATGACCGCGAACGGCTCGCCCGGAAGCTTCCTTTTGCCGCGGCTCGTGACGCGATACACGCGGCCCTTGATCACGCGCAAAGTCTCGAACGGCTGGACGCCGATCCAGGCGCGCCTGCGGCCGTCCTCGACTTTCTCGATGAGGTAGCCGCGCCCGTTCTCCCCGGCGAGGCGCTCGAAGCACGTCGCGGGGTCGAGCCCCTTCAGACCTAGGCTTATTTTGACGACGGAGAGCGTTTTAGGCATTCTGGATGAGGTCGTCGATGGCCTCGATGTACGACTGGGCGCCTTTCCCGCAATACTGGCCGGCACACACCGGCGCGATCACCGACACCCGGCGGAACTCCTCGCGCTTCTTGATGTCCGACAGATGCACCTCGATCGTCGGCACCGAAATCGACGCGACCGCGTCGCGAAGCGCGTAGCTGTAGTGACTGTAGGCGCCGGGATTGAACACGATCCCGTCCGCCCACTTGCGGTGCGCGTGAAGGATGTCGATCAATTCCCCCTCGGAGTTCGACTGGCGGGCGCGCAAGGCCGCCTTCTTCTTCTTGGCGTGCGCGGCGAGCTTCGAGTTGAGCTGCGCCAAGGTCATCGTGCCGTACACTTTCGGCTCGCGCTCACCGAGCAGGTTCAGGTTCGGGCCGTTGAGGACGAGGATGTTCACAGGATCTCCCGCACGGCGCGCAGTATCTCCTTGTCCGTGACGAACGCGGTGACCGGGCGCCCCGGCGCGCGCAGGAGGACGAAGCGCGCCCGCCCGCCGCGCGCCTTCTTGTCGCGGCGCGCGAGCTCGACCAAGCGGCGCGGCTCGATGCGGCGAGGAAGCGGCACAGGCAAGGTCGCGAGGAAGCGGTCCGCCTCGGCGGCGAACGACGCCTTGAGCCCGGAGCAGCGGTGCGACAGGCGTAGCGCGGCGCGCATGCCCCAGATCACGGCCTCGCCGTGGCGCAGCGCGCCGAGGCCGGACGCGGACTCGAGCGCGTGGCCGAGCGTGTGGCCGAAATTGAGGAGCTCGCGCGGGCCCTTCGTCTCGCGCTCGTCGCTGTCGACGATTTTGCGCTTCCACGCGGCGCAGCGCTCGACGACCTTGCCGGTCAGAACGGGGTCGCCCGCCATCAGCGCGTCCCAATTCCCGACGATGAGCGCCCAGATCGCCGGCTCGAAGACGAGACCGTACTTCAGCGCCTCGCCGAAGCCGGACACGCGCTCGCGCGGCGGAAGGCTCTTCAGCACGTCGGGGTCGCATACGACGGCGCGCGGCCGGTGGAAGCTGCCCGCGAGATTCTTGCCGCCCGCGATATTGATGCCGGTCTTGCCGCCGAGGCCGCTGTCGAGTTGGCCGAGCAGGGTCGTGGGCACGCTGACCCACGGGATGCCGCGCTGATAGATCGCGGCCGCGAAGCCCGCGGCGTCCGTGACCGAGCCGCCGCCGAGCGCCACGACGGCCGAATCGCGCCCGAGGCCCGCGGCGAGCATGGAGGCGAGCATGTCCGACACCGAGTCCCAGGTCTTGGCCGCTTCACCCGAAGGAAGGAGGTGGCGGTGGACCTTGAGGCCCGCGCGCTTGAGGGCTTTCTCGACTCCGGAGCCGAACCTCCGCCACGCGCCCGCTTCCGAGACGAGCACCACGCGCCGGGACGAGGTCAAGCCGCGCGTCCAGGAGCGCGCGTTCAGACGCGCGCCGGGTTCGACGAAGAGTTTTTCGACGCTCATGGGATCCTCCGGGCGATCAGGCTCGCCGCGGCTTCGGGAGAGTTGACGGTGGTCGAGACGCTGCAGTCGGCGCCGGCGTACGCGCCGCGGCGCTCGGACAGGAGCTTGCCGACGCGCGCGCTCAGCGCGCCTCCGGCCAAGAGCGGCCGCGAGGCGCGCGAGGGCCCCAGGCGCCGCACCAGCTCGGCGCGAGAGCACGAGAGGCTCACGAGGAAGCCTTTTTTGGCGAGCGCGCGGTTGCGCGGATCGAGCAAGGTGCCCCCGCCGAGGGCCACGACGACGCCCTGGCGCCGGGAAGCACGCAGCAGCGCCTTGCGCTCGAGCTTCCGGAACTCCGCTTCGCCCCGCCGCGCGAACAGCGAAGCGACGCTCGAGCCGGCCTCGCGCTCGATGGACAGGTCGAGATCGATGAACGGGCGGCGAAGGAGACGGGCGAGCTCCCTGCCGACCGCAGATTTGCCCGCGCCCATGAACCCGGTCAGATAGATCGTCGGCCTCATGCGCGCCACGCTTCGATCCGCGGGATAATTTCATTCATCGAGTCGCCGCCGAACTTCGCGAGCAGCGCGTCGGCGAGGACCAAACAGACCAACGACTCGCCGATCACCGCGGCGGCCGGGACCGCGCAGGCGTCGGAGCGCTCGACGTGCGCCTTCGCGGGCTTCATCGTGCGCAGATCGACCGAGTCGAGCGGCTTCATCAAGGTCGCGATCGGCTTCATCGCGGCGCGCAGGACCAAAGTCTGGCCCGTCGTCATCCCGCCGTCGAGGCCGCCGGAGCGGTTGCTGCGATAGCCGACCTTCTTGCCGCGCGGCTCGTACGCGTCGTGCGCCTGCGAGCCGGGGACGCCCGCGCCGCGGAAGCCGTAGCCGACCTCGACGCCCTTGATCGCGTTAAGGGACATCAGCGCCGCCGACAGCGGCCCCTCGAGGCGACGGTCCCACTGCGCGTAGCTGCCGAGCCCGACCGGAAGTCCGTCGGCGAGGACCTCGAAGACGCCGCCGAGGGTGTCGCCGGCCGCCTTCGCCTCATCGATGCGCGTCACCATGCGTTTCGAGAAATGCGGGTTCGCGCAGCGCACGGGATCGGCGTCGGTCAGCGCGTTGAGCCCCGAAACCGGGCAGGAGAGCGGCGAGTCGTCGGTCTCCCCGCCGATCGCGACGACGCGGCTCGCGACGATCACGCCGCACTCTCTCAGGAAGCGCCGCGCGGCGGCGCCGAGAGCCACGCGCATGGCCGTTTCGCGCGCGGACGCCCGCTCGAGCACGTCGCGCATGTCGTCGAACCCGTACTTCAATTTCCCAACGAGATCGGCGTGCCCGGGCCGCGGAATATCGACGCGGCGGGCGGCGGGCCCGGCCGACGGCTCCGCGCCCATGATCCCTTCCCAGTTCTTGAAATCCAGATTCGGCACGAGCAGCGCGAGCGGCGAGCCCAGCGTCTTCCCGTTCCTGACGCCCGACAGGATCTCGACCTTGTCGCCTTCGATCTTCTGCCGGTTGCCGCGCCCATGGCCCTTCTTGCGCCGCAGCAGGTCGGCTTGGACGTCGGACGCCTCGAGCGCCAAGCCCGCCGGCAGCCCTTCGAGTATGCCGACGAGCGCCTTTCCGTGGGATTCTCCGGCCGTCAGAAATCGCAAGCTCATGAAAGCTCCTTGATCAGCGTCTCGG
The DNA here is from genome assembly GCA_038211115.1 of Elusimicrobiota bacterium. Classification (GTDB taxonomy): domain Bacteria; phylum Elusimicrobiota; class Elusimicrobia; order UBA1565; family UBA9628; genus GWA2-66-18. The sequence continues at coordinate 5,725 of JBBQVX010000114.1, read as the reverse complement.
CCAAAAGCGCGCGTCGAGCGGCGCCGAGAGGCTTCTCCCAAAATTCGTAGGCGCGCAGCGCCTGGAACACGAGCATCGCCGTGCCGTCCGTCACGCGCGCTCCCAGCCGTTCGGCATGCCGTTGAAACGCCGTTTTTCTTCCATACACCAAGTCCATCGCCGCGTCCGGCGGCCGCAACGAGGCCGGAGCGGGCGACCGGTCGGGATTGCCTTTCTGCCCGAGCGGCGTCGCGTTGATCCAGACGCCGGCGTTCGCGGGCTTGCCGCACGAGAATTTAGTCCGGGGAAAGAACGGCGCCAGGTCGCGCACGAGCTTCTTGGCCGTCGCGGCCGTCCGGTTCGCGACGCGCACTTTCCTCGCGCCGTTCTTCCCGAGCGCCCACGCCGCGGCGCGCGCGGCGCCGCCCGCTCCGAACAGCAGGACGTCCTTGCCGCGAATGCGGAAACCGGCGCGCCGGATCGCGTCCGACAGCCCGTCGGCGTCGGTGTTGTGCCCGACGATCTTCTTTCCCTCGAAGCGCAGCGCGTTGACCGCGCCGAGCGCGTCCGCCGCCGGCGTCAGCCGATCGGACCAGGCCGCGGCCTCGAGCTTGAACGGGATGGTCACGTTCGCCCCGCGCCAGCCCTTCGCGCGCGCCCACGCGGTCGCCGCGGGGAATTCCCCGGCGCCGACTTCGACGGCCTCGTACGAGATCGGCCGCTTGAGGACCTTCGCGAGGCGCGCGAACAGCCTCGGCGAGCGGGTATGCCCCAGCGGCCGCCCGAAAATCCCGAGCTTCACGCGGCCCTCGCGAGGAAGTCGTCGTAGAACGACGGGTACGAGATCTGCGCGCACGCGGCGTCGCTCACCGAGCTCTCCCCGTCCGCGAGGAATCCCGCGATGAAGCCCGTCATCGCGAGCCGATGATCGCCGAGCGAGTCCGCCTTCGACGGCGTGAGCCTGGCGACGCCGCCGACGAGTAGGTCGTCGCCCTCGATGCGCGCGTCGGCGCCGAAGCCCGTCAGCAGCGCCGCGATCCCCGCGAGGCGGTCGCTTTCCTTGTGCCGCAGCTCGCCGAGCCCCCGGAAGCGGCTGCTCCCCGACGCGAGCGCCGCGGCGAGCGCCAGAATCGGAACCTCGTCGATGATGCCGGGGATCTCCGCGGCGGACACGTCGACGCCGTGCAGGTCCGACGAGGAGACGATCAGGTCCTCGACGCCTTCCCCGCCCTCGCCGCGCATCGGCTCTCGGTGGATGTCGGCGCCCATGCGCGCGAGCACGGAGAGATACCCGGTGCGCGTCGGGTTCGAGCCGACGCCGCGCACGGCCAGCTCGCTGTCGCTCGCCAAGGTCGCCGCGACGGCCCAGAACGCGGCCGAAGACGGATCGCCGGGGATCAGGACCTTCGTCGCCTTCAAGCGCGAGCCGCCCGTCACGCCGGCCTTGAGACCGGAGAGGCGCACGGGGACCCCGAACGCCGCCAGCATGCGCTCGGTGTGGTCGCGCGTCGCGGCGGGCTCGACGACGGTCGTCTCGCCGCAGGCGTGCAGTCCGGCGAGCAGGACCGCGGACTTCACCTGGGCGCTCGCCACCGGCATCGCGTACTCGACGCCTTTGAGCGCGCCGCCGGAGACCGCCAGCGGCGCGGTGCCCTCGACGGACAAAGTCACGGCGGCGCCCATCGCGCGCAGCGGCTCGGCCACGCGCTTCATCGGCCGGCGGATCAAGGACGCGTCGCCGGTGAAGCGCGCCGAAAACGGATGGCCCGCGACGACGCCCGACAGTAGGCGCATCGTCGTGCCGGAGTTCCCCGCGTCGAGGTCGCCCGCGGGCGCCTTGAGGCCGCCGAGCCCGCGGCCCCGCACGCGCACGGAGGGCGAAGCACCCGTGATCTCGACGCCGAGCGCCTCGAGGCACGTCCGTGTCGAGTGCACGTCCGCGCCCGAGGACAGCCCCTCAACGGCGGTCTCACCGTCCGCCAAAGCGCCGAGGATCAAAGCGCGATGCGAGATCGACTTGTCGCCCGGTACGCGGACCTCCCCCTGGAGGCGGCCGCCGCCGGCGACGGCGCGGTCGCTCACCCGCGTCCCTTGAGCGCGGGGGTCGCCATATCGCGGCCGAGCGCGCCCGCGATCGCGGCGAGGTCGCGCATAAGGACGGTGAAATCGTCGGGGTGCAGGGCCTGCGGCCCGTCGCACAGCGCCTGATCGGGACGGTCGTGAACCTCGATCATGACGCCGTGCGCGCCGGCGGCGACGGCCGCGCGCGCCATCGGCGCGACGCGCGCCCGCACGCCCGTCGCGTGGCTCGGGTCAACGATGATCGGCAGATGGCTCATCTCCTTGACGGCGGGGACCACGTTGAGGTCCAACGTATTACGCGCGTGATCCGAAAACGCGCGGATGCCGCGCTCGCAGAGGAAAATATTCTTATTTCCCTCGCTGAGCAGGTACTCCGCCGACATCAGCCACTCGTCCAAGGTCGCCGACAGGCCGCGCTTGAGCATGACCGGTTTCTTGAGCTGTCCGAGCTCCTTAAGCAGGGCGAAGTTCTGCATGTTGCGCGCGCCCACCTGCAGCACGTCGGCGAACTCGGCGACGTCGGCCAAAGTGCGCTGATCGAGCACCTCGGTCACGATCGGCAGGCCCGTCTCCTTCTTCGCGAGCGCGAGCAGCTGAAGGCCCTTCTTGCCGAGCCCCTGGAACGCGTACGGCGAGGTGCGCGGCTTGAACGCGCCGCCGCGCAGCATCTGCGCCCCGGCGGCTTTCACGCGCCGCGCGATACGGAGCATCTGCTCCTCGGTCTCGACGGCGCACGGCCCCGCGATCACGATGAGCCCCGGCCCGCCGACCCGGAACGGCCCGACGGGCACGACGGTGTCCTCGTGCTGGAAGTCGCGGCCCGCGAGCTTGTAGGGGCGCGAGACGCGCACGGCCTCGCGCACGCCGGGAAGCGCGTCGAACAGATGCGGATCGAGCGCGCCGGAGTTGCCGGTGATGCCGACCGCGACGCTGAGCTTGCCGGGGATGACGTGCGGCTTGAGCTTGAGAGACTTCACCCGCTTCAGGACGTCGGCGAGCTGCTTCTTCGTGTGGTCCGACTGCATTAGGATGAGCATCTAGATCTCCAGTGCGGCGATGAGCCGCTTCGCGAGCCGCCGCACGGCCTTGGGCCCGCCTTGCGCGCCCGCTTTGACGAGCGCGCTTCCGACCACGACACCATCGGCATGTTGGGCTAAATTTCTGGCCTGCGCCGGCTCGGCGACGCCGAAGCCCACGAGAAGAGGCTTTCCCGTGAGCTTCCGGACATGCTTGATGCGTTTGGCCAAATCGTGTTCCAGGCCTTTCCGCACGCCGGTCACGCCTTGCCGGCTTACGTAATACGCCGTGCTGCCCGTGAGCTTCCCGATCAGCGCGAGCCGTTCGTCCGTCGTGGTCGGCGAAGCCAGCAAAACGATCTCGATATTCCGCTTCTTCAGCGCCGTCGCCGTTTCTCTCGATTCCTCGGCCGGGAGATCGACGATCAAGACCGCGTTCACGCCGCTCTCCGCGCACTTCTTGGCGAACGGCTTCAGGCCGAGGCGCAGGATCGGATTGAGGTAAGTAAAAAGAATCACGGGAATCGTCACGCCGTCATCTCTCAACGTCTTCACGAAACCGATCGCCTTCACGAGGCTCATCCCCTTCGCGAGCGCCCGCTGTCCCGCCGCCTGGATCACGGGCCCGTCGGCGACCGGATCGGAGAACGGCACGCCGACCTCGAGGATGTCGGCGCCCGCCTGCGCGAGCAGTCGCGCGGCCATCAAGCTCGACTCGCGCGACGGATCGCCCGCCACGAGGAAGGGCACGAAGCCCGCCCGGCCGAACGCGCGGCGGGCGGCCAGCGCCCGCGCCAAGGTCACGGGCATAGAGTCCCCAGGTCTTTGTCTCCGCGTCCAGATACATTGACCATGACCACGTCGTTTTTCTTGAACTTCGCGCGGTGCAGATACGCAATGGCGTGCGCGCTCTCCAAAGCCGGCAGAATCCCTTCCAGGCGGCAGAGCTCGTGCGCGGCCTTCATGGCCTCCTTGTCCGAAACGTGGACGTAGCGCGCCCTCCCGATCCGCCGCAGCTCCGCGTGCTCCGGGCCCACGGCCGGATAGTCGAGGCCCGCCGAGATCGAGTGCGTGGGCAGGACCTGGCCCTGCGAATCTTGGAGAAGATAGGTATAGGTGCCGTGCAGGGTCCCGGGCGTGCCGCCCGAGAAGCGCGCCGCGTGCTGCCCGGGGCCGGAGCCGATTCCGCCCGCCTCCACGCCGGTCAAGCGCACGTTCTTGTCCTTCAGAAACGCCGTGAAAATCCCGATCGAGTTCGAGCCGCCGCCGACGCAGGCCACGACCTCGCGCGGCAGGCGGCGTTCTTCCTTCAAAATCTGGAGCCGGGCCTCCTTGCCGATCACCGACTGGAAATCACGGACCATGGACGGATACGGATGCGGGCCGAGAGCGGAGCCCAGCACGTAAAACGTCTCTTTGCTGTCGGCCGACCAGGCGCGCAGCGCCTCGCTCGTCGCGTCCTTCAGCGTCTTCGAACCGGAGGACACGGCCACGACCTCCGCCCCGAGCATCTTCATGCGCGCGACGTTCGGCGCCTGGCGCGCCATGTCGTCGGTTCCCATGTAGACGACGCACGGCAATCCCGCGCGCGCGGCCGCGGCGGCGGTCGCGACGCCGTGCTGGCCCGCCCCGGTCTCCGCGATGACGCGCTTCTTCCTCATGCGGCGCGCGAGCAGGATCTGCCCGACGGTATTGTTGATCTTGTGCGCGCCGGTGTGGGTCAGGTCCTCGCGCTTGAGCCAGACGCGAAGCTTCAACGCCGCCGACAGGCGCGCGGCGAAGGTCAGCGGGGTCGGCCGCCCGACGAAGGTCGACAGCTCGTGCGCCAGCTCCTTGCGGAAGCGCGGGTCGCGCTTGGCCCCGGCATAGGCCGCCTCGAGCGCGTTCAGCGGCTCGATCAAGGTCTCCGGCACGAACGCGCCGCCGAAGCAGCCGAACCAGCCGGACGAGGGGGTTTTCATGGCCCAGGGAGGATAGCAGACCCCCCCGGGCTTGTCCATCGGCCGAAATGCTAAATTCATCGAGCCCCTCAATGGACAATTTCATACCGGCGTTCCTCGAGTTTTGGCGCTCCAAGGAGTTCCAGGCCATTCTCCAGGTCTTCGTCTGGCTCTGCAGCATCAACGCCGGCTTCTGGATCCTGGCGCGCATCATGGGCGCCTTCGTGGACGTGTTCGCCGAGCTGTTCTGGGAGTTCGTCTGGGACGCGATCGCGACGGTCTATAACCTCTTGCTCGCGGTCTTCTTCACGGCGATCATCTTCGTCTCCGCGACGAAAGGCGCCCCGCCGGGGGACCTCATGTGGCGCCAGATGTGCGGCTTCGTGATGCTCTACGTCGCCCTGGGCGCCGCCTTCATGGACGGCGAGACCCACGAGCTACATGATTACGCGAAGCCCGGCTATTTCATCGGCTTGATGGCGTACATCATCTTCGCCGTGGTTCCCAAAATCGTCGCCCGACCGGAGCTGTACGCCGTGATCGCGGTCATGAAGGCGGTGGCCGAGAGCTGGATCGGCAAGGGCCTGACGTTCTTCATGGTCGGCGGCATCATCTGGCGCCTCTGCACGAAGGGGCTGAGGGAGATGTTCTACCAGTTGGCGCCCCTGCTGTACTTCCTGGGCGTCATCAAGCACCCCGCCATCCGCA
>JBBQVX010000113.1:0-11290 GCA_038211115.1 Elusimicrobiota bacterium | reverse complement strand
TCACGCCGAGAAGCAGCGCGTGCGCGGCATCGTGAAGTCGTCAGTGAAGGGAGGCTTCATCGTCGATGTGCAGGGCGTCCAGGCGTTTCTGCCGTCCTCGCTCGCGGATCTGCGCCCCGTGCGCCAGCCCGAGAAGATGATCGGCACCGGCGTGCGCTGCATCGTCATCGAGGTCAACCAGTCCAAGCGCCAGCTCGTGCTCTCGCGCAAGGCGGTCCTCGAGGACGAGGCCGGCAAGCGCAAGGTCAAGATCATGGAGGAGCTCCGCAGCGGTGAGATCCGCATCGGACGCATCGTGCGCGTGTCGCCCGAGGGCCTGCTCATCGACATCGGCGGGCTCGAGGGGACGGTTCGTCCCGCCGACATGGCATGGGGCACGGCGAAGCCCGGCGCGTTCGAGCGCGGACAGAAGTTGAAGGTCAAGGTGCTCGCCAAGCCCGCGAAGCCCGGAGATCCCGTGTTCCTCGGCATCAAGCAGCTCCAGGCGAACCCGTCGGACGCGATGCGCAAGAAGTTCACGCCGAAGACCACGGTCACCGGCAAGATCACCGAGGTCGGCGCGCACGGCGTGCGCTTCCAGATCGACCCGAAGACGATCGCCTTCGCGCCCGCCGCGGAGTGCGACGCCGATGTGATCTACAAGCTCGGCGACGAGGCCACGGGCATCGTCACCGGCATCGACTCGACCGCGTTCGAGGTTCGAGTCTCGCTGGCCCGCTTCAATGAGATCAAGGACCGCAAGCGCGTCGCGCAATACATGAAGGCGCCGCCGCCCCTCACGCTCGGCCAGATCCTGTCCCCGGAGGATGAGGGTTGACCAGCCGCGCCGCCGATGAAGTCCGCCTGAAGCCGGTCAAGAGTCCCTGGACCTTGGCCGGCAGCTGGCTCAACGCCTGGGCCGTGTCCATCGCGGCCGCGGTCTGCATCGTCGTGCTGTTCGTCGTGCTGGCGTTCACGTTGAAGGAAAAGCCGCTGCCCCGCCGGCGTGCGGAATTTCCGGCGCCTCCGCAGGTCGCGTCGCAGATTTCGGCGGCGCAGGAGCGCCTCAAGGCGAATCCTCAGGATATCGCGGCGCTCGTCGAGCTCGGCACGCTGAAGTTCGAGAAGGGCAAGGACTCCTACGTCGAGGCGATCGGCGACCTCGAGGAGGCTCGCGATCTCGGCGCGCTCGATCCGCGCATCTTCTACTGTCTCGGGATCATGTACCAGGAGGAGGGCCTGTATCCGTTCGCGCTGACCGAGTACAAGCGCTTCCTGCGCCACTACCCCGAGGACAAGGAAGTCCGGATGCTGACGGCGAAGCTGTACTACCGCATGGGCCTGTTCACCGAGGCCGTCGGCGAGTACGAGCGCCTGAAGTTCCAGGATCCGTCCGACCCGCTGATCGAGGAGAACCTGGGCTTGAGCCTCTGGGGCGGCAAGCTCATCGACCGCGCCGGGGGCTCCTTCGCCCAGCTCAAGATCGTCGGCGGCGACTACGCGCGCCGTGCGGAGTTCTATCTCGGGCAGATCGCGCTCGAGGCGGGCAAGTTCCAGGAAGCCTACGACCACTTCGTCGCCGTCGGCGAGCAGCCGTTGGCCGGCCTCGAGCCCCAGCGCACGCCCACGGGTCTCGCCATGGCCGCCCAGAAACTCGGCAAGTGGGAAGAGGCGCGCGCGGCCTGGGAGAAGGCCCTGCGGGCCGCCCCGGGCGACGCGAAGGCCACCGCGGCCCTGAAGGAGGCGACGCGCCGCTCGCTCGCCGCCAAGAAGGCGGCCGAGGCCGCCGCCGAGAAGACCCGCCGCGAGACGGAGCGCGCCGCCGAAAAGGCCAAGAAGGAAGCCGACAAGGCGGCCGAGAAGGCCAAGAAGGACGCGGAGAAAGCCGCGAAGGAAGCCGCGAAGAAATCGGCGGCCGAGAAGAAGTGAGGGGTCTCCCGGCGCTCGCGCGCCGCCACGGCACGCCGCTGTACGTCTATGATGCGGCCGTCGTGCGGGACCGGTATCACGCCTTGCGCGGGGCCTTCACGCGCCCCGTGCTCGTCTGCTACGCGCTGAAGGCGAACTCGAGCAAAGCCGTCGCCTCCGTGCTGGCGCGCGAAGGGGCGGGAGCCGACATCGTCTCGGGCGGCGAACTGCTGCGCGCCCGCGCCGCGGGCTTCGTCCCCGCGCGCATCGTGTTCTCCGGCGTCGGCAAGACCGAGGAAGAGATGGCCGCCGGCCTGCGCGCCGGCGTGAAGGCCTTCAACGTCGAGTCCTCGGAGGAGTTGGACGCGCTCGCGCGCGTCGCCGGACGCCTGAAGAAGACGGCGCCCGTCTCCATCCGCCTGAATCCCGACATCAACGCGAAGACGCACCCGCACATCACCACGGGGCGCGCCGAGAACAAGTTCGGCGTCGAGACTCGGGAAGCCCTCGCGCTGTACCGCAGGGCGGCCCAGGATCGCCGCCTGCGCGTCGCGGGCGTCCAATGCCACATCGGCTCGCAGATCACCTCCCTGGCCCCCTACGCGCGCTCCGCGAAGGCCGTGGCGGCTCTGGCGAAGGGACTGCGCGCCTCCGGCATCCCGCTCGCCTTCGCGGACCTGGGCGGGGGCCTCGGCATCTCCTACAAGGACGAGACGCCCTTGGACCCCAGGGCCCTCGTGAAGACCTTGGAAGCGGCCTTCGCGGACCAACCGGAGCTCGAGCTCCTCGTCGAGCCGGGGCGCTATCTCGTCGCCGACGCCGGGCTGCTGCTCACGAAGGTCCTATACCGTAAGCAGACGTCGAAGCGCCGCTTCGTCATCGTCGACGCGGCCATGACGGACCTGCCCCGGCCCGCGCTCTACGACGCCTGGCATCCCGTCGAGGTCATCGCACCCCGCCGCGGAAAAAAGACCATGGCGGACGTCGTGGGACCCGTCTGTGAGTCGGGAGACTTCCTGGCGCGGCAAAGACCGCTTCCGCCGCTCGAAAGGGGAGACCTGCTCGCGATCACCAAGGCCGGCGCCTACGGCTTCGCGATGAGCAGCCAGTACAACTCCCGGCCCCGCGCCGCCGAAGTGCTCGTAGACGGGGGGAAAGCCAGGCTCGCGCGTCGCCGGGAGACCTACAAGGATCTGACGAGGGGGGAGCTCTAAGGTGGCTCGCAACAAAAACACCGTGAAGAAGGATCGTCCCGCCCCGCCGGCCCCGTCGGACGCCCTCTCGCCCCTCGGAAAGAAGCTCGCGTGGGCGGGGGGAGCCCTCGTCGCCCTCGGCTTCGTGCTTCTGTCCTTCGCCGACGCGCTCGGCCGCAACCTTCCCGCCTTGGTCTCTCCCTTCCTTCTGATCGGCGGCTACGCCTTGATCGGTGCCGGCTTTTTCCTGCCTCCGTTTCCGGTCGCCCCTCCCTCCGCTTAGATCCCGAAAAAACCATGTAAGGCCCCGAGCCTCCGTTATTGAGCTCCGCCGTTCGGTGTTTTTTCGGGTTCCGCGAACCGCCTCCCGAACCCGGGATCTTCCATGGTTTTTTCCGCGCGCCCCCTTTTCGCGGGTTTTTTCTTTCATGGGTTTTTCGGCGCGCGCGGATTTCCCGGATCTTGCCTGATTCCGAGCTGGTTTTTTGGCTGATTGCCCGGTCCCCTTCCTTGGTCTTTTCGGCCGCTGTCGTTCGGGGTTGAAACTTGCCGGTTTTTTGGCTGCCCCGGCCCCTCGCCTTTCATGGTTTTTTCGGGCATGCCCCCTTGGCCGGTCGGCTCCTCCAAAGTTGCCTGGTTTTTCGGCGCCCAGACCCTAGGGTCTTTGATGGTTTTTTTGGGGTCCGTTTTGAGGATCCCGGCAGCCTGAAAGTTGCCAACTTTTCCGGGTACCTTTCCTGGTTTTTTCGGCCTCCCGGCCGGATGGGGGGTGCCCCACCCCTAGGCCTTTCATGGTTTTTTCGGCTCTCCGGATCGGGGATCCAGCTGCCCGAAAATTGCCTACTTTTCGGCTGATTTTGGACAGTCCGGCCCCGATCGGTCCGGGATCGGCCGCAATTTTTGCCAACTTTCGGGGGGCGTTCGACTGCTAATTTAGAATATCTCACAAACCGTGTCGTTTGGCGTGAAATAACGTTATCCGTACGAGGTAAATCGTGCGAAGTTCTCTCGGGGTATTGCTGCGTCTGAATTGATCGTACCCCTTATGGAAGTAACATAATAAATATTATCAACAGTTATGTATTCCAGGGAGGGCCGGGATCGTTCGCTGGGTTTTGTCGTTCCCCCGGCGCCTTCCGGGTCGTTTCGGTGCGGGCTGAGACGCGGGGCGGCTTAGGGGCGCTTGCCGAGGACCGTCAGCGTCAGCTGCTCGGCCAGCAGAAGGGCCCGGATCTTGCCCGTGGCCGTGAGCTCGTAGCGCCGTGACCGGCGCGACCCTGTGGACAGTAATTCGCCCTGTGCGATGGCGTCCTGCATCGTCCGGTCCATGCGCCCTATGGGGTACCCTGAGGCGCGCAGCCACTTGGCCACCGTGGTCGCCGTGGGCTTGGGTTGGCTCAGGAGCCTGTCTGAGGCCATCAGGAGCACCAGGCAGGCGTCCTTGCCCTCCTTGTCGCCGCCCTGGATCTTGCCGCGCAAGGTCAGGCCGCCGCTCTTGGCCGTCACCACCGCGTTCCAGTCCACCCGGGGCTCGCGCTGCGGGCCCTCCGCGGCGGCGCCGGCCGCCGGCGTCTGGCGCAGCACGAACTCCTCGCGCTCGTGGCGCACGAACTCCGCGTCGCCTTCGACCTCGAGCTCGGCTCCATTGGGCAGCTTGAGGCGGACGCGATGGGGGTTCATGTCTTGATTATCGCATATGTCACGAAAAAGGTCTACCGGCTGGGGATAAGTCGTGAATAGATAATCAATCCATGCTCAGTTCTTTGTATAAGTCGTTTTATATGTCTTTAAGAATAAGCATAAGACATATACGTCGCGATAAGGACAGCGAGCGGTGGACGGCTTGGGGATAACTCCGGGGATTCCTCGACGAGAAACGTTGATTTCCGTTCCCCTCCCCCCGCCCCGGCGGACGGTCGAAGGCAGGCCCATTTAAGGCCAAGGAATCTCTCCGTAACCGGGCCGATGCGCGCCGAAGCCGGAACCCGCGGGGCTCCAAATCGACCGGAAACGGCCCTAGGCTGGACGCGCCGCCGCGTCGCATTGAAGGGCCTGATTCGGGGCCGACAGGGGCCTTAAAGACCCGGCGGGAAGCATCACGAGGGATTAGCGCGAGTGCCCGGGAAGGCCGGCGGAGGCGGGTTGGGGTTCGCGAAGCGGCGGCGGCCGGGGTTTAGAAGCGGCCGGAGACTTCGAAGGAGTACTTGCGGGCGACCGAGCGGCCGGCATCCGTGAACTTGCCGGCGCGGAAGTAGGCCATGCTCGCCGCGAGGCTCAGCTGGTCGCGGATCGGGTAGCGCACGCGCACGTCCCACTCGCTGCCCAAGGTCCGGGAGCCGGAGGCGATGCGCTCCGCCTGGTACAGGTAGAAGTCGATGTCGAGCGTGAGGCTCTTGTAGGCGGGCGGCGTGTAGCCGGCGCCGATGACCACGATGCCGCTCGCGCCGTTGCGCAGGCCGCTCGCGGTGGTCGTGGAGCTGTTCCCCCCGAACGCGTCGTACGGGGTCGCGGCGAAGAATTCGCCGAAGCCCGAGCGCTCGAGGCCGTTGTAGCGGTGGCCGCGGCTCGGGAAGAACGCTTCGTCCGTGGTGCCGGTGCCGGGATTGTCTCCGGTGCCTCGCGCCATGGAGACGCGCGCGATGCCCTCTCCGCTCTTGTAGAGAGCCTGCTTCCATTTCATGCGCACGACCTGCGCGTTGCCGTTATAGGTGATGTGGTTGCCGGCGGGCGAGAGGCCGGTCGGGGTCGCGTAGCCCTTCTCCATCGCGGCCTCGCCGTCGAACACCATCGGCCCGTAACTGATCTGGTAGCGCAGGCTCGTGAAGCTGCGCACGGCCTTCGAGACGAGGCAGCCGTTGGCCTGCGGGTTGCCCGTGTAGTTGCAGCCGTACACGGTCTGGTTGGCGCGGTCGCGTTCGAAGAGCTGGTTCAGCTGCCACACGCCTTCGCCGGGAAGGTCCAGCGAGACGCCGGCGAGATCGAGGCTGTTGGGCCCCGCGGCGTTCAGGGGATTGCGGTCGTTGAAGATGAAGCCCTCGAGCTTCATGCTCCACCACGGCAGCTCGCCGCGCGCGCTGACGCCGGTGAGCCCCGCGCCGTCGTCGTCGAGCAACAGGCCGCCGCCGAGGCGGTAGCTCTGGCGGCCGAACGTCGCCTCCCACGGGTAGCCCCAGAGGCGGTGCACCTTCAGGTAGGCGTTCTCGAGGAACGGCGTCAGGTCCGAGCTCGGGTAGTAGGACGCGATGCGGTCGAAGGGCGAGGCGACGGCGGCGGTCGAGCCGGAGACGCCGATCGCGCGCAGGACGATGCCGAGGTCCATCGTGACGTCTTCCCCCCCGCGGGTCTCGAGCGGGATCTTGCGCACCGCGATGCCCAGGCGCGCGTCGTTCGTGATGAACGAGTGGGAGTTCTTGCTGGTCGTGTTGAGGTTGAGATTCGAGTAGGAGACCGCCTTCATCTTGTAGGCGGCGGTGACGTCCAGGCTCGCCGCGTGAGCGGTGGAGAGGCCGGAGGCGGCGAGTAGTGCCAGAACGAGTCGCATCGGTCCGAAATCCTAGCAAAAAAAAAGAACCCCCCGGCCGTTTAGGCCGGGGGGTCTTTTACAGTCGTTCTAGATGATTCTTAGAACTTGATCGCGACGTCGCCGGCCAGCATGACGGCCGGGTTGAGCGCAGCGTTCGCACCCTTGAAGTCGGCGACAGCGGCGCCGGGCTTGAAGGTTCCGGCCGTGGCCTTGAGGGACACGTTCTCGGAGTGCTTCCACTCGGCAGTCACGTCGACTTCCGAGCCGATGTTGCGGGACGCCTTCGTGCCGTTGTTCTGCGGCGCGACGCGATGGAACGCGTAGCGGTAGAACGCGGCGCCGACGGTGAGCTTGTTGAGCGCGGTGGGGGTAGCCTTGACGCCGAGGCCCCAGATCACGCGGTTAGACAGGCCGTTGGACGCGAACGTGTTCGCGCCGAGCCCCGACGAGCCGGCCGCCAAAGCGATGGCGGCAGAGTTGTCGAAGCGGCCGTAGATCCCACCCGGGCGGTAGTCCGTGTTGATGGACGTGAACGTGTTGTTCCCGTTGGAGTCGAAGTTGCTGTCGCCAGTTCCGAGGCCGAACTCGGCCCACGGGTTGACCGCGCCGATGTTGGACAAGTCGAGCTTGTAGCCCGCCTTGGCCTGGATCGCGTAGCCCTTGAAGTTGGCAGACTGCGCGCCACCGGCGAGACCCGCGAACGTCGTGCGGTCCTCACCGAAGTTCTTCGCGAACTCGAGGCTGGCAGTCAGGCCGCCCGTGGCGAGCTTCGCCTTGAGGCCGGCGACCCACAGGTTGGTGTTCTTACCGTTACCACCACCGGACACGTTGCCGAGCGTGCGGCCGAGGCCGTCCGTTCCGTGCGTGACGCGGTTGTAGATGTACGCCGACGGCTTGACCATCTCGTTCATCTTGCACGAGACGACCACGCCGCGCAGGTCCGTCGCCGCACCGGCGGTCGCGGTGACGACGTTGTCGGCGGTCTTGCCGGCGATGCCGGTGACCGACATGTGCTCGCCGTTCCAGTCCGCCCGGAACACGTCGAGCGAGTCCACGCGCATGCCGTAAGCGTCGCGCGGGCCGAAGTAGATGACGAGGTCGCCCTCTTCACCGTAGAACTGGCGGCCGGCCGTCACATCGAGAAGGCCGAACACCTTGTCGATCTTGACGTTGGCTTCTTCCACGACGATCGCGCTCTGGATGGCGTTGAGGTCCTGAGCTCCCGAGCCGTACGTGCGACCGGCCGAGCTCGCCGCCGTGCCCTGCGCGCCCTTGACGAGGGTCACGCGAGAGTGCACGTCATCGAGGATGTCCCAGTCCATCTTGACGATCACGCGAGTGGTCGCGTGGCCGATGCGGTCGTTGTTCGCGGGCAGGACCTGCGCTCCGCTGGCGGGGCGCGTCACGAAGTCCGTGATGTTGCGGGCGGAGGTCGTCTGGATGTCCAAGTTACCGGACACCTTGAAGTTCTTCAACAGCTCAGCATTCGCACCGGCCGGCACGAACATGGCCAGGGCTAACGTCGTTCCCAGGAGCTTTTTCATTGCTCTTTATTCCTCTCTTGTTTGTATCGTAAGCCCCGTTTCAGCGGGGATACTCACGTCATACCCCGCTTTTGACGGGGCCTACGTACGACAGGAGCGCCAGTTCTTTGCGGCTCCTTACGAATGCGACGCACGGAATCTAGCAAAGGCGTTTCGGCGTTGTCAACTATTTATTAAGCGGCGTACACGCGGCCGTCATACAGCGGCGCAATCCACCCATTACCATCGAGTGTTATTTAGTAGCCGGTTGGAGCCGGGCGTTCGCGCGAGCGGCCCAAGGGGTGTCGGGATACTGCAGCGAGATCTTCTGCCAGGTGGAGCGCGCGGCCTCGGCCTGGCCGGACGCCAGTTGGCACCGTGCCATGGCCTCTTGGACCTGCGGGGCGAGGAAATGGTCGGCGTTCGCGTCCAGGAAGGACTGCGCTGCGGCGATGCATTCGGGGAGCTTGCCCGCGATTTCGAGGCCGGAGACCTTCTCGGCCAGCGCGAACGGCTTCAAGGGCGCGGGCGCCGTGTCGGCGGCGCCGGCGAAGGCCGCCAAGGCGGCGTCGTGCTCCCCCTTCGTCTGCTTGAGCTCGCCCTGGATGATGCCGGCGAGGCCGGCCGCAGTGGGGCTGGCGGTCTGCGCGGCCACCTCGGTCAGCGCTTCGGCCGCTTCCTTGGGACGGTTGTAATAGGAATACGCCTCGGCCATCGACAGCTTGTCCCACGCATCGTTCTCTTTCGCAGCGTGCGAATAGGCGACGAAGCCGGCGCCCACTCCGAGTGCTGCGGCGGCGCCGAGCACGATCCCGACTTCCTTGCGGCGCTGCAACGCCAGGTCGAGGCCCTTGGCGAAGAAGTCCCGGACCTCGTCCTGCTTGGAGGGCTCTTTGTTGGCCCAGTGCTTGTTGTCGGTGGTAGACATGGCGGTTTAATCCTTAATAGAGAGGTATGCCCCGAGAGGGAATCGAACCCACATCTACCCCTTAGGAGAGGGTAGCTCTATCCATTGAGCTATCGAGGCGTCATATCCCGGTTACGGGATCGCAATAATAGCTTATCGACCCCGGGGTGGCAATGCCCTCCCCTTAATAGGTCAGGAGGGAGTGGATGTTCTGCCCGGCGAGCTTGTCGCGGCCGTTCAGGAAGGCGAGCTCGATTAAGAAGGCGTTGCCGACTACCTGGCCCCCAAGCGCCTCGATCAGGGAGACGGCCGCGGCGGCGGTGCCGCCGGTCGCCAGCACGTCGTCGACCATCAGGACCCGGTAGTGGTTCTCGAAGGCGTCGGTGTGGGCCTCGATCGAGTCGGTGCCGTACTCGAGCGCGTAGCTGGCGGAGTGGACCTCGCGCGGGAGCTTCCCCTTCTTGCGCAAAGGGACGATGCCCGCGCCGAGCCGGGCGGCCATCGCGGGAGCGAGCAGGAAGCCGCGGGATTCGACGCCCGCCACGATCTCGATGCCCTTATCCTTGAACGGGGCGATCAGGCCGTCGATCACCGCGTCGAAGCCCTTCGGATCGGCCAGGAGCGGGGTGATGTCCTTGAACATGATCCCCTTCTTGGGGAAGTCGGGGACGTCCTTGATCAGCGCCTTGAGGTCGGCGGTGTTCATTTCTTCTTCTTGCCCCCCTTGGCGGCGGGCAGGAACACGAGCTTGCGCGGCGCGCGCCGCGCGGTCTGGGTGTGGGCGGCCGAGGGCGCGGTTTTGCGTCCGGCCGGGATGGTCTGGCCCAGGATGTCGGTCTTGAGCTTCGGCGTGGAGAAGCCGGGCTGGAGGTTCGTCGGTCCGCGGCGGCTCCCTTCGTCGACCTCGATGAGGCCCATGCGGTTGGCCACGCGGCGCAGGCGCAGGAGCGCGCGCTCCTCGATCTGGCGGATGCGCTCGCGCGACAGCTTGAGGCGCTTGCCCACTTCCTCGAGTGTCATCGGCGTCTGGCCCGTGAGGCCGTGCCGGAACTCGAGAATCATGCGCTCGCGGTCGCCGATCTCGCGCAGGGCCTGGTGCAGCTCGTCGTGCAGCTTGAGCACGCCGATCAGGTTCTCCGGGGACTGAGCCGTGGTCTCGGCGATCATGTCCTCGACCGTGATGTTGTCGTCGCCCGAGTCGATCGGGGCGTCGAAGGACCCCATGCCCTTCGCGGCCTCGGCCGCGTCGAGCACGCCGCGCACCTGGCGCGCCGTCCAGTGCATCGCGCGCGCCATCTCGGCTAATGAAGGATCTCGGCCCAATTTCACGTGCATCTTCTCCCACATCTTGAGCCACTTGCGCAGGGCTTCCCACGCGTGCGGGGGAATGCGGATGGTCTTGCTGGTCTCCTCGACCGCGCGGCGGATCGATTGCTCGATCCAATAAGAGGAATAGGTGGAGAAGCGGTAGCCCTTCGACGGCTCGAACTTGTCGATCGAGTGCATCAGGCCGAGGTTGCCCTCTTCCACGAGGTCCATAAAATCGATGCCCTGGCGGTGGTACTTCTTCGCGATCGGCACCACGAGGCGAAGGTTCGCCTCCATAATGCGCTGCTTGGAGAGGCGGTCGCCCTTCTTGGCCTTCTTCCACAGCTCGTGCATCTCTTCACGAGTGACGAGCGCCAGCTTCTGAATGCCTTTGAAGTATTGGCTCGTTGTATCCGTAGAGGGTTCCATGGGTCTCCTAGATGATCTTGAAGGTCGTTTCGTTCTTCGCGTCCAACGGCTTCGTCTCGATCTCGTCCACTCGCGCCGCCGGGTTTCCGGTCCGCAGCCGCCGCTCGAACTCGTCGAGCATTCCCGCCGGCCCTTCCGCCTCGGCTTCGACCGTCCCGTCTTCCCGGTTGCGCACCCAGCCGGCGAGCCCGAGCGACCGGGCCGTCTCCAAGGCGAACCACCGGAATCCGACGCCCTGCACCCGTCCACGAACCGTCACATGTCGACGCGTCAAGGGGTCTCTGGTTGACATTCTAAATGTTTGTCAAGAGCGCGCGCAAGGGGCAGGATGAAAAAAGGACGCCGCGGCCTTTCGGCGCGCGGCGTCCTTCCTCAAACTGGTCGGGGTACTCAGGCTTGAACTGAGAACCTCTTGGTCCCGAACCAAGCGCTCTGCCAATTGAGCTATACCCCGATGTCCTTCAACGAGTCGTCGTGCCCGCGGTCGGGGACACAGGAATCGAACCTGTAGCCTCTCCCA
>JBBQVX010000112.1:0-11357 GCA_038211115.1 Elusimicrobiota bacterium | reverse complement strand
TCCGTGCGCTTCACCGCCGACGTGGGCGGCGATCTGGGTGATGCTCTGGGGTTTCGGTAGGTATTTCATCGGTGGTTAGGGGGCGACGGCGCCCGCGACTCCGCGAAGCTGCTTCAAGACCTTGTCGGTCAGATCGACGGCCGGATGGCCGTAGAGCGTGGTGGACTTGTCGACGACGACGCTGACGCCTTCGCGCTTCGCGACCTCGGACAGCGCCCGGTACAGGCGCGCGAGCACTTGGTCGGTCTTACGGCCTTCGGCGTCGAGCAAGGTGCGTTCGGCGCTCAGGCGCTCGTGGTCGAGGTCGGACTGCAGGCGGTCGATCTCGAGTTGCTTGGCGCTGATCTTGCCGTCATATTCGAGCAGGCGCTGAGCGAGCGTAGGCCCGGCCGGGACGACGACGGCCGGCGTCGAAACGACGACGGGTTCGGGTTCGGGAAGAGCGGGGGCCGGTGCGGGGGGCGGCGTGGTCGCCTTGGCGGCGGCGGGCGCGACGGCGGGAGAGGAGAAGTCGGGCGCGGGCTTCTGCTCGGGCGCCGGCTCGGTCTTCGCCGCTCGGGTCGGGTTCAGCGGTGAGCCGCCCGGCCGCTCGAGGTTGAGAGGGCCTTCGGTCAGGCCGGGGAGATTGATCGTCAACGGGGCCTGGGTCGTCTGCGTGGAGGCGGTTTGCGGCTCGGCCGAGGTTTTTTCCGGAGCGGCGGGCAGCGGAATGGCGCCGTGGCGCGGGAGCGAAGGCGGGAGCGCCGTCACCGGCGTCGTGTCGACGGCGACGACCGCGGGCTTCGGCGCCGGCTTGGGCGCGGGCGCCTTCGCGATCACGGGCGCGGGCGCCGGAGCGGGGATCGAGACGGTCGGGGTGGACTTCGCGATCTCGTCGCGTTCGACCTTGAGCGCTCCGAGCTCCTGTCGCAGGCGCAGCAGGTCGGCCTTCTTCGTGTTGACCCGCTCCTCGGCCTGACGGACGAGCTCCTCGAGGCCCTCGCGCGCGCGCGAGGCGTCGGGGCTGGCCTTGAACAGGCGCTGCATGTCGACGTAGCCCACGCTGCCGCGCTCCGCGCGGTTCTCCTCGAGCGACAGCTCGATCGCCCGCGCGGGGACGGCGGAGAGAATGACTGAACCACACAGGCACAAAGACACTAAGGAGGAGATCGATTTCATTAGAATAGAGGTCCCAGGCCGAAGTTGATTTGATACAAGCGTTCGCCGTTGCGGTGGTTGAGGCCGTAGCCGTAGTCGAGACGGATCGGGAAGGCGGGCGTCACGAAGCGGAGGCCGATGCCGACGTCGGTCTTGATGTCGCGCTCGTTGGAGCCGATGCGGCTGGAGAAGTTGCGCGCGCGGTCCCAGGCGCCGCCCGCGTCGGCGAAGATCACGAATTTGACGATCGTCTTCTTGCGCTCGCGCGCGAGCGGAAAGCCGAACTCGACGTTCGCTACGCTGTAGATTTTCCCGCCCTGCGGAAAGCCCGCCTCGCCGGAAGGGGAGTAGCCGCGCAGCGAGTCCTGGCCGCCGATGAAGAAGCGGTCCTGAACGGGCACTTCGGACGTCTTGCCGAACTGCGTCACGTACCCGCCGCGGTGATAGGCCGAGATCACGAAGGGCCAGTCCTCGATGGTGAAGAGCGTGTAGTGGCCCTGGTTCGTGATGCTCGGCTTGAAGAAGTGGATGTCGCCCTGGAACGGCCCGCCCGAGAGCTGGATGCCGACGCCGTGGCGAGTGCCGCGGGCGGGGTCCCAGATGCTGTCGCGCGTGTCGCGCGAGAACTCCGCGCCGAACGAGGATTGGATGCTGGTGCCCTCGGAGAGCGTGCCCTTGAACTGGTCCTGCACGTTCTGGATCGAAATCCGCGCGAGGCCGTAGGTCAGGTTCAGCTGGTACTTGTCCTCCTCGAACCGGGGCCCGAGGCGGATGGAGGCGCCGGTGCGCCGCTCGACGTAGGCGGACAGCGACGTGTTGAACGGATTAATGCGGCGCGTGTTGTAGACGTCGAAGCCGAGGCTCGTCGGATGGTCGCCGAGCCAGGGCGTCGTCCAGCTAGCGGAGTAGTCCTGCACGCGCTTGCCGAAGGACCACTGCAGGGACGCCTTCTGCGCGCGGCCGAACAGGTTCAGGTGCTGGAGCGATAAGGTGCCGATGAGTCCGTCCACCGACGAGTACGCCGCGCCGGCCGTCAGGATGCCGGGCTTGCCTTCCGCCACGTCGAAGGTCAGGTCGACCTTGTCCGGGTCGGACGGCGTCGGCTGCAGGTCGAGGTCCACGTCGTCGATGAAGCCGAGGTTGCGGATCTTCTCGATGCTGCGGCGCACGCGGGAGGAACGGAATACGTCGCCGGGCTTGATGACGATCTCGCGGCGCAGGACGAAGGTCTTCGTCGCCTTGTTGCCCTCGACGTCCACGTGGCCGACGTAGGAGATCGGGCCTTCGACGATCTCGTAGCGCACGTCCATGCGGTCGGTCTTCGGATCGAACGTCTTGACCGGGTTGATGCGGGTGCGCAGGCGGCCGCGGTCGGAGTACAGTTCCTGGATCGCGCGGATCGTCTCCTCGAACTTCTCTTGGCTGAAGATCTTGCCTTCGCGGTACTCGACGGCCTTCATGACCTCGCTCGAGGTGTAGATCAAGTTGCCCGAGAAGGTCGTCTTGCCGAAGCGATAGGAGCGGCCCTCGATCACGCCGAGCGAAATGTTGATGCGCGTCTTGTCGGCGCTGAGGGTGACGAGAGGGCTCGAGACGGCGACGTCGAGGAAGCCGTTGTTCTTGTAGTGCGCCTCGATCTTCTTCATGTCGTCGGGAAGGTCCTTCTCGACGTAAACCTTCTTACGGGCGTTCTTCATGAGCTTCAGGAGAACCTTCGGCTTGAACGCGGCGACGCCGCCGATCTCGACGAGCTCGATGCGCGACTTGGGGCCTTCGGCGACCTTGAAGACGAGGTCGACGTTCGCGTTCTTCGTGTCGGCCTTGACCTCGTAGTCGATCACGGCGTCGAGGAAGCCTTTCTCGCGGTATTTCGCGACCAGCTTATCGTGGTCCTCCTCGAGCTTCGTGCGGTCGAAGGGGTCCTTGCTCTTGAGCGTCAGCAGGTCGGACAGCGTGCCGCGGGAGAGCTTTTTCTGGCCCTCGAAGGTGATCTTCTTGATGACGGGCTTTTCTTTGACGATGAAGTTGAGCAGGACCTGGCGGTCGGCGCCGGCGGCCTTGCGGAAATGCTCGGGGACGGGCTTTTCGAGCAGGCTGACCTCGGCGCCGACGCGCTCGAACAAGCCCAGGCCGAGCAACGACTGGATGTCCTTGTCGAGGTCGGGGCGGTCGTACAAGTCGCCCTTGCGGCCCTTGATGGCGCCCCGGATCGTGGAGAGTTTGGTGTTCTTGAGCCCGTCGGCCTTGATGTCGCCGATCACCCAGGGGCGGGGCACGACGAGGGGCTCGACGGCCGCGGCGGTGGAGACGACGGGGATCGCGTAGCTCGTCGCCAGCCCGGGCAAGGACGAGGACGAAACTTCGACCGTGCTGGTCGAGATCGAAGGCGCGGCGGCTGCGGTTTCGGTGGAAACCGACGGCGGCTCGGAGGAGGACGAAGTCCCGGAGGACGGCGTCTGGCCCAGAACCGGCGACGACAGCACGGCCGCGGCGATAACGCTCATAAGGAAGCTTTTCACCGGAACGGACAGTCTACAAAATACGGACCGAATTGACGAGAAAGGCAAAATATAAATTATCCATATAATAAATAGATAATTTTATGACAAGTGCGACGTCCGTGGGGAGCGCGTTAGGGCTTCTTGGTCGTCAACCACACGCGCGTGCCGGCGGGCGAGTCCAGGCCCGTGACGGTCGGCGTCTGCTCGACGTTCTGAAGCTTGGCCGCGCGTTCGACTGCGGGCCCCGCGTAGGCGAACAACTCAGCGGTCGTGACCTTTCCGTCCCCGTTGGTGTCCGCGTCGCCGTGCAGGCCCGCAAGGAGGTAATAGGTCAGCAGGCCGTGGCGCGCTTCGTGGTCGCTTGCGCTGATCTGCGAGCCGGACGCGGCCGCGATGACCGCCGCGTTTTCGGGGCCGGGCGTCTTTTGCACGGCCACCAGCGGACGCGTGCCCTTGGCGATGAGCGAGCGCTCGCCCTGGCCGGAGAAGCAGGCGTCGAGGACGACGGTCACGTTCTTGGTGGGCAGCTTCGCGAGCTCCGCGTAGAGCTGCGTAACCGGGTAGGCGGTCTCCTCGAGATAGGAGGGGTCCGCCTCGTAGGGCATCAGGTAGCCCGCCCCCGTCGTCGGGTTCGGCGCGCCGTGGCCGGCGTAGTAGATGAACACGCGTGATTTTGGGCCGACCCGGTTCTTAAGCCATTTGCCGAAGTACTTGTCGAAGTCGACCTTGCCGGCCTGCGCGTCGGTCAGCACGGCGACGTTCTTCGGGTCGAAGCCCATCGCGCCGAGGTAGGCCGCCATCGTCTTCGCGTCGCGTGCCGCGTAATCGACGAGCGGAATGCCCGCCGAGCGGTACTTCTCGACGCCGATGACCACGGCGAAGGCGTCGGGGTTAATCTTACCGGCGGCCGGGATCTCATCGACGTCGATCTTGGGCGCGGCCGCGACGACGGGTGCGGAAGGTGCGTCGCCGAGGTCGAGGTCGACGAGAGAGGTGTGGACGATGTAGTCCGCGCCCTTTTTTTCGTTCGTCTTGAAGAGCATCCGCTGGCCGTTGGTCTGGAGAGAATAGTTCTCCGTGAGCTCGGGGCCGGTCAATACGGACAGAAGCTTGCGCGCCGTCGAGTCCCAAATCTGAAGCTGAGTCTCCGCGCCTTTGGAGCGCGCGTGGATCACGATTCGACCAGCGGGGCTCTCCGTCCAAGTTTTCTCGCTCCAGTCGTTCGTCGTTTCCGGGGTCAAACTTGTCAGCAGCGTTCCCGTAGCGACGTCCCAGGCTTTAAACACCGGCCCGTAGTTCTTTAGGGCCCGTTTGCCGTCATCGGAGACCGCTGGATCATCTTCGGCGACGCAGCCATCGAGGAACGACACCTGCTTCTCGCGGAGCTTGATCACGCAACTCTGCGCGTCAGCGACGACGTGCACCTCGGGCGGGGAGGTGTCGTCGAGCTTGCCGGAGCCTTTGACGATGGTGTCGTGGTCGTACACCGTCTCGTCTTCGAATAGTTTTTTGCCGTCGAATGTGAACGCGGCCCGGACCCAGCCTCGATAGAGCACGTCGTCCAGGTGTCCCGCGTAGTATTTCTGCACGAGCAAGTGCACGATCGGGGGTGTGGAGTCGATCCAATGCGGCGGTTCGAACCGGCCGACGCCGGTGCAGATCCCGGCCTGGCCGTTGACGCAAGGACCCTCGATGGCCCAGAGTTTCTTGACATTCGTCGATGCGCCCGTTGAAACGAGATAGAACTCGGTGGCCATTTTGAGCGTGGAGAATTTTTCCGTGCCCCCGAAGTTGTGGACAACGCTGATGAGAACCGCACCGAGGTCGGGGCGGACCGCCTGGATCCAGATTTGATTCCAGTCATTTGGGCCCTTGCTCGGGATGAGCGGGATCGCGATGTGCGCGAGCTGCTTGCCCGTTTCGAGCGACCATAGGTTGACCGAGGACTCTGCGGGCGTGGCGAGGACAGTCAGGCCTGCGTCGGCCACACCGCCCGGCATGATCCGGGCCACATGAACAGGTGTCGGGGCGACGGCAGCCGCGGCGTTTAGCGCGAGGAGAAGGGGGAGAAGGATCATACGCTAGGCTACAAAAAAGAAGCCGGGCGGAGGTCGCCCCCCGCCCGGCCTTCGTCTTCGTGAGCTATCTTCCGGCGAGCGCCTTCTTAGCCTTCTTCGCCACGGGCTTGGGGGCCGGCGCGGCCGACGCGGTCTTCGTCGGATCGTAGTAGTCGAGGCCGCTGTGGTCGAGAACCTCTTCTCCCATCAGAACCCGAAGCGTGTTCTTGAGCTTGAGGTGCTGGATGAACAGGTCGTGCTCGGGCTTGAGGTCCTCGCGGCATTGCGGGCTCTTGAAGAAGAACGAGAGCCACTCCTGGATGCCGCCGAGGCCGGAGCGCTTGGCCAAGTCGAGGAAGAGGACCAAGTCGAGCACGATCGGCGCCGCGAGGATCGAGTCGCGGCACAGGAAGTTGATCTTGATCTGCATCGGCATGTCCATCCAGCCGCGGATGTCGATGTTGTCCCAGCCTTCCTTCGCGTCGCCGCGGGGAGGGTAGTAGTCGATGCGGACCTTGTGGTGGAACTTGCCGTACAGCTCGGGATAGAGTTCGGGCTCAAGAATGGTGTCGAGCACGGACATCTTGGAGAGCTCCTTGGTCTTGAAGGACCCGGGATCGTCGAGCACCTCGCCGTCGCGATTGCCGAGGATGTTCGTCGAGTACCAGCCCGAGAGCGCCAGCATGCGCGCCTTGAGCATCGGCGCGATCGTGGTCTTCATGAGGGTTTGGCCGGTTTTGAAGTCCTTGCCGCAGATCGGGGACTGATTCTTCTCGGCGAGCTCGACTAAGGCCGGGATGTCGGCCGACAGGTTCGGCGCGCCGTTGCCGTAGGCGATGCCGAGCTTGATCGCGGCGTACGCGTAGATCATCGACGGCGGGATCATCGGGTCGTTGTCCTTGAGGCCCTGCTCGAACGCCTCGAGGTCCTCGTGGCACTTCGAATGCTCGGGCAGACGCTCCGTCGAGCCGCACCACAGCATGACGACGCGGTCGCAGCCGTTCTTCTTCTTGAAGTTCTCGATGTCGGCCATGACCTGGAGGGCCAGGTCCATCTTGGTCTTGCCCTTCTTCGGGTTCGTCGCCTTGATGTTCTTGATGTAGGCCGCGTCGTAGATCGCGGACATCGGCTTGATCGCGGAGAGCTCCTTTTTGATGGGCTCGAGCTTGGCCGCGTCGAGGACGCCGGCCTTCGTCGCCGCGACGAACATGTCGTCGGTGAAGAAGTCCCAGCCGCCGAACACGAGCTGGTTCAGGGAGGCGAGCGGAACGAAATCCTTGATCAGGGGCGAGCGGTTCTCGTAGCGCTTGCCGAGGCGGATCGCCTGCATCTGCGTGACGGAGCCGACGGGCGTGCCGAGGCCTTTCTTGACGAGCTCCACGCCGGCGATGAAGGTGCTGGTCACCGCTCCCATTCCGGGGAGAAGGACGCCGAGCTTGCCTTTAGCGGGCTGGATACGGCTGTCGTGCTTGTTCATTTTGATTGACTCTCCTGAGGTACAGCATGACTATGAAGTAAAGGGATCCGCCGATCGCGGCGGCCCAGAGGAACTCGTACACCATATCGACGAACGCCAGCAGCACGAGCAGATAGATGAAGTCGCGCTGGGCGAGCGCGTTCTCGATGCGGGACAGCTTCGACTCGAACCCGTCGCCGGCTGGCTCGTCGACGACGCCCGCCTCGGGGCCGCGCGCGAGCTCCGCGCGCCGGGCGCGGCGGTGCTCCCACGCGATCCAGGCTGACGCGAGGACGCCCGCGTCCGCGACCGCGGCGAGCGCCAAGGTGCGATGGTGGCCGTCGAGCCAGAAGCCGACGCCGAGGCAGGTGAACAACGCCAGATGCACGAGGTTGTCGCCCCAGAAATCGAGGTCGGAGCCGAACGGGCTCTCCTGAAAGCGTACGCGCGCGAGCTCACCGTCGCACCCGTCGAGCACCGAGTGCAGCCAGACGAGCATGGCGCCCGACACGTAGGCGAGGCGCGTGTCGCCGAGGAAGAAGGACGCCCCGATCAGGCCCAGGATCGTGCTGAACACGGTCATCTGGTTCGGCGTGATCGCGGTGTCGAGCAACGCGCGGCTGGCGGCCAGCGACAGGTGGCGGTCGAAGTGCCGGGCCATGAAGCCGTCCTGCGGCTTGGGTCCGGCGACCATGAGCCAGTCGACGACCGGGCCTTGGGACAGCGGCGCCTCGAGGCGGATGCAGGCGCCTTCCGGCAGCGGTTGGCGGGCGCGGGAGACGACGTCCTCGCTGGTGAGGATGACCTGCACGACGCTGAGGGAGGAGGCGTCGTCGTAGCTGACCGTCGACGGGTACTGCTGGCGCGCGAGGAAGGCCAAGGTCTCCACCCGGATCAGGTGGTCGGCGGAGACGCCGAGATACGGCGGCGCGCATTCGCTCATCGCCGCCGAGTTCTTCGTCACCCAGCTGATTTCGAGCTCGGGCGGCAGGCGCAGGATCCCGATCTGGGCGTCGTCCGGTTTGGACATCGCGATGAAGACGGACTTGATCCCGGCGCGAGAGAGCGTGAACAGTTGGCGCTCGATGACGAGCATGCCGCCGGCCCGCTGCCACAGCAGCTTGGGGTGGGCGACCCAGAGGATCGCGCGCGTGAAGACGTTCTGGCTGTTAGACACGCGCCGAAGCCTCCTTGGAGTACGCCGCGCGGATCGCGGCGAGGCAGAAGGCGGCCTCGGCGAGATTCTCCCCGCGCTTGATTCCCGAGCATTCGGCCTCGAAAGACGGCCACATCGCCGCGAGCCATTCAGGATGGGCGGAGCCGCCGGACAGCTTCTCGGGGAAGCGGGTCGTCTCCTCGACGCCGTCGGATTTGATGATCAGGGAGTCGTCGCGCAGCTCCGCGGTTCCTTTTTCACCGGCGACGAAGGCGGAGTTCGACCGCTCGCCCGCGCGCCACGACAGATGCATGGTCCCGGACGCGGCCGGGGCCGCGAACAGCGCGGTCGCGGTCTCATCGACGGCGCCTTTCGGGTGCAGCACGACGTCGACGAGCATAAGTTCGACACCCAGCAGGCGACGCATTAGGTAGAGATTATGCCACCCGTGATCTACGAAGATGCCGCCTCCCGAGATCGCGGGATCCTTGCGCCAATCGCCGGGAAGTGCCGAGACGGACGGCTTCGTGCGGAGGACGCGGATCTCGGCGTGACGGATCGCGCCGAGGCGCCCCGACGCGGCGATCTCGAGCAGGCGCGACCATTGAGGAGAGTAGGCCCAGTTGTTGATCGAGTAAACGCAGACATTCTTCGCTTCGGATTCGGTTTGAATCCGTTCGAAGGCCTCGGGATCGAGGGTCAAAGGTTTTTCGCAGAGGACGTGGAGGCCGGCGCGGATTCCGGCCAAGACCGCGTCCGCGTGATACTTCGGGGGAGAGCAGACGATGAGCGCGTCCAACGACTTCTCGGACGACAGCAGGGCCTCGACGGATTCGTAGACTCGCACGGACGGCAACGAACGGCTCGCCGCTTCGCGGCGAACGGCGCTCGGCTCGGCGACCGCATCCATAGACAATCGGCATGAGCGCAAAGCCGACAAATGCGCGCCCTCGGCGATCGCGCCGAAGCCGACTAAGCCGACGGAACGAATCTTGTTCAGAGCGCGCGCCTCTTCGCCACGACGCTCATCGCCTCGGCCATTCGGTCTAGACCGTCCAACGCTTCTTTTTCCGTGATCACGAGCGGCGGGTTGATGCGCAACGACGGGTTGTACGCCATCGTCAGCACGCCGCGCTTGAGGCCTTCCTCGAAGATCTCCTTGCAGACCGCCTTGTCGAGGGGCTTCTTGTCCTTCGGGTTGACCAGGTCGACGCCGATCATGAGGCCGCGGCCGCGCAGAGAGCCGATCAGCGGCTGCTTCGTCTGGATCTGCTCGAGGCGCTTGAGCATGGCGGCGCCGACCGTCGCGGCGTTCTCGACGAGCTTGTCGCGCAGGATGATCTGAAGGGTCGTGTCGCAGGCGGCCGACGCCAGCGGGTTGCCGCCGTAGCTCGAGGACGAGCCCGACGGGTTCGACCACGGCTTCGCCGAGGCCATGTCGCTGCTCGTCACGACGCCGGAGACGGGAAAGCCGCCGCCGAAGCCTTTACCGATCGTCATCATGTCGGGGATCACGCCTTCGTGGTCGCAGCCGAACATCTTGCCGGTGCGGCCGAAGCCGGTGATCATCTCGTCGGAGATAAACACGGCGCCGATCTCCTTCGCGAGGTCGCGCACGCCCTTGAAGAAGCCGGCGGGCGGGATCACGTTGCCGTTGGTGCCCTGCACGGGCTCTAGGATGATCGCGGCGACGGAGCCGGTCGTCTCGCGCTTGAGCTTCTCGCGCAGGAAGGAAAGGGAATGGGCGCCGCAGTCGTGAGGCTCCTTCGTCCCGAACGGGCAGTTGCGCGAATCGGGATAAGGCGAAAGGTGCAGGCCGGGAGCGGTCGCGCCGTAGCCGTTCTTGAAGCCGTCGTTGAGCAGGCCCATAACGCCCTGCGTCTTGCCGTGGAAGCCGCCCCAGAAACCGACGACCTCGAACTTGCCGGTCTTCGATTTCGCGAGGCGCAGCGCGGCCTCGACGGCCTCGGCGCCTGATGAGTAGAGCTGGCAACGCGTGAGGCCCTTCGGCGTCACGGAGGCGAGCGTTTTTAGAAAGCTGACGCGGTGCGGCGACGTGAACGAACCGACCGCGGTCTTCGCGGCCTGCTCGCCGACGGCCTTCGCCCACTCCGGATGGCCGTAGCCGAGCGACGCGACGCCGATGCCCGCGACGAGATCCAGATACTCCTTGCCGTCGACGTCGCGCAGCGACGCGCCCTTGCCGCCGTCGATGGCGAGCTGGGCGTACAGCGCGATCGTCTGCAGGCCGGGAGCGATGTACTCTTGTTCCTCCAGGAACAACGCCTTGGATTTGGGCCCTGCGGAATAGGGAGCGTCCGTCATGGTCGAATTGATCATTTCATCTCTTCCTGCCGGCCACCTGGCGCAGGCGCAGGCGCAGGCGGCGGGCGATCTGGACCGCGGCCTCGGCGCGAACGCGCGCGAAGCTCGGCCAGCTGTTGATGTCGATGATATAAATATTTCCGTCGGGAGTCACGATGGCGTCTCCGCCGAACACCTCGACCTTGACCGCTTTCGCGGCGAGTTCGGCTTGGGCGGCGAGGTCCTCGAGCTCAAAGGGCAGGCGCCGCGCGGTGGACGGGTCGTGATAGAACCAGGTGAACCACTGGCCGGGGCCGACGCCGTAGAACTTGATGAGGTCGCCGTCGGTGTGGCGCTGGATCGCCAGATCCTTGATCTCGCGGCTCTCGAACTCGCGCCGGATCTTCTCGGCCTCGTCCCAGTCCTTCGCGAACACCACGTCGTAGGCGCACGTATTGTGCACGTCGCCGCGCTTGAGCCACCAGCCGCCGGCGGCCTCGAAATCGGGCGCCTTCTTATTCGCCTCCGCGGTCGTGCGGCGCACCTCGGTGGACGGATAGGATAAGCCGGGCGTCTTCGCGAAGGATTCGAGCATGCGCGTGCGATAGCAGCCGAGGACGGAGTCGGCGGGGTTGACCGTCACGACGCCGGTCTCGGCCTCGATTTTCTTGAGGCGCATGAGGCGCGGGTAGGTCTCGCACATCGGGACGATCAAATCGTAGCCCTTCACGTCGGCGCCGTCGAAC
>JBBQVX010000111.1:0-11373 GCA_038211115.1 Elusimicrobiota bacterium | reverse complement strand
TATCAGAACGAGCGCCTGCATCTCGGCCGCCGCACCCGCGCGTTCGAGTACTCGGCGTTCGTCAGCCATATCCGCGCCGACGGCTACACCTACCACAACGGCTACAAGACCGTGACCGAGAACCTGGTCGGAAGGTTCTATCTCGACGAGTCGCGCACCGTGATCTTTAAGTTCCTGAACAACGACATGGAGGCTCAAGTCCCGAGCCGCCTGTCGCGCGCGCAGATGGACGACGATCCCCGCTCCGCCGGGATCACGAACGTGACGGGCGTCGGCAACGTGACCGCCCAGCAGGCGTCGCAGAATCGCCGGGACCGTCGGACCATCATCGGAGGGCGCTACGAGCAGCAGCTCGATCCCGAGACCGGCTGGCGGTTCCTCGGCGAGTACGACGTCAAGGACATCAACCAGACGTTCGGGACGATCACGGACAACGTGAACCCGAATTTCCACCAGTACGCCGACGTGACGCGCGAGGGCTCTCTCGGCGGGATGAGCGCCAAGCACTACGGCGGCGTGTTCTTCAACAAGATGGAGCAGGAGAGCTCGGCTTTCCGGAACCTCGCCGATTCGGCGGGCACGCGCGGCGCGCTGCAGTCGAACACGCGCGGCTTCCACCAGAACATGGGACTCCGCGTCCGCGAGGAGCTCGAGCTGACGTCGCGCTGGACCGCGATCGCGGGGCTCGGCGCGGAGCAGTCGCAGGTGAAGGCGGCGGTGCAGACGCGCGTCGCGCCGGAGGTCTACTCGCGCGTCGACGCGGACCGCCTGTTCTATAACGCGGCACCGGAGCTCGCGCTGAACTACAAGCGGCAGTCATGGACCGGCCGCGCGCGGGCGGGCATGGGCTACGGCACGCCGAGCATCGGGCAGCTGACGACGACGCAGGACGGCCTATCGGGCAACAACACCGGCCTTAAGCCCCAGCGCAACCTCGGCTTCGAACTCGGCGCGGGCGGAAAGGACGGCGGGCTGTCGTGGGACGCGGCGGCCTACTACGAGATTTACTGGAATGAATTCGTCACGCAGACGCCGGCCGCGGGCCTTAACGCCTTCACCGCGAACGCGCCGCGCGCCGATCATCGCGGCGTCGAGCTATGGGCCGACTGGCATGATCCCAGAGGCTGGCTGCTGGCGGGAGCGTGGACCTTCAACGACCACGTGTACAAGACCTTCAACGAGTCGGTCGGCGGCGGGGTGTCGATCGACCGCGCGGGCTCCCGCCTGCCCGGCGTCGAGCGCTCGGTCGCCAACCTTCGCGCGGGCTGGGACAAGCCCGGCCTGCCCGGCGGCTGGCTCGAGGCGAACCAGGTCTCGGATTACGCGGTCAACAACGCGAATACCTTGCGCGCGAAGCAATATACTCTGCTCAACGTGAACGTGCACTGGAAGAGGGACGTGTCATGGGGCAAGGTCAAGCGGATCACCTTGACCTTCGACCTGCGCAACGTGATGAACAAGGCCTACGACGGCTCGGCGGTCACGGTCTCGGACTCGAATACGGACACGCCCGCGAACCTTCTCGCCAAGCAGGCGTTCTTCGCGGGGCAAGGGCGCTCCGCGTACGGCGGCGTCACGCTTCACTTCTGAGAGGAATCATGATCATTCAATTTCTAGCGCTTCTCGCCGCGGCCGCGTCGGCCGCGCCCGGCGGCTTCGACGTCTACGCCGACAAGGGCCGCGTGCACCGCCTCGAAGCGGAGGCCGGGGCGGAGGTTCCGCTGACGTACCGCCGCTCCGACGACGGGGGCAGGACCTGGACCGCGCCCGCGCGCGTGGACGGCGGCCGCCCGGCCTATCGGTTCGGCGCCGGAGACGCCCGCGTCGCCGCCGAAGGGGACTCCGTGTACGCGCTGTGGGCGCGCCCGGGCAAGGGCCCGTACAACTCGGGCCCCTTGGCGGTCGCGCGCTCGACGGACGGCGGCCGGTCCTGGCAGGAGGCGGCCAGCCCGTCGGGGGAGAAATCCTTCGGCCGCCGCTTTCCTGCGCTCGCGATCTCGTCGGGCGTCCTGCACGCGGTGTGGCTCGACCGCGAGACGAACTCGAAGGTGCTCGCCTCTCGCTCGACCGACGGGGCCCGGACCTGGTCGAAGCCCATGACTCTCGATCCGGACGCGTGCGAGTGCTGCTGGAACGCGGCCCTAGCGCCCGGCGACGGCGCGGTGTACGCGCTCTACCGCGGCAAAAATCCGCGCGACATGGACGCGGTCGTCTCGCGCGACGCGGGCAAGACGTGGAGCAAGTCCGGCGCCGCCGGCCCCTTCGGCTGGGGCTTCAACGGCTGCCCGCACGTCGGCGGCGCGCTCGCCTCGACGGGGAGCGGCGTGAGCGCTTTAGTTTGGACCGGGAAGGACGCCGACGCGGGCCTGTACGTGTTCGCCTCGCCGGACGGCCGGACCTGGGGCCGCTCCGTGAAGCTCGGCGGCGCCGGGGCCAAGCACGCGGATATGACCTCTTCCGGCCCGCGGCTCGCCGCCGTCTGGGACGAGGACGGGGGAATCTGGGGCGCGGTCAGCGACGGCAAGGCGTGGTCCAAGCCCGTCCGCCTGTCCGGAAAAGCCGAGGGCAATCATCCGCGCGTCGCTGCTTCGGGCGCGGGCTTCCGGGCGTTCTGGTCGGAGAAGGACCGCTTCGCCGACAAAACATTCGACTAAGAGAGTGTCAGGCTTGCCGGATTCCAGTATTCGGCAGGGAACAATTCCGGGTCCTCGATCGTATGATTGGCATGGGTAGAGATCCTCGAATTCATTATTACGGCGCCATCTATCACGTGATGGCTCGCGGAGTTGATGGGCGAGAAATATTCCAGGATGATCGAGACAGAACATCCTTCCTGAACGGAATGAACCGTATTCTGAAGGAGGCCTCCGCGGAGGTTTTCGCTTACTGCTTGATGGGAAATCATTTTCATCTCGCCATCAGGGTTGGACCGGTGGCGCTGGCCTCGGTCATGCATCGATTGTTGACGAGCTACTCGCTCGTCTTTAACCGCCGCCACGATCGGGCCGGGCACTTGTTCCAGGCGAGGTATAAGGCGATTCTTTGCCTCAATGACGCCTATTTGGCGACGCTGATCCGATACATTCATTTGAACCCCGTGCGGGCCGGGCTCGTATCGAGGCCGCAAGATTGGCGGTGGTCGAGTTTCAAGGGCCGAAGTGAGGCGAACGACTATGAAGCCGATCTCGCCGATTTCGATCCCTGGCCTAAGCAGACAGCCGAAAATGCCGATCTGACCCGGGAGGAAGATAAAATCGGAATCGCGGACCTTGGGTTAACGGTCGCCGCGCGAACCGGCGTCCGCATCGATGAATTGAGATCGGACATCCGTTGCCGTCGAGTCGTCGAGGCCAAACGGTTGCTCGCTCGGGATGCGTTCAAGAGCGGGCATTCTCTGATGGCTATCGGCCGATGGCTCAACGCCGCGCCGAGTTCGGTGAGCCGGTATGTCCGGACAAACACTGGAATCCGGCAAGCCTGACACTCGATTTCTCTTTCGTTAGCGCTCGAAGCGGCCCATGAGGCGGAATACGCCGACCGTCGACGCGAAGAGGAGCACGGCCAGTCCCGGATGCGACGCGGAGTAATCCGCGAGGGCCGCGAACGCGGCGAAGTAACCGGCGAGGCAGGCGAGGAGGCCCGCGGACGACCACACTGGCTTTCCTTTCAGCCATAACCCCGCGCCCAGCGCGAAGGCGAGGATGCCGAAGAGCAGGAGCGCGCGCCGCCGCGATGCCGCATCGTCGAGGCCGAGCGCGGCGCGATCGGGGCCGCGTAGCGCCGTCTTCGCGAGCGCCGCCTCCGAGGCCAGCACCATCGAACCGCGGATCGCGAGTGGCCGGGCGGGACGCGACTCCGCATCGACTGGCGCCGCCCGCAGCGCCTCGAGAACGTCTTGTCCGCCGGCGACCTCTCCAACGGAGCTGAAGCTTCCGTCCATGCTGGGCATGCCGGCGAACAGGATGATGAAGGCGGTTTCGCCCGCGTCCGGGTCCCCGCGCTGATGCGCCATCGCGATGACACCGGCGCGGTGCGGGCCCCCGCTCTCGACCGGCAGGCGCGAGGCCTTCGTTCCGGGCGCGCTCGCGATCGCCGCGAAGCGCAGCGCGTCGATCTTCGTGACGGGCGCGCCGTCGTAGGCGCCGGCGCGGAACAGGGCCAGCAGCTTGGCCGCGTGCTTCGGAGCCGCCGCGTACAACGCGAGGACCAGGTCACCGGCGTCCGTGCGCAGGACGATCCGCTCCGGACGCAGCGCGGGGGCCGCCGACGCGGGGACGGCGAAGAGAGCCGCGAGCAGGAAGGCCCTCACCCGGCGGCCGCCGAGAGCGGCGCCGTCATCGCCTTGGACAGGTGCGGAGTCCGTAGCCGCCAGATCACGCCGTCGACGAAGAAGTGGTGGAGCTGCACGCCTCCGGTGAACACGGCGGTCGTGAAGAAGAACGAATAGCCCGTCGTCCTGGCGAGCAGCAGCGGCACCCCGAGAAACAGGACGAAGTAGCCGGCCAGGCTCCAGCCGCCCCAGCGGGCGGTCTCCGTCGCGGCGCCCATGAGCGAGCGCGGAGCGCCCTCGAGCCGACGCTCCTGCAGGTGAAGGAACCAGGAAACGAACAGGTACTGCGCGCCGTGGAACATCGGCACGAGCGGGTAGTACAAGGCCGAGCGCGGGCCGAGGATGAACCACGTGAACTGCGCCGCGGGCGCTACGAAGACGATCCAGGGCAGCCCCTGGCCCCGCGAGCGCCGCCGCGCGGCGAGGAACAGGAACGCGACGGCGCCCGCGGCCATGACGGTCGCGCACGCCCACGCGACCCAGGAGGGGAGGCCGAACGAGGGATACGCGATCCCGAGGTAGTCGAAGCGATTGATCTGAGCCTCGGCGCGCGCGGCCGAGGCGAGGAAGGTGCCGAACACGAAGACGTCGAGCGCTTTGCGCTCGACGGGCTCGAGCGTGATCCCGGCGCGGCGCGCGTACAGAGCCGAGAGGCCGATCGTCTGCCCGCTGTAGTGGTACGGCGACCACAGCAGAAACAGCTTGATGAAATACGGGGCGACGGCGAGCGGCCAGCGGAACGAGGCGGCGACGCCCGCGAGGACGACGACGGGCACGAGCGCTGCGGTCAGGGGGAACTGGCGCATCGCCTGCGGGCTGCGGTAGAGGCGGTAGGAGGTCGCGGCGAAGTGGGAGCCGTTGAAGGCCGCGACGAGAACCGCCGTCGCCTCCCAAGCGGAACTCATCATCGCGCCGCCCGCCCGCCCCTCGAACGCGAGGCAGAACGCGTACAGCGCGATGGACGCGGCGCCCATCACGAGCGCGTCGACCGTGGGGCCCACGAGATAGAGGGAGCGCATCAGTAGCCCGTGAAGTACGGCGCGGCGTCCTTGGGGCCCGCGGGGTAGCGCTCTTTGCGGAAGCGCTCGGCGAGGCCGGCGGGCGTCTTGTCCTTGATCCGCGCGTAGAATGCGTCCGCCTCGGCGGGCTTCCCTTGGAAATCGAGGAGGTTGCCGCGGCGCAGGAGCACCCAGTCCTTCATGCCGCGCGGGTGCGGGACCTCGTCGAGCGCCTTGAGCCAGCCCTCCGTCTCGGCGGCGCGGCCCTGCAGCAGGCGGCTCTCGGCCGCGCGGTACAGCGCCCATGCGCGCGCGGACGAGCGCACCGACGGATGCAGCGACTGGAACCAGCGTCCGTCCGGGTCGGCGAGCTTCGCCGCCGCGTCGTAGTCGCCGCGGCGTTCCGCGACGTACGCGCGGCGCAGGCGGTAGATCGGATTGTGCGGATAGCGCGCGGTGAGCTCCGCGAGGAGCGCGTCGGCGCCGGCCCAATCGGCCTCGTCGTCTTTCGACAGGATGATCGCGAGCACGGACCGGGCCTCCATACGCGCGATCCCGCTCGACCGGGCGACGCTCCACAGCTCGGAGAGGCCGAGCTTGCGGTCGGCGCCTTCTCCGACCAGCAGATAGGCGAGCGGCTTGGCGCCCGCCGGCATGCGCGCGGCGAAGTAGTGGTACATGCCGAGCCCGAGGCGCGCGTCGGCCAGCTCGGGATCGAGCGCCAGCGCCTTCTTTAAGTGCTTGATCGACGCGGCGCCGTCGGGCAGGGCGCGGAAATACTTCTTCTGCGCCATATTCGCGCGCGAGCGGAAGCCGAGCGTGGCGCCGAGGTAATAGTGGGCCTCCGCGGGATTGGCGCTCATCAGCGCTTTCGACGCTTTCTCCGCGGCCTCGTTGTCGATCTCGAACGCGCGGTAGGTGTCGGTCGAGCGCATGCCTTCGGCGACCCAGCGCTGATAGGAGGAAACGCCGCGGTAGAAGACGCCGGCGG
This sequence comes from Elusimicrobiota bacterium, assembly GCA_038211115.1. Classification (GTDB taxonomy): domain Bacteria; phylum Elusimicrobiota; class Elusimicrobia; order UBA1565; family UBA9628; genus GWA2-66-18. The sequence goes on along the minus strand of JBBQVX010000111.1, from coordinate 5,054 downwards.
GATGGTGCGGAAGGCGTTGGGCGAGGTCGTCCGCGGCGGCCCGGGCTTTGTCGAACTGCATGTCGTAGAACAGGTCCACGACGCCGGCCATCTCGCGCTCGCTCTCGGGCGGGGCGGACGCCGCCGGGACGGCGAGCGCCAGGACGAGGAGCCAGGGGGGCATGGTCAAAGATATATAATCCGTTCATGGCGCACAAAGAGGCGGTCGTTCTCATCGGTCACGGCGGCACCGCCTCCGACACGCCCAAGCCGGCGGTCGGCGAGCTCAAGCGGCTCGAGGGCGAGCGCCAGGCCCGTCGCGAGACGGTCATGAGCGCGCGCGAAGCCGAGCTCGACAAGCTCGTGCGCGAATGGCCGCGCACGCCCGAGACCGATCCTTATAAATACGGCGTCGAGGAGATCGCGAAGGCCCTTGGCCCCAAGCTCGGCGGCCGCAGGCTCGTGACCGCCTACAACGAGTTCTGCTCGCCGTCCGTCGAGGACGCGATCGAGGGTCTTGTTAAGGAAGGCTTCACCCGGATCAGCTTGATCTCGACGATGTTCACGCGCGGCGGCATCCACGCCGAGTGCGAGATCCCCGGCATCGTCCTCGAGGCCCGGAAGAAGCATCCGGGCGTCGTCGTCGAGTACGCGTGGCCCTTCGACGCGGGCGTCATCGCCGATTTCCTTGCCGGCCAGCTCTCGCGTGCGCTTCCCGCCCCCCGATAATCGGGGAATGTGTTAAACTTCCCCGCTGTTAAATTTCCACAACATGAAGGTGCTAGTCATGAAGCGAATTAATCAGATCGTCAGCGCCATCGTCCTGCTTGGCGCGCTCGGAGCCGCCGGCTGCGGCCTCGCGAAGGCCACGGGCATCATGAAGGACCCGCCCCCGAACACCGCCGTCATGCTCGACGTGAGCGGCGCGAAGACTTTCCGCGACTCCGACACGCTCGTCGTGCCCACCTCGTACCTGCGCCTGACCGTCGACGGCGCGGCGTCGGCCGTCTCCGACAAGAATACCTTCAGCAGCGACACCAGCAACGCCCGCGTGACGCTCAAGTACAAGATCAACGGCGTCGACAAGGCGCTCGCTCAGGAGATCGCCAAGGCCGCGTACGAGGACTTCGTCGCCAAGCTGCGGGCCGCCGGCTACAAGGTGCTGACCTACGACGACATCAAGGATCAGATCACCGGCCTGGCGCGCTACAGCAAGGACGAGGCCTACGGCCTTCCCGTGGACGCGGGCCAGTTGGTCGTCACCCCGACGGACGAGATGGCCATCAAGCCCGGCATGGGCGGAAATATCGTCTCGCCGTACCAGCACTTCGGGAAGTCGACGCTGAAGGAAGGAACCTTGCTCATCCCGACCTTCATCATCTCGAGCCCGCTCGCCAGGAGCGAAACCAGCTCAAGCAACGCGAAGCTCACGCTATTCCCTTCGATGGCCCTCACTTCGGGCTACGTGGCATTCATGACGCACGGCGGTGCCTGGGGCAACGCCAAGCTGAAGAAGGCCGTATTCGGCCTGTCCGACAACGTCGGTACGATCGCGAAGACCGCGGACACCTCGCCGACCGTGGCCAACGCGCTGACCAAGACGTTCGCGGCCTTCGGCGTCGGCGGAACGAACCGGAAGTCGGCCACCTACACCATGACTGTTGATCGCGCCGCCTATCGCGACGCCGCGGTGAAGGGCCTCGTCATGTATAACGTCGAGTTCGCGAAAGTCGCCGCCGACGCCAAGAAGTCCTAATCCAGCCCTTGCCGTTTCGTCAGAGGCCCCCCGGCGACGGGGGGCCTCTTCCTTTAAAGGGGGCCTATGCGCTATGATCCGCTCATGGCCATCGAACAGACGCTCATCCTCATCAAGCCGGACGGCGCTTTCCGCAAGCTGACCGGCCTCACCATCGACCGCCTCGACGCCACCGGCCTCGAGATGGTCGGCGCGAAAATGATCTGCGTCAGCGACAAGCTCGCGCGCGACCACTACTCGTCGCTTTCCGACAAGCCCTTCTTCGAGGACCTGATCAAGTACATCCGCGGCGGATACCACGGCATCAAGGACTCACGCATCCTCGCCCTCTGCTACCGCGGCGAGAACGCGATCAAGGCCGTCCGCGCCGTCGCGGGCGCCACGAACCCCGAGGCTGCCGCCTCGGGCACCATCCGCGGCTCGTTCGGCCGCATGAACAGCGTCTCCAAGCAGTTCGAGAACGTGATCCACGCCTCCTCGGACCCGACGGACGCGGCGAAGGAAGTCGCGCTCTGGTTCAAGAAAGAAGAAATCATCCCCTAAGGCCATGATCAAAGCGGTTCTGCTCGTCGCGGCGCTGTCCATCGCGGCTTCGGCCGCGCCGGCCCCGAAGGCGGCGGCGAAGGCTCCGGCCAAGCCGTCGGGCCCTTCGCTTCCGGGGGAGCCGGTCGAGCTCAAGACCGTCGACGGCTGGACGCTGAAGGCGAAGTTCGCGCCGTCGGTGCCCGGAAAGATGACCTTGCTGCTGCTGCACGGCACGGGCCAGCGCAAAGAGGACTGGAAGCGTCTGGCGTTCCCGCTCGTCCGCGCGGGTTACGGCGTGATGGCCATCGACCTGCGCGGCCACGGCGAGAGCCGCGTCAGCCCCTCCGGCGAGGAGCTGACCTGGAAGAAGCTGCGCGCGACGCCGACCGCGAACGACTTCGCCGATATGTCGCGCGACGCCGAGGCCGCCGTCGGCTGGCTCGCGGGCCAGGGCGTGCCCGAGGACTCGATCGGGCTCATCGGCTCCGAGGTCGGCGGCAGCATCGCGATCCGCTACGCGGCGACGCACCAGAAAGTGCCGCTCGTCGTGATGCTCTCTCCGGGCATGCGCTGGCAGGAGGTGCTCACGCCGAACGCGCTGCGCGCCCTCAAGCGCGCGACCCCGACGCCCGTGCTGATGGTCTGCTCCGAGGCGGACAAGCGCTCCGCGAAAGAGGTCCCGATTCTCCACGCGTTCGCCAAGGCCGCCGTCGGCGAGCGCCACGCCACTCTGATCATGGTCCCCCAGGAGCGCGGCACGCGCATGTTCAAGGCGCAGCGCGCGCTCGTCGGCCAGGTCATCGACTGGCTCGGCAACCCGATCGCGCCCGAGCTGCCGGCCGTCTCGACCGAGCCGCTGACGGGCGGGACCACGAGCATGGACAAGACGCGCGAGCTCAAGGACAAGACGCTCATCGACGACACCGGCACGCCGTCGCCCGCCGTCCAGCCGGGCGACGACAACGACGACTAGGGTGGGTCTTCTCTCCGCCAGAGCCTACGCGCGTCTGCCCACCGAGCAGGCCAACCCGCGCACGCGGAACATCGACGTGAAGTCCTCCGCGCAGATCGTCCGCCTGATCATCGACGAGGACCGTCTCGTCCCGGCGGCCGTCGCGCGCGTCGCCGGCGAGCTCGCCCGGGGCGTGGACGCGCTCGCGAAGACGCTCGCGTCCGGCGGCTCGGTGCTGCTGCTCGGCGCCGGCACGAGCGGACGCCTGGCCGTGCTCGAGGCGGCGGAGTGCCCGCCCACCTTCAACACCACGCCGCGCCAGATCCGCGCCGTCATCGCGGGCGGCAAGCGGTCCGTGTTCCGCGCCAAGGAAGGCGCGGAGGATGAGCCTTCGCTCGGCCGCAAGGCGGCGTCGACGGTGCGCCCGGGCGACTCCGTCATCGGCGTCGCCGCGAGCGGCGTGACGCCGTTCGTCCGCGCGGCCCTCGCCGAGGCGAAGAAGCGCGGGGCCTCGACGATTTTGGTGACCTCGAACGGCCGCCCCAAGGGCCGCCACGCCGACATCGTGATCGCGCCGCTCGTCGGCCCCGAGGTCGTGACCGGCTCGACGCGCTTGAAGGCGGGCACCGCCGCGAAGCTCGTCTTGAACGCGCTCACGACGGGCGCGATGATCAAGATCGGCAAAGTGTACGACCACTGGATGGTGGACTTGAAGCCGACCTCGCGCAAGCTCCGCCTGCGCGGAGAGCGCGTCGTCGCCGATCTCGGGCGCGTGCCCCCGGCCCGCGCCCGCACGCTGTTCCGCGCGTCGGGCGGGAGCGTGAAGACCGCCGTCGTCATGGCGCGCAAGCGCCTGAACGTCTCGCAGGCGCGCGCGTCGCTCGCGCGCTACGGCGGGGCCCTGCGCCGCGCTTTGGGGGAATCCTGATGAAAGGCCGCGTCCAGATCGAGACCATCTCGAGCATCGTGCTCAAGGACAACCCGCTCGGAGACCCGCGCCGCCGCGACATCCCGGTCTACCTGCCGCCGTCGTACGGAACCGCACGCGGCCGCCGCTACCCCGTCCTCTATTACCTGCCGGGGTTCACCGGCACCGCGCGCGGCGCGCTCAACTACAATCCGTGGAAGGAAAATTTGGCCGAGCGCTTCGACCGGCTCATCGCCGAGGGCAAGGCTCACGAGGCGATCGTCGTGATCGTGGACGGCTTCACGGCGTACGGCGGCTCGCAGTATTTGAACTCATCGTCGACCGGCCGCTACGAGGACTTCGTCGTCTACGAGGTCGTCGGCTTCATCGACGACAAGCACGCCACGGTGCGCCACCCCGAGGGCCGCGCGATCATCGGCAAGTCCTCCGGCGGCTTCGGCGCGCTGACCTTGGCGATGCGCCACCCCGAGGTGTTCGGCCACTGCGTCAGCCACTCCGGCGACATGGGCTTCGAGGCGGGCTACGGCTCGGACATGTATAAGTTCGCGACCGAACTCGGACGCTACGGCGGCTCGCCGAAGCGCTTCGTCGAGGCGTTCCTTAAGTCGCGCACGAAGGATGGTTTCAGCCACGAGGCGATCAACCTCGTCGCGATGTCGGCGTGCTACTCGCCCAACGAGAAATCCCCGCTCGGCTTCGACTTGCCCTGCGACCCGCGCACGGGCGAGCTCGTTCCCGCGGTCTGGAAGCGCTGGCAGGCTCTCGATCCGATTCACGCCGCCGCGAAGCACGTCAGCGCGCTACGCCGCATGAAGACCTTGTGGTTCGACGCGGGCGTCAAGGACGAGTTCCATCTGCATCTCGGCGCGCGTCGCTTCTCCGACGCGCTCAAGGCGCTGAAGATCCGCCACGTC
>JBBQVX010000110.1:0-11439 GCA_038211115.1 Elusimicrobiota bacterium | reverse complement strand
GCCGAGACGCCCGCACGGGACGCCGCGTCCGATTTCCAGCGCGACACGAGCACCCAGCTCGGATCCGCGGCCGGACGGCCCTCGGCTTCGGCGGCCCAGAGCGCCGTGGTCGCGGGATAAAACGCCTCGTAACCGTTGGCGTTGCGCATCCGGTACGCGGCCGCTTTGTTCGGGTTGGCGAGCGCGGGATCGGTGAGCATCCGCGACGGGCGGCCGGCCAGGCGCTCCGCGACGGCGGGGCTCGCGGACGTGAACACGCGGGAGTTCGCGGACTTGAGGAAGGACGAGTCCCAGAACGCGAGCTCGGCCAGCGCCAGCAGCGGAAGGAGCGAGAGTGCCGCTGCGGACCTGGGCGTCCCGGACAGCGCGCGCGCGCCCGAGCCCGCGAGCAGCCAGAGGCCCCACAAGGACAGGAAAGACCAGCGCGCGGGCGTGCGCAGATAAGAGAAGCCGGGCGCGTTCAGCAGCGGAGCGAGCGGGCCGTTGGCGCCGAGCGCCAAGACCGCCCCGATCAGCACGAGCAGAACCGGCCCGAGCCGCGCGCGGGAACGCGCGAGGCCCGCGACGGCCAGCGACAGCGCGATCACCCCCAGCCACACTCCGCCGCTCTCATAAAACACGGACGTCGCGTCCTCCCAGCGGCCGTTGAGCGGCGTACCGAACGAGCCCGGCGAAAGCCAGAGGAGCAGGTCCTGAAAGCGCAGGGAATAGGCCGCGCGGAACTGAGCGGGCCAGTCGGAGCGGCTTGAGCCGCGCAGCAGCTCGAGCGTCGGCAGCCACTGCACCGCCGCGAGCGCCAGCGCTCCGCCCGCTCCGGCCGCCAGCCGCGTCCAGAGCGGCCCGCGCGACGGGCGGACGGCGGACCAGACGCCCATCGCGGCGGCGTTGATCACGAGGAACTGCGGATGGCCGGAGAAGAACTGCAGCGCGAAGACGGCGGCGAGCAGCGGCGCCGAGCCGTAAAGCCACGCGAGCCACGCCCACGGCGCCCATGACAGCGCCGCCACGAGCGTCGGAATGCCCGCCGTCACCCGGTAGATCAAGAACGGCGAGAGCGCGTAGGCCAATGCTAGCGCCGCCGAGGACGCGCGCGGCAGGCGCGCCGCGCGCGCGAGCAGGAACGCGCCGAGCCCGGCCCACAGCAGATGAAGAATTTGGTCCCAGACGAGCGCCGTCACGACGGGCAGCAGAAAGCCGAGCACCGATGCGGGGTAGAAGAGCGCGGCCTGCGGATTCGCCGCGTGCGGCACGCCGAGCATGATGTACGGGTTCCAGAAAGGAAGCCGTCCCTCGATGAGCGCGGCCGCGGTCAGATGGCGCAGCGGCCAGTGGTAGGCATAGAGGTCGCCGTGGTTGAAAAAGGCCCTGCCGGGATGCGCCCACACGGACGCGGTCAGCGCGAGCACGGCGGCCGCGAGGGCCCCGACGACGATGAGGTCCCGGCGGGTCATCGAGTCTCTCCAGTGGCGACGGCTCGATGATACCAAGACCACGCGAGCACTGTCCACGCGGCGAGTGCTACGAGCAGGCCCCAGCGCCACGGCGCGGGCTCATAGCTCCAGCGCAAAGTCCAAGGCCCGTCCGGCGTCTCGACTTTCTGGAACGCGCCGAGCGCCGGTTCGGGCACGACGGTCCGCTCGCCGCCCGCCCCGGACAGCACGGTCTTCCAGCCGGGGAATCGCGGCTCCGCGACATAGGCCCAGCCCGCGCCTTCGCCGGAGATCTCGAAGCGGTCCTCGCGCTCGCGGCGCACCGTAAGCGGCGAGCGGGCGGCGTCAGGCGGAACCGCAGGCCATGCCGCGGGCAAAGCCGCGCCGTCCTTCGGCGTCAGGCGATAGGCGAGGGCAACGGGAACGCGGACCTTCGAAATCTCCCACAGCGCGCGCTTCTCGGCCGTCAGCCTCGACGAGCTCGTGGGATCGGGGGTCAGCAGCCGCGACGCGCCGACCCACGGCATCCAGCCGGCCGCCGCGTCCGCGTTCGGCAGGCTCAGAAGGGCGTCCATCGCCGCGTACGACGCGGCGGGGACCAGCGGCTCGCCGAAGTTGGCGGCCGAGCGCAGGCGGTACGGCGCGTTCGTGAGGCCGTACAGGCGCTGCTTCCAGTCGGAGACGTCAGCGCCTCTCGACGCCTGCAGTGCTTTCGGCGAGATCAGATAGCGCGCGTCCCCCAGCTCCTCCTGCAGGTCCCGCACGAGCGGGCCGGGCTCGGCGAACAGGCCCCGCGGCGCGAGCGGCGTCGCCGAACGGCCGAGCGTCAGCAGCTCCAACGCGGACAGCAGCACGAACGCCGGTCCCGCGCGCCGGTTCGAGAAGCCCGCCGCCGCCAGCGCCGCCAACGGAAGCAGCGCGATGTACGCGAGGTTGCCCGGGTAGCGCACGAAGCGCAGCGGCGGCAGTCCGCGCCACAGCGCGGCGGAAAGCGGATTCGACGCGCCAAGCGTCAGCACGACGACGACGGCCAGCGCCGCGACGAGGACGAGAGACCGCCGCCGGGGAACGAAAAAGGCGCCGCACGCGGCCGCGAACAGCCCCGCGGCGCCGACGTACACGCAGCTCCACCAGTCGATCGCCGGATGGAAATTCTTCATGCCGACGGCCAGCGGACCGATCCACTGGAGCAGATCGCGGGGCGTAAATCCCCACGTCAGCGCCTCGGCGAGGCCGACGCCCGCGGATCGCCGCGAGTGAGCCGCGAGCTCGAGACCGGGCAGGAGCTGGACCGCGGCCAGCGCGCCCGTGAGCAGGCCGGCCGCGGCCCAGTCGCGCGCTCCGCCCTTCCACGACCAGCCGTGCGAGCGCGCCGCGTAGGCCGCGATCCACGCGGCGGCCGCGCAGCCCGGGATGAACGTCGGATAGCCGGCGAGGACCATCAAAGTCAGCGCGAGCGCGAGCGGCACGGGCTTCCGGAAGAAGAGCGCCAGCGCCGGAGCCCACGCCAAGGTCGCGAGATGATTGAGAAACGGAAGACGCGCGATCATCACGCCGCCGAACGCGAACAGCAGGGCCCCGCCGAGGCACGCGCCCCACGTCAGCCGGCAGGAGCGCAGCCACAGCGCGCACAGCCAGCCGGCCGTGAACAGATGCGCGGCCTGGAACAGGGCGGTCGCGGTCGCGAATCCGAAAAAATAATAAAGGACGGCGCCCGGATAAAAAAGACCCCCCTGCATCGAGCCCGCCATCGGCATGCCGAAGTACAGCGACGGCTCCCAGAGCGGCGCGCGTCCGGCCGCGACGAGCATCGCGGGTGCGGCACGCCAGCCGTGATGCAGATACGTCAGGTCGCTCCAGAACACCGTCTGCCCGCGCGCCCACGCCCCGCCGAGCAGCGCCGCGACGAAGCCCGCGAGCGCCGCGGCGACGAACGCCTCCGGAGAAATCCGCTTTTCAACGTTCACGCGCCCTCTGCAGTCCGTCCAGGAGAGCGCGGTTCGAGGCGCGGTAGGGATCGAGAGCGATCGCGCGCCTCAAAAGAACGGCCGCCTCCTCCTCCGAGCCGCCGCGCGTCAGAATGAGCTCCGCGCGCAGGCGCGCGGCCTCGGGATGCGGCGACAAGCCCTCGGACGCGGCGAGCCGGGTCTCCGCCTCCGCGAGGCGGCCCTCGCGGATGGACGCGATCCCCTGGGCGCGCAGACGGTCGGCCGACCAATCCCGCCAGACGGCAGCTCCGGAGCCGGCCGCCACGGCGAGGATGACCGCGCACAGAATCGGACGCCAGCGCAGCGGCACGTTGACGGAGCGCCCGGAGTCGGGGGCCGCCAGCGCCGTCGACGCGCAGAAGAGCCAGAAGACGCCGGGCACGGACAGCGCGTAGTCGAAAAGCCCGTGGATCAGCGCCGCGACGGGCCCGAAGCGCCGCCCGGCGGGCGCGGACTTGAGAAGATAGATCAGCCCCGCGGCCCACAACAGGAGATACGGCCAGCCGCGCTCCGCGGCGGTCTCGAGAAAGTACTGGTGCGCGAATAAAGACGAGAGCTCCGGGCGCCGCGCGACGTACGACGGCAGCGCGTACGCGTACGCGCCGGGCCCCAAGCCGAGCCAGGGCGCGTCCATCGCCATGCGCCACGCCGCCTTCCACCACTCGACGCGATGCATGACGTCCGGCGACTGCAGCTTCGCGTAGGCCGCGACGAGGCCGATGAAACCCGAGGCCGAGCCGAGCCAGAACGCGACGACGCCCACCGCGCGCCGGTGCAGGATCAGGGCGACAGACAGGCCGAGCCAGGCTCCGACGGAGCGAGTCCACCACAAGCACAGCAGCAGGAGCCCGGAGAGAGCCCAATCGTCGGCGCGGGCCGCCACGGGCAACAGCAGCAGTATCGCGCCCGCGAAGGCGTTCTGATTCAGGAAGGTCGCCGCGGGGCGGATGTCGCCGTGAATCCTCTGATGCGCGGCCAGGAGGACGAGCACCCAGCCCGCCGCCCGCAGAATGCTCTCGACGCGTGCGCGCCCCTCGGAGTCGAGCACCGAGATGAACGGAAACAGCGCCAGGCCGACGGCGGCCGCCGACCAAGCCGGAATCGAATAGGCCGGAACGGGGCTGAGCCGCGCGGACAACGCGGACAGGGCGACGAGGGCCGCGGCTCCGTAGAACTGCTTCGAGTCGGGGCGCGGCAGCCCGCCGGACGCGACGCCCGCGCACAGCCACGCCGCAGAGGCCGTCAGGAGCCCGAGAAGGACCAGCGACTGCGCCCAAAGATCCCACGCCCCTCTCAGCAGAAGCCCCGAGGCGACGACGGAACCGACGAGGCCGGCAACCACTAGTCGGGCAGGATTCTCGTCGTCACGAAGATCAGGAGCTCCGCGCGGACGCGGGTCTTGGTCTTCTTCTTAAACAGCCAGCCCAGGATCGGAATGTCGCCGAGCAGGGGAACCTTCGAGACCGTGTCCTGAAGGTTGTCGGTGATGAGGCCGCCGATCACGATCGTCTCGCCGTCGCGCACGAGCACCGTCGTCGTGGCGTTACGAGAGTCGACGGCGGGCGCGCCGGTCTGCGTGCTGCCCGCGGCCGTCACGGATGGCTGGCTGATGTTCGGGTTGACCATCAGCGTGATGCGGCCGTCGGCATTGATGCTCGGCGTGACCGTGAGCTGGATGCCCGTGGTCACGTAGTTGACCGTCTGCGTCTGCACGCCGGTCGAGGCCACGTTCGAGGTCACGTACGGGATCTGGGTCGTGACGTTGATGTTCGCCGCCTGGTTGTTCAAAGTGGCGATCTTCGGCTCGGACAGGATCTTCGCCTTGCCCTCGGACGCCGCCGCGGTCAAGGTTGCGTTCAGGATGAAGTTGTTCGTGATGCGGCCCAAGGTCAGCGCGCCGAAGACGCGGTCGGCGGCGAGAGCCACGCCGGTGCCGCGTCCGCTGGCGCCGGCGCCGACGACTGTGTTTCCGTTCAGGGTCAGAGGCGTCAGCGAGGAACTGCCGGCGGCCGCCGGATTCGCGGTCGTACCGACGAGTGTCGTTCCCTGCTGTCCGCCGATGCGGCCGACCTGCGATCCCTGATAGTCCCACTGCACGCCGTAGTTGAGGCCGGAGCTCGCGTTGATCTCGACGATCTTCGTCTCGATGAGCACCTGGCGAGGGCGCTGGTCCATCTGCGAAATCAGGTTTTCGGAGGACAGCTGGCCCTCGAGCGAGTCGGTGACGATCAAGGTGTTCGTCTTTGAGTCCGCCGTCGAGCTGCCGAGGCGCCCTTCCGCCGTCCGGACGTTGTCGATCGTCGTCTTGACCTCGGCGGCCTTCGCGTAGTTGAGGACGTAAACTTTCGTGATCGCAGTCGAGGAAGTGCGCTGCTTCGTCAGCTCGGCGGGCGTGATCACGCGCAGGATGTTGTCGCCGACCTGGTCGGTCGTCAGCTTCATCATGGAGAGCGCGGTCCGGAACGCCTCGTTGAACGGGACGTCGGTGAGGTGGAGCGTCAGCGAGCCGGCCACGTCGGGGCCGAACACGATGTTGACCTTCGCCTTGACGGCGAGCAGGCGGATGACGTCGCGGATGTCCGTGTTGTCGAAGTCGAGCGTCACGATGTCGCGCGGCAGGCGGCTCATGATGTCGCGGAAGATGCGGCCGCCCGGGCCGTTGCGGGCCTTATCCCAATCCTCGACCTCGCCGGCCTGGTCGATCTTCGTCTTGGTGATGTCGGACGACTGGGCCGTGGCGGCGAGCTCCTGGGTCATCGTCGAATCGAGGCCCGCGCGCCGCATGGCCTGCGCGGCGGTGATGTTGATGCGCGTCTTCGGCTTAGGAGTCGCGTCAGGCTCGGCTTTCGCCGTCGCCGGCAAGGCGCTGAGCGATGCGGCGGCATCGATCGGAGACACGGGGGCCGCGGCGGGAGCGGGCGCGGGCGCCGGAGCGGCGGCGGCGGCGCGCTTCGCGACGACGCGCTTGGCGGCGGGCTTGGGCGCGGGCACGGCGGCCTCGGCCGGCGCGTCGTCGACCGAGCCGACGATCTGCACGGTCAGGCCGGTCTTGGTCGTGCCGACCTTGTAGCCGGCCATCTTGACGAGATCCATCACGACGCGCGTGATCAGCCGGGGCGACTTCTCGAACTGGCTCGAGCGCACGCCCGCGAGGAACGCGCCCTTGCCTTTCGCGGACTGGGTCGGCCCTTCATGCTTGGTGTCGAGCAGCTCCATCACGAGGCGAGGAGGCGTCTGGGTCAGGAAGCTGTTGTACAGGACGCCGGTGCTGAGCTTGATCGTGATGAGATCGTCGGAGACTTCCACGCCCTGGAAGACGGCCGGAGCGGGGGCCGAAGCGGCGTCGGCCGCGAAAGCCGGAACGACGCCCGCGGGAACGGCGAGGATGACGGCGAGCGCCGCGGATAGAGCTTTCTTGAGATTGTGATTGATCATAGATTCTCCGCGGCTACGGCTGCTTCTCCTTGTCTTTCTCATCCTCGCCGAGCCGGAACACCTGCACGTCCTTGTCGGAGGTGACGAGCTCCACGGTCTTCTGCTTCAGCTTGATGGCGCCGGTGATGCCCGGAACCGGCTTATTGCGTTCGTTGTAGAGCCTGCCGCCGCGCAGCAGATACGTCCCGCCGCCCTCGGACGTGAATAGCGCATAGTCGACTTTCGTGTCGCGCATGATGCCGCGCAGGGCCATGCCGTGGATATCCACGATCTCGGGACCGTCGTTCTTCACGTCCTCGGAGCGGCGAGCGCTCGTCGCGCCCATCGCGGCGGGAAGGAAGGGGTCGCGCACGCGGTCGCCGGTGTAGATGCTCGAGACCGTCTGCGTCGATGCACCGATGGGAAGATGCGCGGCGGACGTCGACGCCGCCACGGAAGTCGGCGACGGCGCCGGTCCCGCCGAGGCGGGGCCGGCCGTCGCAAGGAGTAAAACGAAAAGAGAGGAGATCATCCTTTATACTGGTACGAGAGCAAGGTGAAGGTCACGGTCATATCGCCGACCGCGTCGGCGGAGGGATAGTTGATGTCCTTGATGTTGAAGATGCGCTCCTCGAGAGCGACGGCGGCCAGGAAGCGGCCGATGTTGTGATACGAGCCGCGGACCGACAGCGGATACGCGAGTTCGATGAAGTACGTCTGACTCTTCTGCGGGCCCGGCGCGAAGCTCTGGATGATCACGCGATTTTTCTGCGCGAGCGCGGAGATGGACAGCAAAATGTCGGGAACGGACTTCGTCTTCGGCAGGCGCTTCTCGGCCTCGATCGCGCGCTCGTTGAGGCTCGCGATCTCCGCCTGCAGGCGCTCGAGGCGGGCGGCCTGCTGCTTAGCCTTCACGATCTTCGACTCGATCGCCTCGATCTTCTCGGTCGCCTCGGCCTTGGCCTGCGCGATGGGCAGCCAGAAGAACTTCACGTACAGGCCGCTGAACACGGCGAAGATGAAGACCCCCGCGCCGATGTACTGCTGCTGCTGCTTCGAGAGTTGCATGGCCATGTTATTTGCTCGTGTAGTTCGCCGTCAGACCGAACGTGTACGTCGCTCCCGCGGCATTGACGGCTCCGAGCTCGATCAAAGTGAATTTGGGGTTCTTCTCCATGGTCTTCACCCAGGCCGCGATGTCCTCGTTGGAGTTCGCAACGGCGCTGACCGAGAGCTTCACGGTCCCCGGCGTCACGGCTCCGGTGGACATCGTGTTCACCTTGATCCCGCCCGGAACGGAACGCGCGAACTCGGACATGAAAACGGGGTAGTACGCGCGGCCGAGAAGAAGATCCTCGATCACGCTGAGGCGCGCGCGCACGGCGGCGGCGGCCTTCTCGAGCTCCTCGACCTGCTTGACGACGCGGTCCAGACGCTTGAGTTCGGCCTCGTCCGCGGCCAAGGTGATCTCGAGCGCGTGCTTGCCGTACCAATGGCCGAAGGAAACGACGACGAGAACCAGCGACATAAGGCCCCCGAGCACCGCGGCCTGCAGCAGCAACTGACGCTGCTTGGCCTTGGCGAGGAGTTCGCTGGGGACTAAGTTGACCTTGATCATCGCGCCGCTATTCCCAATCCCTGTTCTGACGGAGCGCCAGCCCCGCCGCCACGCCGAAGGCGGGAGACAGCGCTTCCGGCACGCCTTCGCCGCCCTTCGCGAACGAGAACGGATCGAGCACCGAGACGGGAACCTTGAGCTCCTGCGCCAAATGCTTGTCGAGATTCTTAAGGCGCGCGGTTCCGCCCGCGAGCATGATGCGGCCGATCGAGCGGTCCGGGCCCTGCGAAAGATAGAAGTCGACGGAGCGGTGGACCTCGGCGACGAGGTCGCGCACGACCTGGCCGACGGCCTGCGAGACGCCGAGGCCGTCGCGGTCGCCGTCGGCGAGCGCCTTTTCCTTCTCCGCGGGATCGACGAACACGCCGCGCGAGTGCTTGAGCTCCTCGGCCTTGGCCGCGTCGCACTGGAACGCCTTCATGATCGCCTTCGTCATCGTGTTGCCCGAGATGAACATGTCGCGCACGACGCGCGTGACGCCGCCCTCGACGATCGAGAGGTTCGTCACCATATGGCCGATATTGAGATACAGCGTGGCGCCGGGGCCTTCCTTCACGTCGCGAGTCCGCTCATGCACGTTCTCGAGAGCGAAGCTGTCGACGTCCATGATCGCGGGCGTCAGGCCCGCGCCCTGGAGAATCTCGAGGCGCTGGACGACCAGCTCGCGCTTGGCCGCGACGAGCACGGTCTCCATTTTTTTCTGCCCGTCCTCGACGATCTCGCTGAGGATATGGAAGCTGAGCTGGACTTCGTTGATGTCGAAAGGGATGAACGGCTCGGCCTCGGTGGCCAAGGTGGACATGAGCTCGTTCTTCGTCAGGCGCGGGAACTTGACGTAGCGCACGATGACGGCATTGCCCGACAAAGCGGTGGCGACTTCCTTGACCTTGATGCCTTTCTCGATGAACAGGGCGCGCAGCGCGTTGATCACGGCCGTCTTCTTCTCGTCGGGGCCCGCGTCCGCTTTCGCGCCGAGAGGCAGATGGCCCCAGGACTTAAGCTGGTACGCGCCGGCCTCGAGCTTAAAGAGGACGACCTTGACCGAGTACGAGCCGACGTCGATGCCGATGACGTCCTTCGGGCCGAGGAACATTTCGGCGAGCCCTTTCAGGGCGCCGATCTGCTCCTTAACCGCTTCGAGCTTAGGCATTTATCTCCTTGAGTCCCGTCTCACTACGCCAATAGGCCATTAAAAAAGCGCCGACGCCCCCCCGTATTCCCCGGGAGGTCGGACTCGGCGCGTTTTGTGTGCGGCACGGATTTATAACAGGTTTACCAATCATTGTCAAGACCTGCCGTTTCCCGATCGTTTCCGGGCGGTCGCCGGGTCGACGCTATTAAGTATAATTTGAGCATGAAGTCCCTGTTGTTCGATTATGGGGGGACCCTCGATGCCGACGGAACCACCTGGCTCGAGCGTTTCCACCCCATTTATAAGGAAGCCGGCCTCGACATCCCCAAGGACCGCTTCGACCGCGCCTTCTACGATTCGGACGACAACCTGCATTTGCGCCATTCCTTGAAAGGGCTCGACCTCGCGCAGACCGTCCGTCTTCAAGTACAAGACGTCGTGAAGGCGGTCGCCCCCGGCCGCGACGACATGACCGAGCGGGTGTCCGGACGCTTCACCGCCGACTGCCGCGCCCAGTTCGCGCGCCTCAAGCCGGTCCTCGAGCGCCTATCCAAACGCTACCGCCTCGGCATCGTGTCCAATTTCTACGGAAATCTCGACGGAATCCTGGCGGCCGAAGGCCTTCGTCCGCTGTTCTCCGTCGTTGCCGACTCCGGAGTCCTCGGCGTGACCAAGCCCGACGCCGCGATTTTCCTCCACGCCGCCAAGGCCGTCTCGGCGTCTCCCGCCGAGTGCGTGATGGTCGGCGACTCGATCAAACGAGACATCGCCGGCGCGCACGGCGTCGGCATGAAGAAGGCCCTGATCAGCGTCGCCGCCGAAAAACCCGCGGCCGGCCAGGACTGGACGATTCGCTCGGTGACCGAGCTCGAGGGGATCCTCGGATGAAGGCCGCCGTCATCGCCGCCGGTGAAGGCTCGCGCTTAAAAAATCATTCGACCATGATCAAGCCGCTGGTGCCGGTGGCGGGCAAGCCCCTGATCCACTGGGTCGTCGAGGGGCTCGAATCCTCCGGCTTCCGCGAACTCACCGTGCTCACGAACTCGCGCGGAGCCGCCGTCGCTCCGTTCCTGACCTCCTCTTTTCCCGGCGTGAAGTTCGAGTTCGTCACCGCGGATACCGCCTCGTCGTTCGAGTCGTTCCGGCTCGTCTCGCTGCGCCTCGCGGAGACGGAAGGCGGCTTCGTCGTCAGCACGGTCGACGCGCTGATCAAGCCCGAGGACGTCGCGCGCTTCGCGGCCGGATGCCGCGAGGCTAAGGCCGACGCCGGGCTCGCGCTGACGGCCCACGTCGACGACGAGAAACCGCTCTGGGCCGACCTCGATGAAAACGGCCTCGTGACCGCCCTCGGGGGCGCCGCGAAGACGAAGCGCTTCGTGACCTCGGGGCTCTACTACATGACCCGCAAGGCCGCGGCCCTTCTGCCGGCGGCGTCCGCGCACGCGCGGCTGCGCGACTTCCTCGGCGCCCTGGTCGACGGCGGGGCGCGCGTGTCCGGAATCGTTTTATCGAAGACTCTCGACGTCGACCGCCCCGAAGACCTCGCCGCAGCCGAGATATTCCTCACCACGGAGACGAAGAAATGAAAGCTCTCGGTATTTTGCGCGAAATCCAGAACAGCCCGGGCCGCGAGTCCGACGACGCCCTCGTGCTGAAGGCCGTCATGGATCAGCTGTCGATCCTCAAGACCGAGGTCACGGTGATGACGCCCGAGGAGTTCGACGGCGCCGACGTGAAGGGCTACGATTTGATCGTCCCGATGTGCGAGACCTACCCGCGCCTCATGCGCCTCAAGAAAATCGAGGCCGAGACCGGCGTCGTGACGGTCAACCCCGCCGACTCCGTCCTCGGCTGCTA
>JBBQVX010000109.1:0-11449 GCA_038211115.1 Elusimicrobiota bacterium | reverse complement strand
GTCGCGCAAGGCGAAGCTCGGCCCCAGCGAGACCGCCGGCGACGGGTGCCAGAGCCCGGCTAGGTACCACCAGCGCTCGTAGTAGGACCGCGTGCCGAAGTTGAGCGGGATATAAGTACCGTGCCGGACGAAGATCGTGGCCTTCGGCGCCAGGCCGTCGAACCAGAACCAGGCGATCTCCGGCTCGAGCTTGAGCGTGCGCTGCCCGTTGAAGACATTGTGCTCGTAACGGATCTTCAGCGCGCCCGTGAAATGGCCGCCGAGGCTCGCGCGCGGCGTCGCGTCGAGGACGACGACGCTCTCGGGGCGGTTGGTCGTCGGCCGCCAGAACCAGTTCCCGGCGCCGTCGCTCGTCCAGTCGTCGTCGTGGCGCGCGCCGCTCTGAATCCGGTAGAAGAGGCCGAGCTTGAGGTTGCGGTGCGCGCGGCCGTAGGAGCCGAGCGTGAGCTCCCGAAACGGCCGCAGCCCGTTGAACTGCCAGCGTTCGGTCAGGTCCACCATCGGCTCGAGCTTGCCGGCCCGCGTGAAGACGCGGGCCGCGGCCTCGTATTCCGCGATACGGCCGCGCGGAGCCACCGGAGCCGGGGCGGCGAGCGCGGACGACGCGCTCAAGAGGAAAAGAAGAAGCTTAGCGATAGTCCTGGTCAAGCAGGTCCGAGTAAGCGCCGTCCAGATTGGTCTTGTCCTCGACGTCGCCCTTGTCCTCGTCCATGTTCCAATTGAGGCTCTTGGTCCAGTCGTAGGCTTGAGGCTTCGTCAGGTCGAGTCCGGATTTGATCAGCACGCCCTTGCCCGCGGGGACGAGCAGGCCGTTCTTCGTTTTATTCGTGGTGAGTTCGACGGAGCCTTCGTTGACGCAGACCCACAGGTCCCGAGCCTTGCCCTTGGCGCGGCCGTAGGCGGTGAAAAACTCGGTGCCGCGCACGGCGGCGACGGCGGTCGGCGTGCGCACGCTGAACTGCTGGTCGAAGCGCTTCGCGACCTTCGCGAACACGGAGCCGAACGACAGCGACACCTCGGTCGCCGGGGACTTGGCGCCGGGCAAGGTCACGGCGAGCTTGCCCGACTCGCGCAGCTTGAGGCGCGAGCCGTCGGGAAGTTCGATGACCGCCGTCGCGCCCTTCCCGGTGGCCACGGATTCGCCCGCGGCGATGGCTGAGCCCTTCTTGCCGAGGCGCCCCCCATCCTTCGACTGGATCGTGACGTCCCCGGTGACCGCGCCCAGACGCGCGCCCTCGGCCTTCGGCCCGGGCGCCTTCGCGTCGGCGGCAAGCGCGGGTCGTGCGAACAGCACGGCGAACACGAGCAAAGCGGTTCTCATAGGATGATTGTAGTACGCGCGCCCGTAGGTGTCCAGGCGCAATCTGGTCACTTGGTATACTAGAGCCATGGTGCCCTTGGACCGCCGCCACCTCCCTCACAAGACGGGCGTCTACATCATGCGCGACGCCGCAGGAGAAATCCTCTACATCGGCAAGGCCCTCGACCTAGCCAAACGCGTCGCCCAGTATTTCAACCCCAATAAGGACGACGTTAAAACCCAGGCGCTCGCCCCCCTGATCCGGCGCATCGACTACGTCCTCTGCGAGTCCGAGCGCGAGGCCCTGCTCATCGAACGGCGCCTGATCAACGAGAACCAGCCCTTCTTCAACGCGATGTGGAAGGACGGCAAGACCTACCCGTTCCTCAAGATCTCCATGGGAGAGGATTTCCCGCGGATCCACACCACCCGCCGCAAGCTCCGCGACGGCGGCGTCTACTTCGGCCCCTACCCGAAGGTCGCGCCGATCAAGTCCCTCCTCCGTTATCTCTGGAAGCAGCGGATGTTCCCCCTGCGGCCCTGCCGCTGGGACTTCTCCGAAGCCAAGCCCCTCGACAAGAAGAAGATCACCGGCTGCCTGTACTACCACACGAAGGAGTGCCCGGCGCCCTGCGCCGCCAAGATCTCCAAATCCGACTACCGCGAGATCGCCGAGCGCGCCGTCCTCTTCTTCAAAGGCAAGTACGGTGACCTGCGTGAGCGCTTCGAGGCCGAGATGTCCTCCGCCTCGCGCGACCTGGAATACGAGCGGGCGGCGTCCCTGCGCGACAACATCGCCGCCCTCGGACAGATGGGCGAGCGCGTGCGCGTGCGCGCCGTCGAGGCGGACGAGGTCGGTGGACACATCGCGCGCACCCAGATGGTGACCGATCTGCAGAAGGCGCTGTTGCTGCCCGCCCCTCCCGTCCACATCGAGTGCTTCGACATCTCGCACTTTCAGGGCCACCAGACCGTGGCCTCGATGACGTGCTTCGTCGGCGGCAAGCCCCATCGCGACCACTACCGGAAGTTCAAGATCCGAGACGTCGCCGGCATCGACGATTTCAAGTCCATGCGCGAGGCCGTCTACCGCCGCTACAAGCGCCTCCAGGCGGAGAAGGCGGACCTGCCGGACCTGATCCTCATCGACGGCGGCAAGGGCCAGCTGAGCGCCGCCCAGGAGGCGCTCAAGGACCTCAAGCTCAAGATTCCGATGGCGTCGCTCGCCAAGCGCATCGAGGAGGTGTTCCTCCCCGGACGGCCGGAATCGATCATCCTGCCGCTCAACGATCCCGCGCTGCGGCTATTGCAGCAGCTGCGCGACGAGGCGCACCGCTTCGGCGTGGCGTACCACCGCCTCCTGCGCGATAAGCATTTGTTTGAGGAGTGACGGACGCAGGCGCGTTTTCGGAAATCTTTTTAGCGCCTAGCCCTGCTTGCCGGCCAGCTCGCCGAGGCCGAACATGGGCATGAACATCGCGATGACGATCGTGCCGATGACGACGCCCATGACGACGATGACGATGGGCTCGATCAGCGAGGTGAGGCCTTTGACCGCGGTGTCGACCTCCTGGTCGTAGAAGTCCGCGATCTTGGAAAGCATGATGTCGAGCGCGCCGGTTTCCTCTCCGACGGAGATCATCGACGTCACCATGTTCGGGAAGATGCCGGACTTCTTGAGCGGATCGGACAGGTGGCCGCCTTCGCGGATCGACTCGCGCGTCAGGTTGACGGCGTCGGCGATGACCACGTTGCCGGCCGTCTGCGCGACGGTCTCGAGCGCCTGCATGATCGGCACGCCGGACTTGATCAAGGTGCCGAGCGTGCGCGTGAAGCGCGCGACGGCCACCTTCTTCAAGATCGGCCCGAAGATCGGGGCCTTCAGGGAGTTGCCGTCGACCCACTTATGGCCGTACGGCGTCGCGTAGAATTTCTCGAAGCCCTTCCAGGCGACGAACGGAAACGCGACGATCAGGTACCACTTCGCCTTCATCGCGTCGGAGATGTCGATGAGCATCTGCGTCGGCAGAGGCAGCTCGGCGCCGAAGCTCGCGAAGATGTTCTTGAAGGTCGGAATCACGAAAATCATGAGGAAGACGGTGACGATCGAGCAGATCGACAGCACGATCGCGGGATACATCATGGCGCCCTTGACCTTGGCCTTCAGCGCCTCGGAGCTCTCGAGGTAGGCGGTCAAGCGCTCGAGGATGGTGTCGAGAATAC
Organism: Elusimicrobiota bacterium; assembly: GCA_038211115.1. Classification (GTDB taxonomy): domain Bacteria; phylum Elusimicrobiota; class Elusimicrobia; order UBA1565; family UBA9628; genus GWA2-66-18. Next base: position 7,926 of record JBBQVX010000109.1, on the reverse strand, counting down.
CGCCGAGCTCGCCGGCCTTGACCATCGAGCAGTACAGGTCCGGGAACGCGTTCGGGTGCTTCTTCAACGCGTCGGAAATGGAAAGGCCGGCCTCGATGTCGAGCTTGACCGCGGCGAGGACTTCCTTAAAGTCGGGGTTCTCGGCCTGGGTCTCGAGGATGCCGAGGCTCTGCACGATCGGCACGCCGGCGCCGACCAAAGTCGAGAGCTGGCGCGAGAACAGCGAAAGATCCTTCGACGGCACCGCCCTCTTGCCCGCCTTCCAGCCCACCAGCGCCTTGAGCTTCTCGAGCGGGCTGATCTGCTTTTCGGCAATCTCGAGGACGACCATCTTCTGCCCGCGCAGCTTTTCGACGGCGCCGCGCTGCTCGTCGGCGTCGATAACCCCTTCCATGACGAGGCCGGCGGCGGTCTTGGCTTTATAGGTGTATGAGGGCATAAGAGGATCCTATTCTATGTTTTACGACTGCGCGGGCGTCATGTGTCTCTGCATCAGGCGGCGAAGGTCGTCGGGATCCGTGGAATGCGACATCGCCTCCTGGAACGTGATCTTCTGCTTGAAGTAGAGGTCGGCGAGGGACTGGTTCATCGTCTGCATGCCGATCTTGCCGCCGGTCTGGATCGCGACCTGGATCTGCTCGACCTTCTGCTCGCGGATCAGGTTGCGGATAGCGGAGTTGACGATGAGGGTCTCGCAGGCTAGGATGCGGCCGGCGCCGGTCGCGTGGGAGAGCAACTGCTGGCACAGGACGGCCTGAAGGACGAACGAGAGCTGCACGCGCACCTGCCCGAGCTGGTGCTCGGGAAACACGTCGATGATGCGGTTGATCGTCTGGGCGCAGTCCGTCGTGTGGAGGGTGGCCAGCACCATGTGGCCGGTCTCGGCGATGTTCAGCGCGGCCTGGATCGTCTCGAGGTCGCGGAGCTCGCCGATGAGGATCACGTTGGGATCCTGCCGCAGGATGTGCCGCAGCGCGGTGCCGAACGTCGTCGTGTCTGAGCCGACCTCGCGCTGGTTGATGACGGACTTCTTGTGCGTGTGTACGAACTCGATCGGATCTTCGATCGTCACGATGTGCGACGAGCGCGTCTCGTTGATGAAGTCGATCATGCTGGCCAAAGTCGTGGACTTGCCCGAGCCCGTCGGCCCGGTGACCAGGATGAGGCCCTTCGGGAGCTTCATGATGTCGAGGATCGACTTGGGCAGGCCGATCTCATCGAAGGTCTTGAAGGAGTTCGGGATCGCGCGGATGGCGGCGCCGACAGAGCCGGTCTGGCGGTACACGTTCATGCGCACGCGGCCGATGCCGCGGAGGTTAAAGGCGAGATCGAGCTCGTTCGACGCCTCGAAGCGCTGCTTCTGCTGGTCGTTGAGCAGGGAGTAGACGAGGTGCTGGGAGGTCTCGCTATTGAGCTTGTCGAACGGGGTCGGAAGCAGCATGCCGTCGATGCGCAGGATCGGCGGCGCCCCGACCGTCAGGTGGAGGTCGGACGCGCCGCGCTCGTGCATCAGAAGAAATAATTCGCCCATCGAGACCATGCAGGACTCCTTGAAATTAAGTGTCGCCGTCCGCGGCCGTCACGCGCATCATTTCCTCGGCGGTCGTCGCGCCCGAGAGGAGCTTGCGCACGGCGCACATGCGCAAAGTCAGCATGCCTTGCTTCATCGACTGCGTCTTGATCATCTTGGCCGACGCTCGGTCCAGGATCAGCTGGCGGATCGCGTCGGTGACCTCCATGACCTCGTAGAGGCCCTGGCGGCCGCGGTAGCCGGTCGTAGCGCAGTTCTCGCAGCCTTTGCCCTTATAGAGCGTGATCTTGTTCTTCTCACCGATGGCGGCCTGAAGCTGGACCTCGGGAACGCCGAGCTTGAGCAGCCAGTCCTTCTCGACCTCGTAAGGCTCCTTGCACTTTAGGCAGATGCCGCGCAGCAGGCGCTGGGCCTCGATCATCAGCATCGCGGAGCTGACGAGAAAGGGCTCGACGCCCATCATGCCCAGGCGCGTGATCGTCTGTGAGGTGTCGTTGGTGTGGAGCGTCGAGAAAACGAGGTGGCCGGTCAGGGCGGCGTTGATCGCGATCGTGGCCGTCTCCTGGTCGCGGATCTCGCCGACCATGATGACGTCGGGGTCCTGGCGCAGGAAGGAGCGCAGGGCCGCGGGGAAGGTCAGTCCGACCTGGTTGTTGATCTGGACCTGGTTGATGCCCATGAGCTGATACTCGACGGGATCCTCGGCCGTCATGATGTTGCAGTCGGGCGTGTTGAGGTTCGACAGCGCCGAATAGAGCGTCGTCGATTTACCGGAGCCCGTCGGACCGGTGACGAGCGCCACGCCGTACGGCGCTTCCATCGCCTTCTTGAAGACGGCCATCGCCTCGGGCTCGAAGCCGAGCTGGGTCATATTGACCTTCAGGCCCGACGAGTCCAGGATGCGGGTGACGATCTTCTCGCCGGGCGCGCACGGCAGAACCGACACGCGCATGTCGATCTCCTTGCCCTCGAGCTTGAGCCGCATGCGCCCATCTTGGGGCACGCGGCGCTCGGCGATATTGAGATTCGACATGATCTTCACGCGCGCGCAGATCGCGGCGTGGAACTTCTTCGGCGGAGACGGCTGCTCATGCAGGACGCCGTCGATCCGGTAGCGGATGCGCAGCTCTTTCGAATACGCCTCGATATGGATGTCCGAGGCGTGCGCCTTCACGGCGCCGGCAATGATCAGGTTGACCATCTTGATGACGGGCGCGTCCTCAGCCGCCTTCTCGAGGCCGGTCTCGGCGTGGTCCGCCTTCTCGTCGACCTGTTCGAGTTCGTCCGCCGCGGCCTCGTTGTCCGCGGACTGCTTGACGATGTCCTCAAGCGCTTCCTGCGAGGTCTCCTGCTTGTAGTACTTCTCATGCGCGGCGGAGATCTCCGCCTCGGAGGCCAGGCAGGCGACGACGTCGCAGCCGAGCTGCATTTTCAGATCGTCGAGGATCATCACGTCGAGCGGGTCCGCGATCGCGACGGTGAGTCGCTCCTTCGTTTTGTTAAACGGCATCAGCATCTTCTGGCGCGCGATAGCCTCGGGAACCGCCGCGATCGCCTCCTCGGAGATCTCGCCGATGTCGGTGAGGGAGACGTAGGAGATGCCGGTCTTCTCGGCCAGGAACAGGAGGAGTTTTTCCTCCTCGATGAAGCCCTTTTCGATCAGCAGCGAGCCGAGCTTCTCGCCGCCCTTCTTCTGCGCGTCCAAGGCCTCCTGGAGCTTATCGGCGGTGAGGAGCTTCTCCTCGACGAGAAAGTCCGCGAGACGCCTGGAGAGGCCGAGCGATATGACGTGCTGGGTAGAGGGCATTCCCTTATAGGTTAGGGTCCACGCCGATTTTTGTCAAGGCCGGGGCAGGACTCTTCCTATTAATAAGAAGTGAACGGCGGCCGGCCCCCTCATCAAATCCCCTGATTGACGGTGTCCGAGCCGAAGGTGCCGTCGTCCTCGGCAGGCGGGCGCAACTCGCCGGAGTCGGGCAGGGGCAGGAGCGGCACTTCCTTGGGCTCCTCAACGGCGGCGCGGCGCTTCTTCGGCGCGGCCTTCTTTGCCGCCTTCTTTGCGGGCTTCTTCTTGGCGGCCTTCGGAGGCTCGGGCGGAGGCCCGCCGGCGAGCATCTGGCGAGCCTCGAGGTTCTTGCCCATGACGAGGCCGTTGGCGTCCGCCTCGAACAGATACAAGGCCCCCTTGCCGCCCGACGCGCCCGGAACCAGCCGGTACTCGACGAGCATGGAGCCGTCGCCGGTCGAGCTCGCATTCCATTCCTCGCGTCCCGCGTTCGGGTCCGCCGTGTACGAATACTGGAGCCAGCGGCCGACGGTGCCGCGCCCTCCGTCGAGCGGGAAATCCTTGACCAGGGCGATCGCGGCCTCGTGCTCGGCCGATGGCCCGGCCGGAACCGGCGCCGGGGCCGCGGCGGGAGGCGGAGCGATCTTCGGCTTGACGATCGGCGGCGGGGCGACGGCGCCGTCGTCGGCGCCGACGCCGATCGGAGCCTTGCCGTCGTCGAGCGTCGTCATCTGCTTCAAATCATCTTTCGGCTGGCGCATGAAGATCACGCCGACGATTACGAGCAAAGTCACGAGCACGACGCCGCCGATCAGGAAAGCCTTGTTGTTGCGGGCAGGCTTCTTGACCTCGCCCGTCGGCGGCGCGGGCTCGGGTTTGGCGAAGCGCGCGGCGGCGCCGTCCTCGGCCTTCGCGGCGGCGCCGCCGGCACGAGTCATCGTCGCGGGAACGGCGGAGGTCGGCTCGCGGCCGGCCATGTCCGCGGAGCCGAAGTCGGGCATGGGCAGCGGGGCGGCGGCCGGCTGTGCGACGCTGCTCAGCGTGTTGGGCGGCGGAGCGATGGGAGTCGGGTCGGGCGGTCGCGAGGGAATCGTGAACGGATTGGGAACGATCGTCGTCTCGGCCGTCGGGAAGGCCGACAGGACGGGAAGCGGAGCGGGCTCGGGCGGGGCGGCCGGGGCCAGGACGACGGGAGCGGGCGGCGGAACGACCGGTGCGGGCGCCTGGACGGCCGGAGCCGGCGGCGGCGCGGCGGGCAGGGGCGCGGGCGGCGGGATGGCCGGAATCTCCGGCGCCGGCGCTGCGGCGATCGGCTCGACCTTGAACTGAGGGACCGGATTCTGCGGACCGGGCGGCACGGCGTCGTCGGCCCCGAGGACCTTGAAGGACTTGATCGTCGGCGCGACCTTGAACGATTTCGGCTTGCCGAACGACAGCGTCCTCGGCGGGGCGGCGGGTTCAGGCGCCTGCGGCTCCGGGGCAAGGAGAGGCGTCGCGGGCTCCGGCGCGGGCGGCGCCGCCGCCGGGGGCGGAGCGAAAGCAAAGGACGGCATGGGCGGAAGCGGGGCTTGCGGAGCGGAGGCTTCCGGAGGAGCGGGGATCTCCGCCGCCGGAGGCGAGACCGCGGGAGGCGGGATCACGGCCCCGCCGCCGAAAGACGGGAAGCTGCCGACGACGGGAGCCTGCGGCCACTCGGAGGGGACCGACATGATCCCGGGAACCGCGGCGACCGGGCGCGGTCCTCCGGCGATGGGCGGCGGCGCGGGCGACAGGAACGTTTTGGCCGGCCCGTCGGCCGGGGTGGGCGGCGCGGATTCAGCCGGAGGCGGGTAGCTCGCTACGGGCGCGGGCGCCGCCACCGGCGGCGGCGGAGCCGCCGCGCCGTCGACGACGCCGTGAGAACGAAGAGCCAAATCCTTCGCGGCGAGGCGGCGGGCCAAATCGGTCTGGCCGGCCTCGAGTTCCGAGATGTGCCGGTACATCGCCTCGAGCTGGGTCGTGAGCTCGGCGATCCGCTCGCGGGCCATCCGGGCCTCGACGTCGGACGGGCCGCGCGACGGTAGCGCGTCGGCGAAGCTCTTCTTGTACGACGCGTCCTGGAACAGCTCCTCGGCGAACGCCCCCGAAAGCTCCTCGTCGGCGATGAGGCCGGCGGAATCGATCTGCATCTGGTCGAGAAGCCCGATGCTCGACAGAGGCTCGTCGAACAGGCCCCCGGCGCCTGCGGCCGTTATCCCCGTCAGGCCGCCGAGCTCGCCGGCGGGAATCCACGCTCCGCCCGCGGCCGGATCGCCGGCGCACACGAGGGTCCCCGAATCGAGGCCGGGAAGGCCCGAGACTCCCTCTTTGTCGAAGGGACCGAGGATGCGCGACTCCTTATAGACCCAATACTTCACTCGATGCCAGGATACCCGCCCTGTGTTACATTTTCAAGGCGGTTAATGGGTAAAATGACCACTGTGCTGATCCGCCCGTTCTACCTGTCCTGCCTGGCCCACGCGTCCTACCTGCTCGGCGACGAGAAGACCAAGACCGCGGTCGTCGTGGACCCGCAGCGCGACGTCGACGGCTACGTCGATGAAGCCGCGCGGCTGGGCCTGACGATCAAGCACGTCATGCTCACCCATTTCCACGCCGATTTCGTCGCCGGCCACCTCGAACTGCGCGACCGCTGCGGCGCGACGATCCACCTCGGCGCCCGCGCCAAGGCCGGTTACGCGTTCTCTCCGCTCGCCGACGGCGCGCTTCTTGAGTTCGGCTCGCTCGGCATCGGCGTCCTCGAGACCCCGGGGCACACCCCTGAAGGGGTGTGCTTATTAATATTTGACTTGAGCGCGGACCCTCGCAAGCCCAAAGCCGTGCTCACCGGCGACACTTTGTTCATCGGCGACGTCGGCCGGCCCGACCTGATGGCCTCGGTCGGCTTCAAGGCCGAGGACCTCGCCGGAATGCTGTACGACTCGCTGAAGACCAAGCTCCGGCCCCTGCCCGACGACGTGCTCGTCTATCCCGCGCATGGGGCGGGCTCCGCGTGCGGCAAGAACATGTCCGACGAACGCGTCTCCACGATCGGCGAGCAAAAACTCTACAATCACGCCTTCCGGATCGACAACCGCGAGGACTTCGTGTGCATGTCCGTCGACCAACCCGAGGCTCCCGCCTACTTCGCGCACGACGCCGAGATGAACCGTCTCGAGCGCGGCACGCTCGACGCGTCGCTCGCCGCGCTGAAGCTGCTGACCGTCGCCGCAGCCGAGGAACTCGCGGCGAAGGGCGCGCTCGTCCTCGATACGCGAGACCCCGCCGACTTCGCCGGCGCGCACTGGCGCGGGGCGATCAACGTCGGCATCGACGGGAAATTCGCGAACTGGGCGGGCTCGGCTCTCGATCCGAAGCGGCCGATCGTCGTCATCGCCGATGGCGGCCGGGAAGCGGAATCGGTGACGCGGCTCGCGCGCGTCGGCATCGACCGCGTTGCCGGCGCGCTGAAAGGCGGCATGCTTGCGCTCGGCGCGCGGCCCGATCTCGTCGTGCGCACGCCGCGCCTCACGGCTCGCGCGCTGTCCGAGCGTCTCGCCGCGAAGGACGCGCCGCTCGTCGTGGACGTGCGCACCGACGCCGAGCGGGCGGCGGGCTTCGTCGCCGGCAGCCTCCACATCCCCCTGTCGCAGTGGCCGCGCCGCATCCCTGAAATCCCCGCGGGCCGACCCGTCGCCGTCTACTGCGCGGGCGGCTACCGCTCGTCGATCGCGGCCAGTCTGCTGCGCGCGGCCGGACGCGCGGACGTGACGGACGTCATCGGCGGGTTCACCGCCTGGCGCGAGGAAGGCTTACCGGAGTCGGTGGAAATTCCTTAAGCTGTTAGTCCCCGGCGCGTTCCGACTCGCCGATCACGCTGAAGTCGAGGCCGGGCTCCTGCGCCTCGGTGACCTTCTGCTCGAGCTGGTTCTGGTACGCGATCGAGTAGCGGGCGTAAGGAATCGCCTCGAGGCGCGGACGCGTGATCGCCTTCTGGGTGGCCTCGCACAGGCCGTACGTCCCGTTGTCGATCTTGCGGATCGCGGACTCGACCATGTCGAGCGTGGTGCGCTCGTTGTCGGAGAGCTCGAACATCAGCTCCTTCTCGATGGACTGGCTCGCCTGGTCGACGGAATCGCCGTTGTCCACTTCGTGGATGCTCTGCTTGCGCACCGTGCGCAGGATGTCGTCGCGCATCGAGACGAGTTCGGCTCGGATCGACTTCAGCTTCGCCGGCGTCAGCCAGGACAAATCTTTAGCGGTCGTATCGGCCGCGTCCTTCGGCTTCGCGGCCTTTTTCACGATTTTTTTCGTCATAACGCCTCCGGAAAATTTGGAACGTGATAGTATATGAGAATGCCCATGCGGCGCAAGACCTAGGCTCCGAAAATCAGGGGTTCGGGCGATGGTTTTACACGCTTGCAATATCGTGGTTCCGGGGCTATACTCGGCCCGACATCCAGTAGCTATTGCAACACCCGAGGCAAGCTGACGTCTTCGTCTTGATCCGTATTCCTTGCCGTGATCGTAGCTGTTGCCGTTAGGCCCAATCCAGAGAAATGTCGTTGCCGTTGGAGGATGTGGCCGTTGC
>JBBQVX010000108.1:0-11488 GCA_038211115.1 Elusimicrobiota bacterium | reverse complement strand
GCCTCCGCCACCGCCGCCACCGCCGCCGCCGAGCGAGGGCGATTTGGGACCTTTGCCGGACGGGCCGCCGCCGTCGCCGTCTCCGCCGCCGCCTCCTCCTCCTCCTCCTCTGCCGCCGCCCGCGCCGACGCGGTTGTCGGGAAGGGACGTGTTCGGGTTTTGGCCGGGAGCCAGCTGCTGCTTTTGATCGGGGTTCGTCGTGTTGTCGTCCGGGAGAACGTCCTCGTTCTTCTCGTCCGAGGAGGGATCGCGCTTCGTCGTGGAGGGATCATCATTGCCTTCCTCGACCGGATCCAAAGCCGTCTTCTTCGGCGGCGGAGGATTCTTCCTGCGGTTCCGGTTGCGGTCGGCGTCGGGCTCGGCCATGTTGCGCTTCATGGCCGGCGTGAGCGGCAGAATGACGCCGCCGCGCGCGAGCTTCATGATCGGGCGTTTCTCGATCCAGCGCGAGCCCTTCTCGGCCTTGTCCCCAAGCCACTCCGTGGCCCGGCGGAAGCGGCCCGGGCGTTCTTCACCCTTGCCCTTGCCTTCCTCGCGGACTTCCTCGCGATCACCGCGGTTCTCTTCCTTGAGCTTGCCTTCTTCGCGGAAATTGCTGCGGCCGCCCTTCTTCTCTTCCTTCAAATCTTCCTTGTTGGCGGTCTCGTCCTTGACGTCGCCTTTGCCCTTGTTCTTGCTCTGGCCCTTCTTCTCGTCCTTGACCTCATCCTTGTCGGCGGTCTCGTCCTTGACGTCGCCTTTGCCCTTGTCCTTCACGTCGCCTTTGCCCTTCTCCTTCACGTCGCCTTTCGTCTCGGATTTCACTTCCGTCTTGGCGTCGACGACGCCGTTGATTTCCGCCGAGGACTTCGCCTTCACGTCGCCGGTCTTCGTCTCGGTCTTCACGTCAGCCGTCTTGACCTCCGTCTTCACTTCGGGCGTCTTCACGTCGCCCTTCATCTCGGCGGTCTTCGCGTCGACGGTCTTCACGTCGCCGGTCTTCACCTCGGCCGTCTTGATCTCGGGAACCAGCTCGGCGGACTTCACTTCCGCGGTCTTGACGTCGCCCGTCTTGAGATCGGCGGTCTTCGCGTCGATCGAGGCTCCCGCGCCGCCGTTGGTCTCGGCGTGCGTGGGCGACTTGATGTCGGCGGCCTGCAGTTCGGGGCGGGTCTTCTCGCCGAAAGCGTCGCCGCCGCGCTTGAGCTCGCTCCAGAACGTCGACGCGAGGCTGTTCATACGGGCCATGATGCCGGGCGACGGAGTTTTCGTCTCGACGCCGTCGACGGCGGTCGTGGTCTTGACGTCCGCCTTGACGTCGACCTTGGGAGTAAGCGCGGTCGTCTCGGCCTTCACGTCCACTTTCGCGTCGATCGCGCGCATCGTCGTCTCGACGGTCGTCGGGGTGAGCTTGAGCGCGTCGGGCCCGTCGCCCAAGGTCTTGAGCTCGGCGAGGCCGTCCTTCGTGCGCTCCTTCGCGAAGCCCTTGATCATCAAGCCGCCGAACGCCAGGTCGGCCATCGCCTCGCCGGCTTTGACCGAGCCCTGGGGCGTGCCCCAGTACTGGGCGGCCTTGCCGATGTTGTCGAGCCCGGACAGCGCGAACGAGCCGACGACCGAGCCGAGCAGCGCGTACTGGAAGCCGCGCAGCCCGAATTCAGCGACTTTCGCGATGACCTGGATCGTGGGGCTCGCGGCGGTAAGGCCGAGCTTGCCGGCCGCGCCGGCCAGGCGGCCTAAGCCGGGGATCACGTACATAAGGGGATTGAGCAGACCCTCACCGAGGCTCTCGGAGAAGGACACCACGCCGCCCCAGAACTCGTGGCCGTTCTCCGCGAGGCGCCGGCCGTACGTTCCGGCGCCGAAGTCGCTGAGCGCGTCGTAGCGCTCGTCGTCGCTGACCGGCGCGTTCATCGCGTCGTGGTAAGCCTGGGGCGCACGGCGCTCGGTGATGCCCTGCAGGGCGAGGGCCTTCTCGCGGCGCTCCTTGGCCTGCTTGTCGAGAGTCTCCTTGTTGTCCCCGCCGCCGATGCGCGCGAGGTACTCGTCGTTCATCCCGTCCTTCCACTTCCGCCACGCGACCGGGTCCTTCTCGCGATCAGGCTCGAAGCCGCCCATCAGGAGCTTGACGCCCGGGTTGCGGCTATAGCCGGCCGTGGCCTCGAGGCGCAGGGACTCGTCGCCGGTGATCTCGTAGGCGAGCATCTCGCCGCCGGAGACGATGCCCGTGTACAGCGTCGAGGCGACGTCGCCGCAGATGCCGAGCACCTGCTTGATGCCCGGCACGTTGGAGACCCAGCGCGAGGCGCTGCCGAACCCGGAGGTCCCGCTGATCTCGCGGTCGATCGTGTCCTTGCCCGAAATCCACTCCTTGCCGTCCGGGTTCCACTCGGCGCGGGCCGGATCGGGGGGGAGGTCGCGGCGGACCTTGAACGTCGTCTTCTCGTGGTCGTCCTTCCAGAGCTTGTCGACGAACCAGGTCGAGGGAGAGTACGTCTCGACGACGGGCGGCAGCCACGAGAGGCGCGAGCCGTCGTGGAGGTACTCGGTCGTGATCTTCGGGTCGTTCTGCGCGGCCTTGCCGTCGGCGTCGATCTCGATCTCGCCGGAGACGCCGAACGCCATGCCGAGACCGTAGTTGTTCTCGAACTCCGTCGCCGGTTTGAACGAGCCGCTCAGAATGCGCTTCGTCCCGTCGCGGCGGGTGAAGATCAGCATGTAGTTCTTGTTCTCGTTGATGAAAAAGCGGATCGGGGCGCCCTTCTTCTGGTCGATGAGGTCGCCGGTGTTCTTGGCCTCGGCGGCGAGGAACTCGCCGAGCGAGTTGCTCAGGCGGCCCTTGTCGTCGTTCATGCCCAGCGCGAGGACCGTCTCGTGCGCGAGGTCCTTGCCGATCGTCAGGCGCTTCTTGGCGTCGGTCGTATCCACCAAGGACTTCAGCGCGACCTCCCAACCGAGGTTCTTCGTCCCGTTCTCGAGGAGCTGGGTCACGTGCGCCGACTTCGAGACGATATGGGTGCCGTTCTGCAGCACGAGGCGCTCGAGCTCGTAGTTCCCGTCGAGACCGACCTTCTCGACGCGCAAGGAGACCGCGGGCGGTGCGCCGTCGGCGTTCGGCAGGAACTTGATCTCGCGGTGGCCGTCCTTGATCGTCGCCTCGAAGCGGTTGTCGTCGCCGGACAGGTCGCGGACGAACTGCTCGCCGGTCTTCGTGTTCTTGCGCGTGCGGCGGAGTTCGGTCCCGTCGGCCTTGAAGTCGGTGACCTCGACCATGTTGGTCGCCATGTTCAGGCGCTCGCGGTGCGTGAGCTTCTTCGCGCCGTCGTACATCTCGGTCAGCGCGGACTGCACCTTGCCGTTCGCGTCGTAGCCGATGACGGACTCGGTGCGCTTCTTGTCCTTGTCGAGGACCACGATCAGGCCGGTCTTGCCGTCGCGTCCCTGGCCCTGGTAGCGGGAGGAGCCGTCCTTGTTGTCGTAGCGCAGGCCGATGAACTGCGTGACGCCGCGCGTGAGGCCCACGACCTGCGCGCCGACCGTGCCGTTTCCATCGGGGAACGTCTCCCACGGCGTGAAGTTCGTGTTCAGCGGGACCTTGGCGTTCACCAGGTTCACGCGGAGGAACGCGCGGTACTCCCACAAGGTGGCCATGAACGCGCCGAGCTCGCGGTTGACGGACTTGATCGCCGCGACGCGGAGCATCACGTCGTCCATCGACTCATAGTTATTGCCGAGGCCCATCGAGTCGGAAAGACCCTGCTCCTGCGCGGACAGGTGCGCGACGAGCGCGTCGATGGTCTTGAACGTGTCCGGGTCGCCGCCCATCGCTTTGACCGCGCGCCGCCCGGCATCGAGAAGCTCCTTCATGCGGTCGGAGCGCTCCGCGATGAAGTGCCGGTCCGAGCCGTCGGGGAGGTTCTCGGAGATCGTGTTGGCCGCGCGGCCGGCCGAGAGGCTCAACATGGCGAGGTAGTCGACGCTGACGCCGCGGACGACGACCGGCTCCTGGACGGGCGGCGGGGTGTCCTTGCTCAGATTCTTGGCCTTCGCCGCGTTCGTGCCCGGCGCGCCCTTCGGGGTGAAGGACCACGTGTCGGCGAGCGACTTCCGGATCGCGCCGAAGTTCACGGGGACGCCGCCGGTCGCGATGCTCGGCGAGCCGTAGCGGCGGTTCAAATTGTCGAAGATCAGCTCGGCCTGGGCCGGGTTCGCGGAGGCCTTGTCGAGGTCGCCGAGCAGCACGTCGATCTGGTACAGCGGGTCCGTGTGCGAGGAGGGGCTGGGCATCCCGTTCGCGCTCGAAATCGCCTTCGAGAGCTCGGGGTCGAAGGCCGCGCCGCCGCCGGTGAGGCGGAGGCTGCGCGCGATGACGCTCGCGGTGCGGTTGAGGCGCTCGTCGAGGAATTTCTTGTCGGCCGGCACGAGCCCGGCCGCGTCGATGCGGGCCTTGAGCGCCTTGCGCTTCCCGTCGAGGATCTCGAACGAGGAGGGCTCCTCGCCCTTCAAATGCTTGAGCAGCGCGGTCTCGAGCTCAGAGAGCTCCTTCGCCATCTTCTCGCCTTCGGGGGTCGTCAGCGTCCCGTTCGTGGCGGCGATGGTCGGCGGCACGACGGCCGTGACGTGGGTCGGCTTGACCTGCTGCGCGTATGCCGACAAGGAAGCGGCGAGCGCGAACGCGCACGCGGCGAGGAGGGGTGCTCGGCGGCTTCGGGTCCTCATTGACTTCAGCGTATCCCCTGAAAGGCCCACCGGGTCAGGGGCTCCGGGCCTACGGACATCTAGGCCCTAAGACCTAGATGCTCGATAGTATAGCCGGGCTTTCAGGCCCGTCAAGGCTTTCCTTTTATGAACTTACGACGGCTTCAGGGTGGCGAGGCGCTCCTCGAAGCGGACCTGCGCTTTCGCGGCCGGGCCCTCGTCCTTGAGGAGATGGTACTTCGACGCCTTCGGCGCCAGGATCACCAGGAACTTCGCGGGCACGCCGGCGCGCCGGTAGGCCGCGACCTTGTGGTGGCCGTCGAGCAGAAAGCCGGCCATGAAGGAGTGCAGGTTCTTGATCGTGCCCTTCTTGACGGCCTCGGGGATGCCGCGCTGGTACATGCCGAGCATCAGCACGCGCGGGCGGTCGCCGTACTGGATCATCTGCTGGTAGATCTTGATGTATTCCTCTTTAAGGGCCGCGCGGGGCACGAGGGGGATGACGAAGTCGAACTGCTTCTCGACGACGCCGGTCTCGGGGTGGCGGAACACGCGCGGGCGCTGGCCCTCGTAGTGCTCCCAGCCGGACAAAAGGCCCTCTTCCTTCGGATCCTCGATGTCCCAGAGCTCCATGAACTCGCTCTGAAAGAAATACGACGCCTCATCGTCGCTGTCGTACGGCCCGGACAGGTTGACCGAGGTCTCGAACACGAGGTACTCGCCCTTCTCCATCAGCTCGAGGAGGGGGGCCAGTTCCTGGACGAGGGATTCGTCGACCGGGCGGGGCAGCTGGATCGTCTTCGGGAGGTTGGCGATCTTCTTGTTGGTTGGCAGATGCGGGTCCTGCAGCATCTTGAACCAGAAGTGGCAGGTGTTGCAGTCGTTGCCGACCTCGAACTTGCGGGCGCCGTTGACCTCGAGGTAGAGGGAGTTGGACTCGCCGTGACGCTTCTCGATGGCGATCTTGAAGAATCCCTTGCCCTGGGGGACCTTGACCTTCACGACGCCGTCGGCGACGGTCGCGACTTCAAGCTTCTGCGGCTCGGATTTCGTGGTCACCGTGTCCTCCCTAAAATGGGCCTTATGCCTTGATTGTAGCCGATTCGTGCCCTCTCGTCCAGGCTCGAACCGGCAATAAGGACGTAACAGCGTTTCCCTATATTACCGTCACATGGCCAGCGACCAGCCCGAAGACCACTTGTGGGACGACCGCGCGCTCCGGGAGATCAACAGCCTGGACGCCGCGCGCCTGGCCATCCGCGGCGCGCTCGCGACCATCCGCGACCTCCAGGACCAGAACGGCGCGCTCAAGGGCCAGGTCCAGGACGACTCGGCCAAGCGCAAGACGCTCGAGAGCCGCCTCGCCGAGATGGACGGACGCCTCGCCCAGTGGCAGGAGCAGGCCGCTAAGTGGGAGTCTGAAAGCAAGCAGCGCGAAGCGCAGATGGAGCGCTGGAAGGTCGAGGCCCGCATGGAAGTCCGGGCCGAGGAAAACGCGCGCGTCGAGGGAGACCGCCTGCGCACCGAGGAAGCCCTCGCCCGCCTACGCGCCGACCTCGCCGCGATGGCCAAGGCGCACCAGGGCAAGGAGCAGGCCTGGGTCGAGTTGCGTCGCCTGCTCGACGGACGCGACGCCGAGATCATGGGTCTGCGCCGCGAGAAGCAGGACATCCTCGCGAAGACCAAGGACGACTCCGAGCGCCTCGAGGCCCTGCGCACCGCCCGCGACCGGGAGATGTCCTCGGTCAACCGCGCGCGCGAGCTCGAGATCGCCGACAACGACCGCGAGATCGCCGCCCTCAAGCGCGAGCTCGAGGAGAACAAAATGGCGCTCGCCGCGGTCGCGCAGGACCGAGAGCTCGGCGTCAAGGCGCGCGAGGAGGAGCTCGTCAAGGCGTTTCAGCTCAAGGAATCCGACCTCGTCCGCCGCTACCAGGCGCGGGAGGCCGAGCTCCAGGCCCGCTGGTCCGAGCTCGAGACCGGCCTTTGGGCGAAGACGAAGGAAAGCCGGGCCAAGCTCGACGAGGCCGTGCAGAAGCAGTTCGAGGAGCGCGCCCGCCAGATCGCCGACCGCGCGAAGGAGGTCGAGGACCTGCTCGCCCGGCGCACGCGCGAGCTCGCCGATGACCATTCGACGCGCTGCATCGAGGCCGAGGCGCACTACGCCGCGGACGAGCGCCGCCTGCTCGCCTCCTGGGCCGAGAAGGAGCAACGCCTCCTCGCCAAGGTGGACGAGGAGCTGGCGCAGCAGCGCGCGGCCCTGCAGGCGACGTGGGCCGACCGTCAGAAGATCCACGACGCCGAGCACGCGGAGCGCCTGCGGCAGGTCGCCGCGAAGATCGAGGAGCTGGAGGCGACGGGCCGCCGCGATCGCTCCCGATTGCTCGAAGAAGGCGCGCGCAAGGACGCCGAGCGCGTCCGTCAGCAGGACGACTTCGTCGCCCGCAAGGACGCCGAGCTCGAAAAGCTCCATCAGGAGAAGCTGGTCGTGCTCGCCGAGCGCGCGCGCTCCCTCGAGGAGGAGGCGAAGCGCCGCGAGGAAGCCCGGCAGAACGAGTACCTGTCGCGGGTCGCCGCACTCGAGGCCGTGCACGAGGGCCGCCGCGCCGAGCTGCTCGACGAGCACCGCAAGACCGTCGAGGCCGAGAAGCTGTCGCTGTCCGCCCAATTCGATCAGCGCCAGCACGCCCTCGACGAGGACTACCGGGCGAAGATCGCGGAGCAGGAGCGCGCCGCGCGGACCCTCGCCGACCAGCACCAGTCCTGGAAGGAGTCCCTGCGCGCGGAGTTCCTGCGCAAGGAGAAGGACCTCGACTCGCGCTGGGCGTTGCGCGAGGCCGAGTTCATCAGCCGCTACGAGACGGCGCTCGAGGACCAGCGCCGCGGATTCGCGACGGAGGCCCTGGAGGCGAGAAGCCGCCTCGAGGTCCAGCGCCGCCAGATCGAGGGGGAGGCCCTGTCCCGCGAGAAGAACCAGCGCGCCGAGAGCGATCGCCGCGACGCCGAGGCCCTCGCGCGGCACTCCCGCGAGCAGAGCGAGCGTCAGGCCGCGCACGAGGCGCGCCTCTCCGAGCTGCGCCTCGCGCACGACGAGAACCTCCGCATGGTCCGAGAGAAGGCCTTCGAGGATCTCGCGCACGAGCGCGCCGGCCTGCAGAAGGACCTGTCCGCGCTCCAGGAGCGCCTCGCCCAGGCGCAGGCCGAGAGCGACCGCGCCCGTATCACCGACGCGTCGCGCGCCAAGGACCTCGGCGCCAGGGTCGACGCGCTCGAGAGCGACCGCCGCGCGCTGTCCGAGGCGCTCGCGTCCGTCGAGAAGGAGGCTTCGTCGCTGCGCGCGGCCATCGCCGAGCGCGACCGCATGCGCGAGGTCGACCGCGCGCGCATGGCCGAGGAGGCCAAGCTCTCCGCGACCGCCGAGCTCGCGCGGCATCTCGAGGAGGCGGAGCGCGACCGCGCCCGCGCCCTCGAGGAGCGCCGCGTCGAGCTCGAGAAGGCGCACGCCTCGCGCCGCCGCGCGCTCGAAGCGGCGCTCGCCGAGCGCGGGCGCGCGCTCGACGTGAAGGAGCAGCGCCTCGAGGAGCAGCTGCTCCGCATCGAGGAGTCGAACGCTTCCTCCGACAAGAAGCGCCCGACGTAACGGCGACGCATCCGCCCTCTCTTCTTAAAGCCTGGCACCGCGCAATTTTTGCCTATTGACGGAAGAGCGGCCGTCCGTTATACTCGCCCCGTCGGCAGGAATGCCGATCACACCGAGACTCACTTTTCGAGAGGGCACAACCAATGGCTAGAGACAACGACGGATTCGGCGGAGCTTTGCTGTTCGTGACGGGTGCGGCGATCGGCGCGGCGCTCGGCGTTCTTTTCGCGCCCCGCTCGGGCGGCGAGACCCGCGAGCAGCTCGGGGACTGGCTCAAGGAACGCCGTGAGAAGGGAGCGGACCTCCTTCATACGGTGAAGGACGAGTCCCTCGCGAAGAAGGAGGCCATCGTCGCCGCCGCCAAGGCCGCGAAGCAGGCCTACTCCGAGACAAACTCGAAGCACCACGAGCACGCCTAAAAGGCCGCGCGCTCCCGTGGGTGGAAGGGCTCTCCGAAAGGGGAGCCCTTCTTATTTGAGATCTTGTCCGGGGCGGGCTTTCCTGACCACGCCCGCCTTCTCCACGAAGCGCAGATAGGGCAGGCCGCCGACGGAGGTGCCGGCGTCGACGACCAAGGTCTCGCCGGCCACGTAGCTCGTCTGGGGGGCGCACAGGAAGAGCACGGCGTTGGCCACGTCCTCCTCGGTGCCGAATTTGCGGTTGGGAACCCCCTCGAGCAGGAGGTCGCTCATCCACTTCTCCGGCCACATGCGCTCGCGCGACTGCGCCGTGTCGATAAGGCCAGGGCAGACCGCGTTGACGCGCACGCCGCGGCCGATCCACTCGACGCCGAGCGTCTTCGTCATCGCCTGCACGCCGGCTTTAGCGGCCGCCGATGGAAGAAACCCGGGCGCGCCCGTCCAGGCATAGGACGCCAGCAGGCTCACGATCGAGCCCTCGCCTCGCGCGAGCATGCGCCGCCCGCCCTCGATGGCGCAGTTGAAGCTGCCGTGCAGGACGATGTCGACGACCTTGCGGAAGCGAACCGACGTCAGCATCTCGCTCGGCCGCACGAAGTTCGCGGCGGCGCCGTTGATCAGGATGGAAACGGGGCCGAGTTCAGCCTCGACCTTGTCGAACATCGCGGCGACGGCCTTCGCGTCGGACACGTCGGTCGAAACGCCGATGGCCTTGCGGCCGGTCGCCTTGCGGATATCGGCCGCCGCGGCGTCGAGCCGCTCGCCGTCGCGCGACGCGAGCGCCACGTCGGCGCCGTGCAGCGCCAGGGCCGTAGCGACCGTCTTGCCGATGCCGGTGCCGCCGCCCGTTACGACCGCGACCTTCCCGGCGAGCAGGTTCTTTTCGTACATCTCAATCCTCCCAGCGGGGGCGGCGCTTGTCGCGCATCGCCGCCATTCCTTCGCGCGCCTCGGCGCCGGAGAACAGGATGGCAAATTCAGACAGCGAGCGGCGCCATAGTTCCTCGTCCAGGAATGGGGCGTTAATGCCCTTCTTCAGCGACGCGAACGCGGCGGGCGCGGATTTCGCCAGCCGCTTGGCGAGCGTCAGAGCCCGCTCCGCGACCTCGGCCTCGGGCACGACCTCGTCGACGAGTCCGGCCTCGAGCGCCTCGGCTGCGCGCAAAGTCTTGCCTCTGAGAACCATTTCCTTAACCACGCGCGGGTCCTTCGACAGTGCGTCGAGGCGCGTGACGAGCGCGGGCGTCGGCGTCATGCCGAGGCGGATCTCCGACAGCGCGGCCTTCCCGGACTCCTCCGCCATCACGCGCCAGTCGCAGCCCATCGCGATGATCCAGCCGCCGAGGATCGCGGCGCCGCTCAACGAGCCGACGACGGGCTTCGGCGCGTTCAGCAGCGCGCGGTAGCAGAACAGAAGCCCCTCGAACGCCTTCGAGCGCTCGCCCTCGGGGAGAGTCAGGATTTCGGCGATGTCGAGGCCGCTTGAGAAGTACTTCGGGACGCCCGACGCCAGAACGAGAGCGCGCACGCGGGCGTCTCCCGAGGCGCGGTCGATCTCGGCGCGCAACGCCGCGAGCACCGCCAGGCTCAGCGTGTTCCCCGGCGCGCGCGTCAGCGTGACGACGCGGACCGGCCCCTCGTCGCGGGCGGCCACTTCGCTCATCGGCCGCCTCCGCGGATCAGCTTCATGGTCTTCAGCAGGCGATCGAACGAGGCGAGATAAAGGTCGTAGGACTCCACCGGAGCGCTGTAGACGACGGTATAGTACGCGCCGGCGCCGAGGGGGATGTAGGCGGTCTTCGATTCACCCGAAACGAAGGTGACGCGCGCTTTCACGCCGGCCACCGGCACCGAGCCGCCGTCCTTGGCGTTCAGCCACTCCTTGTCCTTGGCGGCCGCCGACTCGAGGTCGATGTACGTCGGCTGGGAGGGGTGGACCTTGGTGATCGTGAGCATGACCGGCTTGCCCGGCGAGCCTTCATCGAGCGTGAACGAGAGCGTGGGCACCTCTTCCTTCCACCCGTCGCGCGGCTGCAGCGCCTTAGGATAGTCGAAGGACATCTCCGCGGGCACCGAATAGCGGCGGTAGGCGTCCGGTCCGAGGGCGCGTGGCCGCGCGTCGAGCGGCACGCATTGGAACGGGTTGGCGCGGTCGCTCGTGCGCACCGCGCGCGTGCCCTCGGGGCAGCCGCCCACTGGAGCGCGAAAAGCCGTCCCGCCCGAGTTCGAGGCGCCCGCCTCGGGCGCGTCAGGGTCGTTCGTCGCGGGCGTGAGATCCGGATCCGCCTCGCCGTTCTCCACGCGCACGCAGTGGTACTTCTGCAGGCCGTCGGTCGTCACGGCGGCGCGCGTGCCGCGCGGGCACTTCGGCCGCGTCTTGAAGCCCTGCGGGCCGATGACCGCGCCGAAGCCCTTCTTGGAGGCGTCGCTGACGCACTCGAACGGCACGTAGGGATTGTTCGTCGCCCCGCGGTGCATGCCGCTCGGGCATTCCTTCTCCTCGAGAGCACGCGCGGAAGGAGCGAGAAGCGTCAGAAGAAGGAGCGCCGCCGTCATGAACGTTGCTGGGCCAGGCCCTGAAGGTGCGCGGCCAGCTCGGGGTTGTTTTTCAGGATATAGCCCATATCCTCGTACGCGAGCCGAAAGGCCCGCGTCGGCACGAGCGCCGTCGCCGACGCCGTGCGAAGGCCGTCGCGCAGCAGCGCCATCTCCCCGAGCAGGTCCGGCTCGCCCAGCCGCGCCACCTCGGCCC
>JBBQVX010000107.1:0-11900 GCA_038211115.1 Elusimicrobiota bacterium | reverse complement strand
GGGCCTGACCCGCCAGCGCAAGCTCGACATCGCCAAGCGCTCCTTCGACCTCCTCACCACGAAGTACGGGATCGCGCCGGAAGACATCATCTTCGACCCCCTGGTGTTCCCCGCCGGCACGGGCGACAAGAACTACTGGGGCTCCGCCGTCGAGACGATCGAAGGCATCCGGCTCATCAAGGCGGCGATGCCGCGCTGCAAGACCGTCCTCGGCATCTCGAACGTCTCGTTCGGCCTGCCCGCCGCCGGACGCGAGGTCCTCAACTCCGTTTATCTTCATCATTGCGTCGAGGCCGGCCTCGACCTCGCGATCGTCAACGCCGAGAAGCTCGCGCGCTACTCCCAGCTCTCCGAGCTCGAGATCAAGCTGTGCTGGGACCTCCTCGCCTGGACCGGCCCCGGCGACCCGAAGCATCCCGCCGGCTTCGACGCCGTCGCCGCGTTCTCCGAGCACTTCCGCCTCGTCAAAACGGTCGAGAAGTCCCCGTCGGAGCGCCTCAAGCTCCCGATCGCCGACCGCGTCGCCAAGAACGTCGTCGAGGGCTCTCAGGAGGGCCTCAAGGCCGACCTCGACGAGTTCCTTAAGACGCTCAAGCCGCTCGAGATCATCAACGGACCGCTCATGAAGGGCATGGACGAGGTCGGCCGCCTGTTCGGCGCCAACACGATGATCGTCGCCGAAGTCCTCCAATCGGCCGAGGTCATGAAGGCCGCCGTCGCCCACCTCGAGCCGCACATGACGTCCGCCGACTCCTCGACGCGCGCGACGATCCTGCTCGCGACCGTGAAGGGCGACGTGCACGACATCGGCAAGAACCTCGTGCACATCATCCTCAAGAACAACGGCTATAAGATCGTCGACTTAGGGATCAAGGTCGCGCCCGAGCAACTCCTCGAGGCGATCAAGGCTCACAAACCCGACGCGATCGGCCTGTCCGGCCTCCTCGTCAAGTCCGCGCAGATGATGGTCGTCACCGCCGACGACCTGACGGCCGCGGGCATCCGCCTGCCGATCCTCGTCGGCGGCGCGGCGCTGTCTCCGCGTTTCGCCGCCAAGCGCATCGCGCCCTCCTACGACGGCCCCGTCTTCTACGCGAAGGACGCGATGACCGGGCTCTCGCTCGCCAACGACTTCTTCGGCGAGAAGAAAGAGTCGCTGCTCGCCAAAAATAAAGAGATCCAGGAATACCTGCGCACCGAAACGATCGCGCCCGTCGCGGTCGAGCCCGAGGGCCCCGCCGCCGCTAAAGTCGAGATCGTGCACGAGACGGCGCCCCTGCCTCCGGACCTCAAGCTCCACGCGCTAAGCGACTTCCCGGTCGACGAGATCTTCAAGTACATCAACCCGATCATGCTGTACGGCAAGCACCTCGGCCTGCGCGGCAACCTCGAGCAGCACCTGCGCGACAAGAACCCGAAGGCCGTCGAACTCCATCGGCGCGTCACCGAGCTCCAGGACGAGATCCTCGCCAAGGGCCTCATCAAGCCCAAGGCCGTCTTCAAGTTCTTCGCCGTCGAGCCCGCCGGCGACCGCATGAACCTCTTCGAGTCGCCTTCGGCGGCGTCTCCGCTCGCGGGCTTCGACTTCCCGCGCCAGCCCTCCGGAGAGCGCCTCTGCCTGACCGACTTCATCCGTCCCGCCGGCACGGGCCGCGACTACGCGGCGATGTTCGTCGTGACCTGCGGCGCCGGCATTCGCGAGCTGTCCGACAAGTACCGCGACGACGGCGAGTACCTGAAGTCTCACGCGCTCCAGTCGATCGCGATCGAGGCCGCCGAGGGCTTCGCCGAACTTCTGCACGACCGCATCCGCAAGATGTGGGGCATCGGCGATCCGGCCGGCATGAGCATCCGCGAAAAATTCCAGGGCAAGTACCGCGGCATCCGCGTCAGCTTCGGCTACCCGGCGTGCCCGAACCTCGAGGACCAGGCGATCCTCTTCAAGCTCCTCGACCCCGAGAAAAACTGCGGCGTCACGCTCACCGAGGGCTTCATGATGGAGCCCGAGGCGACGGTCTCCGCCCTCGTCTTCCATCACCCGAAGGCCCGCTACTTTTCCGTGGGCCGCAGCGAAGAAGCCGCCGCGGCGCAATGATCGCGGCGCTGCTGCTCGCGTTCTCGCTTCCCGTCCGGGCGCAGCCCCCCGAAGCCGTCGTCGCGCGCGTCCTGGCGCGCGCCGAAAAGCTCGTGGCCGCGCAGAAGGGCAAGGACGCGCGCGAAATCTTCGACCTGGACCGCGAGGCGGAGGGGCTATCGAAGGAGCTCAAGCCTCTCGGCTGGAAGGCGGTCCCCGCCCTGGCGGCCGCGGCCAAGGACCTCAAGCGCCCGGCGAAGGTGCGCCTCCTCGCCGTGTCGTTCCTCGGCCTGACCGCGGACCCGTCGGCGCTCCCGCCGTTGTCGGAGGTGCTGCTCGATCCCGAGCAACCCGCGTTCGTGCGCTCGCTCGCGGCGCAGAGTCTCCCCGGCCTGGGCGCGCACGACGCGCCGGTGCGCACGACCTTATGCCTCGCGCTCGCCCAGGAAGACCTGCCGCGCGAAGTGCTGGCCGAGTCGCTGATCCCGCTCAAACGTCTGGGCTGCCCGGACGCGGCCGCGCTGACGCGCATCGCGCGCTCGTTCGGGCCGCATCCGGGCGAAAAGGACCTGCTCGTCGTGAGCGCGGCGCTCGCGGTCATGAGTAAGTCGCTCGGCCCCGACTCCGGCAAGGCGATCTTAGCGCTCGTCTCCTATTTCCCCGCGCGCGGACCCGCACGCGCGGCCGCGATCGCGGCACTCGACGTCCGCCGCGCGGACGTGTCGAACTGGCTCAAGCCCGAGACGCTGCCGGTCGTCATCGAGGCGCTGCGCTCCGAGAGCGCGCAGTGGGAAACGATGATCCCGCTCGTGCGCCTCGCGGCGGCGCTCGGCCCGGAGGCGGAGCCGGCGCTCGCGCGGCTGACGAAGCATCCCGACGCCGAGGTCCTGGCCGAGGTCGCCGAGGCGCTGGCCGCCGCGAAGCACCTCGAGTCGATCCCCGCGCTCGACGCGGTCATCGCCGGCGCCATGAACGACCCCCGCTTCTCGCCCAAGGAAGGCCGTCCCGATCCGGCCGTCTCGCTCGCGCGGATCGAGAAGGCCGTCGCGGCGCTGCGCCGCGCGCGCTAGCTCGATTGATATACTGACGCCATGATCCAGCGCCGCTGGCCCGACACGATTTTTTTCGCGGTCGTCGGCATCAGCCTCCTCTCCTGGGCCGCCGGACTCTTCCATAGCACCTTCTTCGGCGCCGTCATCGCCGCCTTCTTCGGCCTCGCTTGCCTCGGCATGGCCGTCGTCGGTCCCGCGAGCGGCCCCTGCCCGATGTGCGAGAGGACGCTCCACGGCCTATTCGCACTGACCGTAATGCCCTTCGAGCGATGTCCCCACTGCCGGCGCTATTTCCGTCCGGCCGACAGAAAGGAAGTCCCGCGCGACTACGTTGCCGCCACGCCGCAGTTCGCCGTGCCCATCGCCGAAGGCGCGGCGCTCCCGCCTCTCTGCTGCGTCTGCAGCACCCCCGCGACGCGCACGCAGGAAGCGGTCTACAGCAGCGCGGGCCGCGTCTCGCACGCCTCGCCCCTCGTGCTCAAGACCGCGATCAAGGTGCAAGCGCCTTACTGCGCCGCGCACGAGGGCGGCGTCATGATCGTCTCCGAGGATTTTGCCCCCTCCGTTCCCCTGCTGGAGAGCTTAAGCGGCGCGCAGCGCTCCGACCATCGCTGGGTGCTCAAGGTGCGCTCGTACGCTTTCTACGTCAGCGCGGCGCTGAAGTAATACCCGGCTTGATGCCGTCGACCAAAACCCCGAGCGCGTCGCTGATGTCCGTCGCGGCGGCGTGGTACGCGTCCAAGTCGCTTCCGAACGGGTCCGCGATGTCGCCGCCCTTCTCGGTGTACGCCGCGAGCGAGAAGACCTTGTCCTTGGCCGCCGGGTAGCGGGCCCGCACTTCCTCCGCCTGCGCCTCGGTCATCGTGAGGATCAGCGTCGACGCCGCGACGTCGGAGCCGGTCAGCTGCAGCGCCTTGTGACCCGACGCGTCGACGCCCATTTCCCCGAGAACCTTCTTGGCGGACGGGTTCATGTCCTCCTGCAGCTCCGCGACGTTGAGCCCGCGAGAGACGACCTCGATGTCCGGCCGTCCGTGCCGCTCGAGCTTCTCCTTGGCGATGTGCGCCGCCATCGGCGAGCGGCAGGTATTCCCGGTGCAGACGAACATCAGTTGCTTCGCCTTAGGCACCGCGGGCTTCATCGCGGAGCCCTCCGGCACGGCCGGCACGGGCGCTTTTTTCTCGACGCCGTTCGTCGTCACCGAGCGCGACTGCAGGATGTAGAGCTTGTCCCCCACGAAGCCGAACTCGATGTCGAGCGCGTAGCCGAAGTGCCGCTCGAGCGCGACCGACACGTCGGACAGGAGCTTGAGCTTGGCGGGCGTCATCGAGCGGCGGCGGCGCCACTCGGGCGGCATCTTCCGTTCCGCGGTGCCCTTGCCGTCCTGGCCGCGGACGATCGCCAGCTTCTTGTCGGAGATCATCGGAGGCAGCAGCTCGTGGCCGTCCGTCTTGGCCAGGACGTACTGATCGGGCCCGACGCGCCCGGAGACGATGCCCTCGCCCAGTCCGAACGCCGCGTTGACGATGACGCGTCCCGAGCTGCCGGAGACAGGATCCTGCGTGAACGCGACGCCGGAGACCTCGGAGTCGACCATCGACTGCACGACGACCGCCTGCGCCAAATTTAAAGTCGACAGCCCGCGCGTCTCGCGGTACAGCAACGCGCGCGGGTTCCACAAGGAGGCCCACACGTCTTTCACGTGCTCGAGCAACTCGGCGGGATCGACGTAGAGGTGCGTGTCGCCGGCGCCGGCGAAGGCGGCCTCGGCGCCGTCCTCATCGACGGCGGAGGAGCGCACCGCGAGCGGCGTCCCGCCGAGGCGCAGCGCGGAAAGCGCCACGAGAATCTCCTTGCCCACCCCCGACGTGGAGCTGAGCGTCGCCCCGAGGATCAGCTTGCGGGCCTTCTCCGAGCGCTGCTCGACCGTCAGGCTCTTGTCGGAGCCGACGGCCTCCAGACGCTCGGCGATGCCGGTCTCACGGAGGAAGCGACGGTACGCGTTGACGGTGAGCGCCATGCCGGGCGGCACCTCGCCGCCGGCGGCGCGCACGACGGCGGCGATCTCGCCGAGCTTGGCCGCCTTACCGCCGACCCACGGCACGTCGACGTCGAGAATGGCGGACAACGGAAGGACCGCAGGGGCGCGCTCCTCCATCGAGGCGCGGCGCGAGGCCTCGAGCGTCGCAGCCTGCTCCTCCCACTTGCGGATCAGGTCGGGGTTCATCTTGCGGCGCTTGGCCCGGGCGATGGCGGACTTGATGCGCGGCAGAGCCTCGACCGTGGCGGCGGGAAAGAGGCGGGCGTGCGTCGCGAGCTCGGACATCTCCTCCGCGATCAGGGCTTCATGCCGCGTCTGCGCCTCGGCCTTCAGCTTCGCGAGCGCGTGCTCGTAGGTGACGAGCTCGGTCTTGGGGCGGCCGAGCTCCTGGGCGAGGGCGCGCAAGCCGAGCGCGCGCCGGGAGGTCTCCCGCCAGAGGCGCTCGATGGATTCCGACGACAAGGATTCGGCGACGATCTCGCGGCGGACCTTGAGCTCGGCCACGGCGTCTTCCTTCTCGGCGGCGAAGCGCGCGTCGAGCGTCTCCTTGGCGAGGCTGCCCAAGAGATCGTCCGATCCGGGCAGGACCGCCAGCGCGAGTTTGAGCGCCTTGTGGGCCTTCGCGTCGGAGAGGGCGCGCGCGAACAGGCCGTTGAGCGCCTCGCGCACGAGGATCGCCTTCTGCTCGTGGTGCAGGCCCTGGGCCGTGTTGCGCCGGGTGAGCCAGGAGGCGAATTCCGCTCCGTCGCCGGTCGCGTCGAAGCGCTCGAGCGCGTTCGCGGCGTCGAGGAGTGCCGCGCTCGTGCCGCGCGGGAAGACCTCGACCATGCCCGACGCGGGATCGATGCGGACGACCTCGTCCTCGCGCAGCGGCACGGAGGACGCGGGCTTGGCGGGGCGCGCGACGAGCTCGCCCGTCTTGACCGGCGCGCCGAGGTCGAATGCGTTGAGCCACGCGCCCCCGTCCTTCCACTCGACGCCGGGGAGGATGACCGCGGGGATGCCCATTTCGCGCGTCGTGATCGCGGCGTGGCTGAGCAGGCCGCCCGAGGTCGTGATGACGGACTTGGAGGCGCGGATCGCGTCGAGGTCGTCGGGCGTCGTGTAGGCCGCGACGAACGTGTAGCCGCCGGCGGCGGCCTTGGCTTTGTCGTAGGTCACGCGCGAGAGCAAGGTGCGGCCGTGGCCCGGGCTCGCGGCGATGCCTTGGAAGCCGCGGCCGAACGAGGTGCGCGGCGCGGATGTCTCGCGCAGCAGCTTCTCGAAGTGGCCGAGGCCGGGCGGGAGCTCGGCCGGCTCGAACTCGGCGATCGGGAACCCCTGCGCCTTCAGCGCGCGGAACAGCACGCCGGGTGAGAGCGGGTGAGGCTTCTCGCCCGGCGTCAACGTGGAGATTTCCGCGCGCGCGAGGCCTATCTGCCCGCCCTTCGGGTCGCGCAGGACGTACACCGTGATCCACGCGTTCGGGTCGAGCCGGCGCTGGGCGCGCTCGACGGTCAGGGCGCCCAAGGTGCCGATCGTCTCGTATGCGAACAACGCCGGATCCAGCGAGGACACGACCTCCGCCATCTTGGCGGCCCCGAGCGCGCCTTTTGAAACCGACGCGGCCAGGTCCGCGAGCGGATTGTAGGCCGGATTGCGCGTCAGCTTGCGATCGAGCCCGAGGCGCAGCTCGCCGCGCGCGATCGCGGCCTCGATCGGCTCGTTGTAGAAGCGGTTGATGGTGCGCTGGCCGAGACGCTCCTCGTTGGGGATCTTCGGCAAGCCCAGGGACCCGAGGTTCTTGTCGAGCGCCGCGCGCAGGACCGCGCGCGAGCGCTTGCCGGACTCGTACTCCTTCCAGCCCTCGACCATCTCGTCGTGGTCGTCATGCACGTAGAACGGGAGCGTGCCCTCGCCCATGACCGTGTCGACCCAGTCGTCGATGCGGCGGCCGACCTCTTCGCTCGTCTGGGCGCCCTCAACGAGGATCGGCAGTGCGAAGTCGACGCCGACGGTCGCGTGCAGGGCCTGCACGACGAGCGCGAAGGTCTCGGTCATTTGATCCGCGGTCTGCGCGGCGTGGTCCTTGTCGATGACGGCGGTGAGAAAGCCGTTCTTCGTATCGACGTGGAAGCCCGCCTTGTGGAGAAGGCGCCCGACGTAGTAGAGGCGCGTCTGGTTGTCGTAGCCGTTGGCCCACTCCTGGTAGCGCACGCGGATCATACCGCCCTCGTCCGGCTGCAGGAAATTCGCGTAGATCTCGGCCGAGTGGGCGCCGAGCTTGAAGTGGCCCCAGAACTGGTGGTCCTGCATGATCAAGGAGCCCGCGGGCGTATCCTTCGAGCGCGACATCGCGGTCAGCAGCGCCTTGAAGCCGGGCGCGACGACGCGCTCGCCCTGGACGAGCGGGTTCTCCGAGAGGTCCACGAGGGACACGGCCTTCTCCGAGTCCCCCGAGCCCATACGCACGGTCAGGTTCGCGGGCGTCTCCGTGTCCGACTGGCCGACGGTCTCGAGCGCCAGCTGGTGGAGCTGGTTCAGGTATTTGTGCAGCGAACGCTTCTCTATCGGAATCACGAGCACGGCCGCATGCGACGGCAGCAGGTCCGAATCGGCGAGGTCGATCACGGCCTCGTCGAGCTCCGCCGCGAGCCGCGCGATCTTCTTCTTCATGCCGAGCGCCTCCGCCTCGCGCTCGTTGTCGCCGGCGGCGAGCTCGAGGTAGGCCTCGGCCATGTTACGGACATGGACCAGCACGGAGCGGGCGGCCTTGACCGTCATCTTCGAGGACCCCTGGGCGATCAGCTCGAGCGCGGCGAAGTTGGCCTCGATGAGGCCGTTGAAGACCGCGAAGCGCTCGCGCAGCTGGGCGACGCCCTTGGCGTCGCTGCCGCGCTCGAGGCGCACGCTGATGTCCGCATCGGCCGCTTTCTTGACCTTCAGGCCCTCGGCGACGGGAGGCGCGTACAGCACGCGGTAGCCGAGCGTCTCGTACCGCGCGCCGCGTCCCGAGCGCACGACGATCTTCTCGCCGCGCACGGCGGGCTCGGCCGCCGAGTCGACCGCGGACGCTGTGTCGACGGGCGGAAGGACCGTGATCGAGGGCGCGGACTTGGAGAACGTCCCGAGGATCGACTTCCACGCGCCGCTCGCCTGGGTCATGAACGCCTTCGGCGCGTTCGCAAACCACGCCTTCACGGTCGCCGGCTTGGGCACGGGCGGCACCGGGGAGAAGTTCGTCTTGATGATCGCGTTGCTCGAGGGCTGCAGCTTGCCCGCCGGAGCCAGGTGGGCGAGGTGCGGCTTCGCGGCAATGTACTCGCCGGTGTCTTCCTCCCAGTCGTCGTTCGCCGTCTTATCGGAGGAGCCGTCGTACATCCTCTGCAGCTTGAAGTCCGTTTGCGCGTCGGTCACGCCGTTCTGCGTCGTGACCGCGTCCTTCGCGGCGCCGGCGAGCTTCGCGTCGACCTCGCCGGCCGACGGCGAGGATTTCACGGCCCGGTCGATCGCGGGCGGCGCCGGCGGCGTGCCCTTGGCCTTCTTCTCCTCCTCGGCCTTCGCGAACGGATCATGCCAGGTGACCGTCTTCTGCGGGTCGTGGCCGAGATAGCCCGCCGGCGGATTGAGCGTGACGGAAATCGTCTTCGCCGGATCCACGACGGGCCGGACGAGCGGCGCGGGCGTCACGTTCACGCCGAGCTGCGGGGAAAGTCCGAGGCCCAAGGTCGGAACGACGCTGACTCCGCCGTTGACTCCCGGCGTCAGCCCCCCGACCGTTCCGGCTTGCCCGTTGACCGTCCCGGTATTGCCGACGTCCCCGGGCAAAACGACTTCGACCGCGAGGGCGGGGCCCGCCAATAGGGCGGATATAAGGAATACTGCGGCTCCCCGGAGGGGGTTCGGGGCCATGTTGCCAGTGTAGCCCCTCCTCGCGCTCCCCGCCAGGGGGTAGTCGCGCGAGCGCCTTCGCGACATGGCCCGTGCGTTGACAGGGGGGTCGCGCGCCGTTATACTGCGGACATGAGCCGAATCGCGGTCTATCCCGGCAGCTTCGACCCCCTCACCAAGGGTCATCTCGACATTATCCAGCGCGCCTCAAAGCTGTTCGAGCAGGTGATCGTCGCCGTCTCGAACAACGCCTCGAAGAAGAACGTCTTCTCGGTTTCGGAGCGCATCGAGATGGTCGAGGAGTCGATTCGCAGCCTGCCGAACGTCGACTGCGACACGATCGGCGGCCTCCTGGTCGACTATCTGAAGAAGAAGAAGGCCCGCGTGCTGATACGCGGCCTGCGCGTCGTCTCGGACATGGACTACGAGTTCCAGCTCGCGTCGTTCAACCGGCGTCTGAGCAAGGACGTCGAGACGGTCTTCCTGATGCCCGACGACCAATACACCTATTTGTCCGCGTCGATGGTCCGGGAAGTCGCGCGCCTCGGCGCCGGGACCGAGCAGTTCGTCCCCCCGTTCGTCGCCCGCCGCCTCAAGCTCAAATTTGGCAGTCCCAAGCTATAAGCGTCTGACCGCGCTGGCCGCGGCGCTGCTCCTCGGCGCCGCCTGCAAGCGTGCGCCCGCGCCGGTCGCCGACGCGACGCCGGAGCTCTCGGCCCCCGAGCCGTCCTCGTCTCTGGTCGCGACGCCTCTCGACGGGGCGACGACCGGCTACACCAACGAGATGCAGGCCGCCAACCTGAGCCACGAGACCTCCGAACTCGGCATCCAGCAGATCAGCAAGCACATCGAAGAAGGTGATCCCGCGCCGGAGAAGCGCGGCGCGCCTCCGCCGCTGTCCGCGGTGGAGAAGAAGGAGCGCATGGCGCAGCTCAAGGAGATGCGCCTCGAGTTCTCGCGCATGCGGCGCGGCATCGACGACGACCGCAATAAGAGCGTGGCTTTGACCGGCAACACGGCGGCGCTGATCCCGGGACGCGAGTCCGGCGGCATGCTCGGCGCCGTCGAGGACGGCCCGGGACAGTGGAGCGGGGCGTACGGCGGGGCCGTCGAGACCGGCGACCGCGTCGTCTCGGACGCCGCCGTCTGGACGGAGCTGTGGGGACGGCTGTCGCGCGAGACGACGCCCGTCGTCGATTTCGAGAAGACCCGGATCGTCGCGATCTTCGCCGGCCCCCGGCCCACGGCCGGCTACCGCGCCCGCCTGCTCGGCATCGCCGCGGAGCCCACGCGCTATCTCGTGCGCTGGTTCGAGGAAGGCCCCGGACAAGGCGAGGTCGTCGCCGAGGGCGAAACCGCGCCGTTTCTGCTCGTCTCCGTCCCCAAGGACGAGCGCGCCATCCGGGTGGAGAAGAAGCGCCGGACTGAAGGGCCTAAAACAAAATAGGTCTTTAGTCCTTTTTTGCTTGACTCGCTCTCCGGCCCGCGCTTATAATTGAGGCGTCCCGTCCCCTGGAGGCCCTCAATGAAGACCCTCGCCGCCGCGCTCGTCTTTTTCGCCGGACACGCCCTCGCCGCTCCCGACGCGTTCGACGGAAAAGGCGGGAAAATCGCTCCCGCCCTCGAAGCGAAGCCCTCCGCGGCCGCGATCAGCGAAGCGGATTCGCGCGTGTGGGTCGAGATCGAGGCCCCGGGTAAAGGCGAGCGCCAAGCCGCGGTCGACGCCGGCATCAGCGTCGAGGAGGTCAAGCCCGGAACGGCCGCCGGCTTCGCCACGCCGCGGGCGCTCGCGCGCGCCAAGGCCGCCGGCCTCAAGGTCCGCACGACGGTCTCGGTCCGCCAGCGCTTCGGAACCCTCGACTTCCCCGAGAAGGACGCGATCTATCACAACTACAAGGAGCTCGTCGCGGAGATGCAGGCAATCGCGGCGCGCGCGCCGGAATACGTCTCGCTCTTCTCCATCGGCAAATCCACGCTCGGCAAGGACCTGTGGGCCCTGCGCCTGACGAAGGGCGCCAAGGGCACGAAGGCGAGCTCCAAGCCCGGCATCGTCTTCCTCGGCACGCACCACGCGCGCGAGCACCTGTCGACCGAGGTCCCGCTCAAGCTCGCGCAGCACCTCGTCGTAAATCGCGCCGATCCCGAGATCGCGCGCCTGCTCGACACGCGCGACATCTACATCATCCCGATGGTGAACCCCGACGGCGTCGAGTACGACATCGAGGGCGGCAAGTACCACATGCACCGCAAGAACATGGCCAAGAACGCCGACGGCACGACGGGCGTCGACCTCAACCGCAACTACTCATGGGGCTGGGGCGGCGGCGGGGCCTCGCCCGATCCGTCCGACGACACGTACCGCGGGCCGTCCGCGTTCTCCGAGCCCGAGAGCAAGGCCGTGAAGGCGTTCGTCGACGCGCGCCCGAACCTCAAGGTCCTGCTGTCCTACCACACGTTCTCCGAGCTGATCCTCTACCCGTGGGGCGGCTCCAACGACCCGATCCCCGACGACAAGGCGCGCGGCGCCTTCCAGACCATGGCGGGCGAGATGGCGAAGATGACAGGCTACACGCCCGAACAGTCGAGCGACCTCTACATCGCCACCGGCGACACCTGCGATTGGGCGTGGGGCGAGAAGCACATCTTCGCGTTCACCTTCGAGCTGACGCCGAAGTCCATGTGGGACGGCGGCTTCTACCCGGGCGCCGGCGTGGTGCAGCGCGTCTTCCAGGCGAACATCCGCCCGGCGCTGTACCTGATCGACCTGTCCGACGACCCCTACCGCGCGACGAAGGGCCCGTCCGTCTTCGCCGCCGCGCAATAGTGGTGTGGCGGGTGGCCGGTTGGACGAATTTTTTATAAA
>JBBQVX010000106.1:0-12173 GCA_038211115.1 Elusimicrobiota bacterium | reverse complement strand
CGCAGCACGTGGGGCGTGATCTTCTTCTTGAGCGAGGAGCGCTTGATCCACCGGCCCAGCAGATAGACGATCCCGCCGTCGGACAGCCGCCCGCCCCGGTTGTTCAGGAACATCGGGGCCGCGTCCTCGGGCCCGCCGCGGCGCTTGAGGTAGTCGCGCAGGCACTTGAGCGCCCCGTTGCCGACGGGCACTATCCGTTCTTTTGAGCCTTTGCCGAACACGCGCACGGTCCCGGCCATATAGTCCACGTCGCCGACGTTGAGCGAGGCTACCTCGGAACGCCGCAGGCCCGACGAGTAGAGCAGCTCGAGCAGCGAGCGGTCGCGCTCGTAGCGGCCCGCGTCGTACGTCCCCGTCGTCGAGAACAGCTCCGTCATCTCGTTTTCCGTCAGGAACTTCGGCAGCGGACGGCCGCGCTTGGGCAGCGGCACGCCGCAGACGGGGTTGCCCTTGAGCAGGCCCGAGGCGCGCAGGTGCTTGATAAATGAGCGCAGCGCCGCCATCCGGCGCAGAATCGTGGCGCGCGCGAGCGCGCCGTCCTTCTGAAGGTCCGCGAGGAACGCGCGCACGTGCACGCGCTCGATGCCCCCCGGCTCCAGCTCCGAATACTTCACGACGAAGGCCTCGAGATCTTTGCCGTAAGCGCGCAGGGTATGCGGCGAGTAGTTGCGCGTCGCGCGCAGATGGGTGAGGAAGCGCTCGCTCTGGAGGCGCAAAGGGGCCTGGGCCGCGTCGATTCGGGTCATGCCCGCGTCAGCTCGGG
This sequence comes from Elusimicrobiota bacterium, assembly GCA_038211115.1. Lineage (GTDB taxonomy): Bacteria > Elusimicrobiota > Elusimicrobia > UBA1565 > UBA9628 > GWA2-66-18. Next base: position 11,410 of record JBBQVX010000106.1, on the reverse strand, counting down.
GCCTGCGGGGCCGGAGGCGGAGTCGGTGCGGCCGGCGGCAGCGACGCGAGCCTCGCCGCGATCTGCGCCGCGCGCAGGCCTTCGCCCTCGACGCGCAGCTTCTCGCCCTCTTCCTTCGACACGGGCTTGAGATTGCGGCACTTGGGATAGCCCGGGCAGGTCAGGAAGAACCCGCGCTTACCGACGCGCAGCCACATGTGCTTCTGGCACTTGTTGCACGGCCGCGTCGTGAGCAGCGGGCGCGAGCCCTCGATCTTCTTGCCGTCCGCGTCGAGCGAGAATGTGTTCTTACACTCGGGATAACCGGAGCACGCCATGAACTTGCCCTTGCGGCCCGTGCGGATGACCATGGGCTTGCCGCAGAGGTCGCAGTTCTCGCCCGTGAGCTCGAGGACGACCTTCAGGCCCTCGGGCGTGAGCTGGATCTTGCCCTTGCACTTCGGGAAGGTCGAGCAGGAGAGATACTTGCCGAAGCGGCTCTCGCGAATGAGCATGGGCGCCGTGCAGATCGGGCACAGCTCGTCCGACATCTTGGGCTCGATGCGCGAGGCCTCCATCTCGGTCTCCGCCGCGATGAGCGCCTTCGAGAACGGCGTGTAGAAGGTCTTGACCACGTCCGTCCAGCCCGCGTTGCCCTCGGCAATCTTGTCGAGCTGCGCCTCGACGTTGGCGGTGTAGGTCAAGCTGACCACGTCGGGGAAGTGGCCCTTGAGCTTCTCGGTCACGAGGATGCCGAGCTCCGTCGGGATCAGCTTGCGATCCTTCATGTTCCGGCGCACGTAGCCGCGGTCGACGATCGTCTTGATCGTCGGCGCGTACGTGGACGGGCGGCCGATGCCGTGCTTCTCCATCGCGCGGATGAGGCTCGCCTCGTTGTAGTGCGGGGGCGGGCTGGTGCGGTGTTCCTCGGGCTTGAGCTCGACGAGCTTGAGCATGTCGCCCTCGACGAGCGGGGGCAGGCGGCTGCCCTCCTCCTCGACCTCCTCGTCGGGCTCCTCGTCGCCCTTAGGCGCGTCGCGGTACACGCGCAGGAAGCCCTCGCTCTTGAGGGTGCGGCCCGTGCAGTGGAACAGGGACTCGCCGTTCTCGATGTCGGCGGACGCGGTGTCGTACGTCGCCTCGATCATCTGCGACGCGACGAACCGCTTCCAAATCAGCTCATACAGCCGGATCTGGTCGGGGTTCAGGAACTTGCGGACCTCGTCGGGCGTGCGCAGGACGGACGTCGGCCGGATGGCCTCGTGGGCTTCCTGGGCGCCGCGGGACTTCGTCTGGTACGTCGGGGGCTCGGCCGGGGCGTAGTGAGCGCCGTACGTCTCCTTGACGAACGCGGCACACTCCGTCGCGGCGCTGACCGCGATCGAGAAGGAGTCCGTGCGCATGTACGTGATCAGACCGGCCGGGTCCGTACCGCCGAGGTCCACGCCTTCATAGAGGGACTGGGCGATGCGCATCGTGCGCTCGGCCGCGAAGCCCATCTTCTGCGAGGCGGCCTGCTGCATCGTCGACGTCGAGAACGGGGGCGGCGGGCGGCGGCGCACCTCTTTTTTCTCGACCTTGACGACCTTGAACGTCCCGCCCTGCACGGTCTTCGAGACGACATCCATCTCCTCGGCGGTGCGCAGGGTCGTCGCCTTGACGCGGTACTGCTCGGAGAACAGGTCGTACGTGCGCGTCGTCTCGACCTTCTCCTTCTTCCAGATCGAGAGCTTCGCGTCGAACACGGGCGGCGCTCCGTTCTTCTCGAGCGCGGCGGTCAAGGTCCAATAGCCGTCGGAGACGAAGTCCTTGATCTCATGCTCGCGCTCGGCGAGCAGGCGCACGGCGACGGACTGCACGCGGCCGGCGGACAGGCCGGACTGTATCTTCGCCCACAGCAGCGGCGACAGTTTGTAGCCGACGAGCCGATCGATGACGCGGCGCGCCTGCTGGGCGTGCACCAGGTTCTCGTCGATCTGCCGGGGGTCGGCGATGGCGGCCTTGATCGCGGTCGGCGTGATTTCGTGGAAGGTGATGCGCTTGACCTGGTCGGGCTTGAGCTTGAGCATGTCGACCAGGTGCCACGCGATGGACTCTCCTTCGCGGTCATGGTCGGTCGCGAGGTAGACGAACGCGGCCTTCGCGACCAGCGACTTGAACTCGGCCAGAATTTTCTTGGCGCGGGGCAGAACGACGTACTGCGGGGCGAAGTCATCGTCGACATTCACGCCGATCTTGCGGACGGGCAGGTCGCGGACGTGGCCGAACGACGATTTGACCACGAATTCATTCTTAAGGAAGCGAGAAATCGTTCTTTCCTTGGCCGGAGACTCGACGACCAGAAGGCTCGGACCCGTACGCGCGGCTGTTTTCTTGACGGCCGCCTTCTTGGTCCCTTTTTTTACGGAATCTGGAAGGGACACTTCCTCGCTTATCGCTCGGTCAACCGCCTCGGCCGGGGCTTTTGAGGCCTTTGGAGCGACTTTGGCGGCTTTAGGCGCTTTAGCGGGTTTCTTTTCAGCGGGCTTCTTTTTGGGCATAGCGTTGTCCAGGCACGGAGGATACTCTTTCCTTTATCTCCAGCCCGAACATTATAGAGGAAATACGGGAGGTGTCAAGCCCTGAGAGCTGGACCAGTTCATCTAAGGAGAGGGCGTCGGAGCCGAGCAAGGCCATGACTTTGGCCTCTTCCGCCGTCGGAGGAGCGGCCCGGGAGGCCGCCGGACGCGGGGCCGCCGTGGGGACGCCCCGGGCTTCCAAGAGGTGGCCTTCCGGGAGCGCGCCCGCGATGTCTTTGACCTCGGACGCCAGCCTCGCCCCTTCGGCGAGCAGGCGGTGCGGCGCCTCGGACATGACCGAGTCGGCCGGTCCGGGCACCGCGAGCACCTCGCGCCCGTATTCGGCGGCCAAGCGGGCGGTGATGAGCGAGCCTGACTTGTGGCGGCCCTCCACGACGACCGCGGCCCACGCGAGGCCGGCGACGATGCGGTTGCGGCGGGGAAACAGCTCGGGCAAAGGCTTGGTGTCGATCGGGCGCTCCGAGATCAGCGCGCCCCCCTCGGCGACGATCCGCCGGGCCAGCGCCGCGTTCTCGGCAGGATAGACGCAGCCCAAGCCGGTGCCGAGCACCGCCCACGTCGGGCCCTTCGCCTCCAGCGCCGCGAGGTGGACCTCCGCGTCGATGCCGCGCGCGAGACCGCTGACGATCGTCATGCCGGCGCGCGAGGCGTCGCCGGCCAGACGACGGGCCATGCGGCGGCCGTACGGCGTGGGAACGCGGGTCCCGACGAAGGCGACCGGCGAGCCGCCGGTCAGAGAGCCTTGGACGTACAGCACGAGGGGCGGATCATGGATGCTGGCGAGGAGATCGGGATAGTCCGGCTCGCCGCGCACGATGAGCCTGGCCCCGAGCGCTGCGGCCCGCAGCTCCTCGGCGGCGTCGTCGAAGGCCAGCGCGGCGCGGCGCCAGCCGGCGGCGTCCTCCAACTCGGCCCCGCAGGCCCTCGCCCAGTCGGCGTCGGAGGAGGAGGGCAGGACCTCGGCGCCCAAAGCCTCGAGAATGTCCCAGGCGCGGCGCGGAGGCGTCGCGACGTTCAAACGGGCGGCCCACCGCTGGCGAGGGGTCCAGGAAACGGCCATGGGTTAGAGCAGCTCCTCGTTGAAGGGCTTGGAGGAGTACGCCGCCGGCGCGGAGGGCCGCGGCGCGGGGACCTTCGCCGGCGCCGCCGCGATGTGGCGGCGCATCGGGCCCGAGCTCGCCATCGCGTCGACGCGGCGAAGGAGCTCGGGATTGTTCGTCAGCGATTTCCATTCGGCCGGAATGCGGCCCGCGGCAACGAACAGCTCCACGGCGTCGGTCTCGAGGACCGCGGCGATGCGCCGCAGAACCTCCTCCTCGGCCGGAGGATTTCGCTTGCCCGTCAGCACCTTCGACAGGAACGACGGGTCGAGCTTCGCCCGGCGGCAGAGCTCGCGCAGGCCGAGGCCGCGGCGCTCCATCGCGTCGACGACGATCCGGGAGAACGGAGGCAAAACGCTCATTTGAATTTGATCATGTCCAGCTTCTGCTCGGCGACCCGTTTATCCTTGTGGTCGGGGAACTCCTCGATGAAGCGCTGCAGGGACTGCCGCGCGACCTCGTAATCCCGGTTCTCCTCGGCGGTCGCGGACAGGCGCATCAGGCCTTTCGCGGTATAAGGACCCGTCGAGTAGTCCGTAAGGAGTTGGTTGAACGCTTCCTGCGCCTTCGGGTATTCGGCGCGCTGATAATAGACGAGTCCGACGTAATAGTCGACGGCCGGAGCCCAGGAGGCCTGCGGATTTTTTCTCGCGTACACCAAGGTGTCCGCGAAGTTGAAGCGGTTGCTGGCGTACCAGTACGTCCCATACAGCACCGCGCCGACGAATATCAGCTTCTTCAAGCGACTGCCTCCATGAGGCCGGACCTTAAGCGGTCGAGGCCGCGCAGCGAGGCCGCTTCCAGGACGTCGGAGGCGCCCACCGCGTCGTGGTGCGACAAATCGGCGATCGTGCGGGCCACGCGCAGGACCCGGTCGAGAGCGCGCGCGGACAGCGCGGCCTTGCGTTCAGCGGCGGAGAGAGCCTCGAGCGCCTCCGGAAGCGCGCGGACGCCGCGCCGGAACGCGGCCGCGTCGACGAACGCGTTGAGAGGAGCGGGTCCTCCGGACCAGCGGAGCGCCTGGCGCTCGCGTGCGGCGGTCACGCGGACGCGCACGGCCGCCGAGGATTCCCCCGTCGACGCCGCGGCCGCCCAGTCTCCGAACGCGACGGACGGGGTCTCGATCTGTAGATCGATGCGGTCGATCAAAGGCCCCGACAGGCGGGCCAAGTAGCCCGCGACCTTCGCCGGGGTGCACACGCACGTCTTGCGCGGATGGCCGCGCCAGCCGCACGGGCACGGGTTGGCCGCGGCCACGAGCGTAAAGCGGGACGGGTACTCGATGGTGTCGCGCGCGCGCGCGATGCTGACGCGGCGCTCCTCGAGCGGCTGGCGCAGGGCCTCGAGGGCCGGTCGCGGAAACTCGGCGAGCTCGTCGAGGAACAGCACGCCGCCGTGGGCGAGGCAGGCCTCCCCCGCGCGCGCCGACGGGCCGCCGCCGACGAGGGCGGCCGCGGAGCAGCCGTGGTGCGGGGCGCGGAAAGGTCGCTCCCGCACGAGCCCGGGAACGACCCGCCCGCAGGCCGACTGGACGAGCGTGACCTCGAGCGCCTCTGCGGCCGTCATCGGCGGCAGGAGCCCCGGGAGGCGCCGCGCGAGCATGGACTTGCCCGTGCCGGGCGCACCAACGAAGAGGAGATTGTGCCCGCCGGCCGCGGCGAGCTCGAGCGCGCGCTTGGCCATGACTTGGCCGCGCACGTCGGAGAGGTCGGGGACCGAAGCGTCCAAAAAAGGCGCCGGCGCGGGAACGGCGCGAAAGCGGGCCGCGCCTCCGGCCGCAAGCTCCGCGGCCTCGCGCAGGTCGGCGACGGGCAGCGCCTCGATGCCGGCCGCACGGGCCTCCTCGGCGTTGGCTTCCGGCACCATGATCGCGGAAAATCCCGCGGCCTTCGCGCGCGCCGCCATCGCGAGAACGCCCGAGACCGGCTGCACGCGTCCGTCGAGCGAAAGCTCCCCCGCCACGCACCAGCGCTTCGTCCAATCGCCGTCCTCGACCTGGCCGGATGCGGTCAGGAGGGCCAGCGCGATCGGCAGCTCGTAGTGGCTGCCCTGCTTGCGCGGCCGCGCGGGCGAGAGGTTGACGGTGACGCGGCGGTTGGGCATCGTGTAGCCGGAGTTGCGCACGGCCGCGGCGACGCGCTCCCGCGCCTCGCGCACGGCGTCGTCGGGAAGCCCGACCGTCGTGAAGTTGGGCAGGCCGCCGGCCAAATCGAGCTCGACGAGGACGGGATAGCCCTCGACGCCCTTGAGCCCCATCGAGTGCACGCGCGCGAGGCTCATTCGTCGCGCCCCCCGGGTATCTCGACGGCGAGGCGCCCGTCCTCGGGCTCGACCGAGAGCAACGTCAGCGAGGGATCCCGGCGTAGGAGCCGCGCCGCGAGGTCGTCGATCTTAAATCCGTTCAGGAACACCCGCACGACCGCGTTCTCATCCTCGTTCCGCCAGACGCCGAGATACGCGCCGGCCACCCCGTCGATGCCGCGCACGGCCGAGAGCAGCGCCTTCAGGCGGGCGACGTCCACCGCTCCGACGACGAAAATGGCGCCTTCCGTGCGGCCGCGGAGTGACCGCGTGATTTCCGCCGCAACCTTGGACGCCATCTCCTCGCCGGTCTGCTCGAGGGCCTTGCCGCGGGCGGCGGACGACGAAACGTCGAGCACCGACGCGTCGGACTGGGCGAGCGGCGTCGGCGTCGAGCTCTTGAGGTCGTATTGATCGGCGATGAGGCTCGCGCGGCCGCGCCACATGCCGCTGCCCGGATCCATCTCCGCACTCGCGGAGGCGGCGGCGACGAGCATCCAGCCGGCGCCGAGGCGCGCGGCGCCGGCGGCCAGAGAGGCCGCGTCCTTGCCCTTGGTCAGGAAGTCGTTCAGGCCGTCCCGCCCGTCGATCCCGCTCATCCCGTGCGCGGACAGGCCGCGGCGGATGGCGTCGGCGGCGGGCCCTACGCCGAGATCGAGGATGCCCAAGGGCTCGGAGACGAGCAGCAGCACGCGCGGCTCGCGCGACGAGAAGCCCGCCGGCCGCAGCAGACCCTCCTTGTCCAATCCGACCATGAGATTCGCGAAACGGACCTCGACGACGCCTTTGCCTTTCTTGAAGCGCGCGCGGCCCGTGTAATCGGCGGCGCGCGCGGCGAAGTCGTTCGCCGCCTTGACCGACGTCGTCGAGCCGGGCGCCAAGAACAGGTCGAGCGTCTGCCGGACGGCGCGGCGGCGAGCGTCCTCCAAGGTCGGCGCGGAGACGGCGACGGCGGCGCCCTCCTTCGTGAAGCCCGGCTTCATCCGCCCGAACGCGCACGCGCCGAGCAGCAGGGCCGCCGGCAGGACGAGAAGCTCTCTCCTCACGCGGCGACTTCCCGGCCCGCCGCGGGGACGACGAAGTGGAAGGTGGTGCCCTTGCCGAGCTCCGACTCGAGCCAGATCTTGCCGCCGTGCTTGTCGACGACCTCCCGCGCGATCGCGAGGCCAAGGCCCGTGCCGGGCGCGTTGACCTCGGAGCGGTTGCCCGCGCGGTAGAACCTCTCGAAGACTTTTTCCCGGTCTTCGGGCGGAATGCCGATGCCGTCGTCCGAGACGGACACCATCACGAACTCCCCCTTGTCCTGGACGCGCACGCGCACGCGGCCGCCCGGATGGGTGAACTTGATCGCGTTCGACACGAGGTTGTCGAGGACGAGATGCAGCCAGCGTTCGTCTCCGAGCGCCATCGGCAGCGCCGTCGGGGCCTCCGACGACAGGGTCTTGCCGGCCTCGGCGGCCGCGGGCTGATGATTCTCGATCGACTCGAGGACGAGCCTCCCGAGGTCGAGAGGCCCCGGCTCCATCTTCGCTCCGCCCTCGAGGCGTGAGAGGTCGAGCAGGTCGGAGACGAGCCCCGACAGCCTTTTCGACGCAGACTTCGCGATGGCGAGAAATTTCATTTGTTGCGCGTTGAGCGGTCCCGTATCGCCTTCCAGCATCACGGTCAAGAACCCCGAGATCGTGGTGAGCGGAGTCTTAAACTCGTGGCTGACGGTCGAGACGAACTCATCCTTCATACGATTGAGGGTGGCCAATTGTTCCGCGGTCTTGGCCAGCCTGCGGTTCAAAATGGCGGTCTCCACGATGATCGCCGCCTCCTCCGCGATGACCGAGACCAGGGCGATCTGCTCGTCGGAGAATGCGTTCTTGCGCTTGCTTCCGACGCGCATGACGCCGATGCAGCGGTCCTCCAAAATGAGCGGCACGACCATCAGCGAGTGGACGCTCCACATTTTCGCGTAATGGGCGATGACCTGGGGGTCGTTCTGGGCGTCGCCGGTCCGAAACGGGCGCCGCGTCTTGAACACGCGGACCGATGAGGAGCGCTCGTCGCTGAGCGCGAGCCGGTACAGCAGCTCCTCGCCCTCAAGCCCGAAGGCGCCGGGTTGCGTCACGAGCTCGCCGGTGCCCTCGTCGAGCAGCAGGAACGCGACGAGGTCCGCCTCGAGAGCGCGCGCGACGATCGAAACGATCGCGGCCAAGGTCGAGGGCGCCTGCGCCGCGCGCGAGCTCAGCGCGCCGGCGACGTCATGCAGGGTCTTGATCTCCTTGGACTTCTTGATCAAGCGGTCCTGCGCCGCCGTCAGCTCCTCCATCGCGGCCGACAGCCCGCCCTGGAGCTTTTCCCGGGAGTTGGACAGGTCCGCCAGCCCCGCGGCGAGAGCGGAGGACGACCGCAAAGTCGCCGCAGCGATCTCGAGGCGCGAGCCCAGCGCCTCGTCCTTCTCCTCGGGAGAGGTGCGTACCGCGAGCACGACGCCCGCGCCGCGTTCGTCGCCCCAGCCGCCGGCGACGGCCGCGCTGTAGCCTTGCGCCGCCAGCGCTCGCGTGAGCTCGTCCTCGCCCTCCGCGCCGTCCCCCAGGCTCCAGGACGAGCGCCCGGAGGACGCCGCGCGGGCCAGAAGGCCGGCGTCGAAGCGGAACGAGGACAGCTCGAGGCGCGCCCACGGGCCGCCGCGGTGCGCGAGCAGGACGGCGCCGCCGTCCGGGCGACGCGCGAAAGCGGCCAAACTGAGATCGGGCCGCCGTCGGTGGATCGCGCCGAGCACACGGCTCGCCGCGTCTTCGAGCGCGTGCCCGGGCCGGCGGAGGGTGCCGTCGAGATCAAGCGCCTCGGCGGCGAATTTCCGCAGATCCTCGAGCTCCGCGCGGAGCGCGCGCGCCTCGCGCTCGAGAGGCATGACCTTGTGAAACGAGAACCACCACCACAGCGCGGCGACCGCGCAGATCGAGGAGAGCAGGCCTACGACGGCGGCGGCGGCGCTCATTTCTCGAAGTCGAGGTGCGCGTTGATGTAGTGCGACGTGATGTGCAGCTGGGCGTACGGAACCCAGCCCGTCGCGACGCCGGAGCTGTCGAGGATGCGGCGCACCGCGTGACCGAACTCGTTGGCGCGCGGCGCCAGCGGCGAATCGGGCCCGGGGCCGACGACGAGCGCGCGCGTGACGCCGGCGCGGTTGCACAGGTCGGCGATCTGGAACGGGACGCCGACCTGCTGCGACGCGTCGTACGTCTCCATCAGCGCATGGTTGTAGACGCGCGTGAAGCCGTTCTTCTTCCCCGCGTCGTGGAACGAGTTGGCCGCGTAGGCGAGGAGGCCTTCCTGCCCCTTCGGCACGATGATCGCGAGCGTCTCCGAATCGGCCGACGCCGGAGGAGGCGAGAACGTCATCCCCGCCGTCGACACGGGCGGCGCCTCCGAGCCGATCGTGATCGGTTCGTAGATGACGCGCAGGATGTCCATCAAGGACGCGGCCTCCCCGGAGGCCGTGCGAATCCGGCGCAAGTTCGTGATCCGCTTCATCCACAGCGTGAGATCCGGGTAACCCCACATCGCGAGCTTGTCGGCGAACTGGCCGATCTCGTCGCCGCTGAACTGGGCGTTGAGGCGGTCGTTGACGGCGGAGATGAGGTCGCGCTGGACGGTCGGGCTCGGGATCTTCAGGTCCACGGACCAGCCCTTCGAGAACGTGAATTTGAGCGCCTCCTCGAGCGTGCCGAGCGCCTTCGGCGGATACATCGACGTGATGACGACCTGCTGGTTGCGGTCGAAGAAGGACTTAAACAGCTTCGCCAGAAGGTCCTTGTTCTTGTCCGTGATGGCGAGCAGATGGATGTCGTCGACGAAGATCGCCTTCGAGTCCGCCACCTTCTTGTCGATGGCCGCCATCGAGCCGGTCGAGGCGGCGGCGGTGACCGCGCGCGACAGGCGCGCGCCCGAGGTCACCAGAAGCGACGAAGCGCCCAGCCCCTTCGACATGGAGTTCGCGATCGAGTACAGCAGGTGCGACTTGCCCGTGCCCGGCACGCCGTACAGGAAAAGCGGATTGTACATCGACCCGGGCGAGCTCACCACGGACATCGCCGCCGCGTGCGCGAAGCGGTTGTAAGCGCCGACCATCAAGGTCTCGAACGTCCAATCCGCGCGCAGCTCCTCGGTCGGCGAGATCACGGCGGCCGTCTGCGCCGCGGAAGGCGCCGTCACCGGCGGAGCCGCGGGGGTGGCCATGCGCACCTCGGTCGGCGGCGGCGCGACCGGGACGGGCGCGGGCGCCGGAACGGGCGCGGGCGGAGGAGGGGTCGCCGCGGGCGGCGTCAGGGCGGCCTCGGGTCCCATCGAGATCAACTGCTCCTTCGCCGCGGGCGCGGTCGGCGGCGGCGGAATCTCGGGGTCTCCCGGCGGAGCGGGAATCGGGGGCAGGATGTCGCCCGGCGGCTTCAGCGCCGCCGCCGACGGGATGCCGCCCAGCGCTGGAGGCGGAGGGATCGACGGCGCAGCCGCCGCGGGTGTGAGCGACGGCATCGGCGGAAGCGTCGCGGGCGGCGGCGGAACGGGCGTCGCGGCCGCGGGAACGGGCGTCGGTGCGGGCGCGGGCGTCTTCGGCGCCATCTTCCCGAGCCAGTCGTCGAGCTTCTCGCGCACTTCGGGCGTGACCTTGTGCAGCACGAAGCTGAGATTGAAATCCTCGCCGTCGAGCGGCATGGGGCGACCGCACAGCGCCCCGAACTTCTTGAGTACCGCGGACACGTCCGCGACGCCGCCGCGCAGCAGCAGCAGGTGCCGCTGAGGGTCGTCGGCGTTCGGAGAGGGCCGGATTTCCCACCGTTCCATCAGCCTTCTCCCGGGAGCAGCATCATATCCACGATGATGTCCACGGCGGTGGATTTTTTCTGCGCGTCGCCCGGCGCCACGGAGCGAAACAGCAGATTCGAGCGCGAGCACGCCTCGGCCAATTCATCGATCTTCGCCGGGGGCCAGCCCTCGACGATGGCGAGGATCGAGGACGCCTTGAGCTGCAGCGCCTTCTGCACGACGGCGTTGGGATCGCTCGCGGCCGTGACCTCGTGAGCCAGCACCTCGCGCAGGAACAGGGGCTTCTTCGAAATCGTCCGCGCGGCCTGGCTCAAGAACGCCGCGCACGCCAGCTTCACCTCAGCGCAGGGGGCCGTGTAGACGTAGGCCACGCGGCGGATCTGCTCCTTCGGCGCGTCCGCCGGAAGCTCCTCGATCTTGGTGGACGGCACGGCCGCGACCGGAGCGGGCGCGGCCGTCGGCGACGGCGGCGCCTTCGGCGGCTCCGCGGCTTTCGCGGGCTCGGGCTTCGGTGCCGGAGGAGGAGGAGGCGGAGGCGGCGGCTCGACCTTCGCCGCGGGCGGAGGAGGAGGCGGCGGGGGCGGAGGCGGCGGGGGCGGCGGCGCGGTCGGCTTCGCGGTCTCCGGAGCCTTGGCG
>JBBQVX010000105.1:0-12604 GCA_038211115.1 Elusimicrobiota bacterium | reverse complement strand
AATCCGGCAAGCCTGACACTTCTTGCCTAGCGTCGGCCGCCCTCGGCGTTGACCAGCGAGAGGTGAGCGCCCTCGAGGTCGCCGGCGGAAATCTGGCCGAAGATGCCCAGGAAGCGGGACAGCTTGCCGCGGCGCGCGGAGATCGCGCGGCCGTAAGAAGTGCCTTTTGCGTAACGGACGATGATGTCGTCGAGGAACTCGCGCCAGCGGGGCTGCTTGAGCACCGCCTCGCCGATCCGGTAGGGGACCAGGCGGTAGTCGGAGATGTCGCGCGAGAGGGTGCGGCGCAGGTTCTGGCTCTCGCCCATCATCTTCTCGATCTCGGCGACGCGCGAGAGCCAGGCGTCGGACTGGAGCGCGTCGAGGGAGGCCTGCGCGTTGGCCTTGAGCTTGGCGAGGCGCTCCTTGTAGGACTCGCCGCGGTGCTTGTAGGATTCGCGGACGAGCGCGGGCGCGGGCGCGGCGTCGATCGCGGCGAGCAGATCGGCGGTTAGGAAGCCCTCCTCGGACTCGATGCGCGCGAGCTCCTCCTCGAGCGACGCGGCGACGAGCCAGCGCGAGGCCTCGCGCTGGCGGCCGGAGAGCTCGACGAGGAGGCCTTTCGTGATCTGGTTCGGGTCCTTGCTCTTATCGGCGGCGGCGATGAAGGCGTCGAGCGCGGCCTTCGCGCGGGCGTTCGCGGCGGCGCGCGCGGCGAAGCTCTTCTTTAATTTATCGGCGGGGACCTTTGCGAGGAGGCGCGCCTCGAGACCGGGGTCCTGCATGTCGCGCTCGGTCAGCTGGACGCCGCCGAGCGTCGCGAGCTCCGCGATGCGCGCGCGGCGCAGGCGCTCGTCGACGTTGCCGAGGTCGTACTTCAGGCCGTAGGCGGGGTAGGATAAGGTCTGGTGGTCGAGCTTGCCGGTCTCGATGAGCGCGGGCGCGCCCGGCGGGCGGCGCGTGTTGAGCGAGCTCTGCAGGGCCATGAGCTGGGGGGAATAGCCGCGGATGTTGCCCGCGGAGAGGCGGTCGTAGAACGTGTTCGCGAGCGAGGCGCCGGCGGGCGTCGAGCCGGGCGCCCCGGCCTTGCCCTCGTCCGCCTTGCCCGTGATCGTTTTCTCGCCCTGAGAGCCCTTGCCTTCGAACATGTTCTTGAGGAGCTCGCGTCGCTCCTCCTCGGCCATCTCTTGATCGGCCTTGCCCATGGACTTCGAGGTCTTGGCGGCGCCCTTGAGCACGCCGAACGCGCCGCGGCTCGTGTTGTTGCGCTTGAAGGTCTGCTTGAGATGCTTGACCAAGGTGTTCTCGAACAGGTGCGTGCCGTCAGCCTCGTCCTTGGCGAGCCCGAGCGCGACTTCAGAGGCGCTCGTGAGGTCGCCTTTGACCCAATCGCGCACGTCGGAGCGCCGCTTGCCCTCATCGGTCTCCGAGCTGATCGAGCCGGCGATCTTCGACTGGAGAATACGGTCGACGAGCGCCTCCTGAAGCCCCGGATCGCCTTCGAGCTGGCGCTTCATGTCCGCCTGCTCCGCGGAGCGGTCGGCTTCGACGACATGTCCCGCGGGGGCCGCGGACGGCTCGTCTTCTTGGGCAAGCGCATGATTGCCAAAAAGAAGGATCGTGAGAATCGCCGTTCTCATTTGCCCGCCCCATTCGTTGCCGTGGAAACCGCCGTCGCAAAACTGAACACATCCCGCCGGCCCGACCGCACCACCCCGTCATCCCCGATCCGCGCCAGCCCCAACGTCAGCTCCGACGTCTCGATGTCCTTGCGGGCCTGCGTCCACAGATCCAGGAACGAATGGGTGTCGCTCTTGTCCGGCACGCCCCACCGCGCGACCGCGTAGCGGCCGCCGGGCGCCAGCGCGATGCTGATGAGGCGGGGGAAAGGACCGGCCTTGATCTTGACGCCGCCCGTCCAGTCGCGCGCCTCGACGGACCAGGATTCGCCAAGGTGGCGGGCGATCAGGATAATTTTCGAATCGTTGGAGAACACGACCGGGTCGCCTTTCTCCGGCCAGTCGACCGCGTCGTCGCTCCAGAGCAGCTGGCCCTCGGAGCCGTGGATCTTGAGACCGCGCCGGGACTCGAGCATCTTGCCGCGCGGGCGGTCCCAGGTGAGCTTGCGCTCGAGCGTCCAGGCCGCCGCGCCGTCGGGAGAGACGTCGCCCTGCACCTCGCGCGAGACGGCGCCGCTCTCTTCTTTGAGCAGCCCGATCTCGAAGGACAGCGAGCCTTCCTTGTCGTACAGCACGAGCGACCGGCCCTGCTTCGACCAGCCCGGCGTCGAATGCCCGACGGCCATGTCGGGCAAAATCGGGGCATCCGCCGCGAAAGCGGCGGGCAGCGCCAGCGACGCGGCGAGAAGCGACGCGATCACTTCGTCTTCGCCTCCACGACGAACACCTTGCCCGGCACGCGCGGGTACGCGCGCACCTTCCACGGCTGCGAGATCGCCTGCGTCGCGAAGCCGTCCGGCTTCTTGATCCGGTAGCGCACGGTGAGGTCCGGGCCTTTCGGCGCGGGGTCGAGGAACTCGACGGTATAGCCGCCCGACGAGCGCTCGCCGGCGAACACGGCGACGGCGAAATACTGCTTGAAGTCGAGCGCGGGGGCGTCCTGGCCGAGCGTCAGCCACAGGCGCGTCCAGGCGCTCGCGTCGGCGGCGACCTCGGTGCCCGGATCGATCGGCCCGCCCTGCTGTCCTTTCCATTCCATGGGCTTCTTCTCCGCTTTCTTCGCGTGCGCCGGGGCGGCGAGCAGCAGCGCCGCGACGAGAAACTTAGTCATGCGAGCCTCCTACCACCAGTTTCGGCATGCGGATCGTGGGCTGGCCGTCGCTGACCGCGACGCTCTGCCCTTCCTTGCCGCACGTGCCGATGCCCCAGCCGATGTCCCAGCCGACGCGGTCGATCGAGCGCAGCGCCTCGGGCCCGACGCCGAGCAGGTTCGCGTCGCGCACGAGGTGTTTGACGACGCCGTTTTCGACGCGCCAGCCCTCGTCGACCTCGAACACGAACTCGCCGCTGGCGGTGTCGACTTGGCCGCCGCCCATGCGCGTGACGAGCAGGCCGTTCTTGAGCTCCTTGATGATCTTGGCCGGGTCGTCCTTGCCGGGCGCGATGTAGAGGTTCGACATGCGCGGGATCGGGCACTCGGCGAACGACTCGCGGCGGCCGTGGCCGTTCGAGTCCCGGTCCTCGCGCAGCGCCGTCGCGCGGTCGTAGAGGAAATCGGTGAGGACGCCGCCGCGCACGAGCTCGGTGGGCCTGGCGCGCACGCCCTCGTCGTCGAAGACGAACGAGCCGCGCTGGAACGGCAAGGTGGGATCGTCGATGACCGTGATCGTCTCGGGGGCTACGACCTTGCCGCGCATGCCGCGGTACGCGGGGGAGGAGCCTTCCTGCACGTGGTCCACCTCGAGCGAATGGCCGATCGCCTCGTGGATGAAGGTGCCGCCCGCGGCGGCCGCGAGCACGACCGTCATCTCGCCGGCCTTGGCCTTCGGCGCGTCGAGCTTGGCGAGCGCGCGCGCGGCGGCGCGGCGCGCGGCCTTGAGCGCCGCCTCGTCGTCGAAGATCTCCCAGCCGCGCTGGGCGCCGATGACCTCCATCCCGGTTTGCAGCATCCCGTCGCGTCCTGCGACGACGGACACCGACAAGACGACGGACACGCGGCTCTGGGACAAGTCGGCGCCGTCGGTGTTGAGCACGCGCGTGTCCTTGCGGCGGTCGCCGTAGACGGCGGTCACCTGGCGCACGAGCGGGGACATCTCGCGCGCCGCGCGGTCGATCGCGCGCAGCAGGGCGAGCTTGCGCTCGAGGGGGATCGTCGCGGGATCGAGGCGACAGGGGACGGCGCTGCGCGCGGGCGCGTCGAACACCGGCCCGCGCCCGGGCGCGCCCGGCGACAGGCGCTCCCGCAGGCGCGCCGCGGCGGCGGCCGAGACGTCCTGGGCGCTGCCGAACAAAGTTTCCACGCGGGAGCCGTCCCGCTTCAATAGCCTCAGCCCGAGGCCGCGTTCCGAGCTCGCGCCGATGTCGCGCACCGCCCCGTCCTCGAGCCGCGCCGTGCCCCAGCTCGATTCCTCGAAGAAAATCTCGCCGTAGCCGGCGCCCGACAGGGAGGGGCCGTAGTCCTTCGCCTCTCCGCCCAGGCTCACGCGTCCCTCTTGCGCGGGAGCGTCAAGGTCACGGTCGAGCCCTCGCCGAGCTTCGAGCGCAGGATCGCGGTGCCGCCGTGCAGGGACGCCACCTTGCGCACGAACGCGAGGCCCAGGCCCATCCCCTCCTGCTGGCCGGTGAAATCCTTCTCCACCTGGTGGAAGCGGGAGAACACGCGCTCGAGGTCCTCGGGCGGCACGCCCGGCCCCGTGTCGGCCACCGTCACCGCGGCCCAGTCGCCCGTGCCCTCGGCTCGGATCACGACGACCGGCGACGGCTTCAAGTTGAACTTGATCGCGTTGTCGACGAGGTTCTTGAGCGCCTCGACGATCATGCGCCGGTCGCCCAGGATCACGAGCGCCGATTTCGGAGCGTCGGCCTTCGCCCCGCGTTCCTCGAATTTTTCCTTGAGCGCGCCGAGCGCGTCCGCGATCGCGTCGTCGAGGGGAAACGGCTCGGGCACGATCTGCGTGTCGGGGCTCTCGATCGTCGTGTAGCTCAGGAGCTTGTCGACGAGCTCGCTGACCTTGCCGCCCTGCGTGCGGATCGTGCGCACGGCCTTGACCATCATCGGGTCGGCGTCCGAGTTGAGCTCATCCAACAGGATGTCGGCGAAGCCGGTCACCGCCGCGAGCGGCGTGCGCAGCTTGTGGGAGATCAGGCTCAGGAACGTGCGCTTGAGCTTCTCCTGGCGGTAGCCCTCGGTCCGATCCCGGAAAATGAAGAGGCGCCCGTCGCCGTCGTCTCCGAGCGACGCGCTCGTGACGCGGCCCTCGAGCACGAGCATCGTCGGCTCCTTGCGCACCGCGGCGAAGTCGGTCATGGGCGTTCGGCCCGACAGCAGCTCCGGGATCGACGGCGTGAAGGTCATGCCGGTGAGACCGTCGGACAGGGTCTTTAGTTCCGTCCCGAGCAGCTTCGCGGCGGCTTCATTGGACAGCAGCACCTTGCCGGCGGGATCGGTCAGCACCGCGCCGTCGGTCATCTGCTCGAACACGGTCGCGAGCTTGAAGCGCTCCTCCTTGAGCGAGGCGAACAGCCGCGCGTTCTCGATGGCGACCGCCGCCTGCGAGCCGAACGCCTCGAACGCGCGCAGGTCCGCCTCCGTGAAGTCGCCGCCGCTCTTGTTGATCGCCTCGAGCACCCCGACCAAATGCCCTTTGATCAGCATCGGCACGGCGAGGATCGAGCGCGTGACGAAGCCGGTGTGAGCGTCCATCATGGGCGACCACCGCGGGTCCTCGCGCACCGCGTTGATGATCTCCGGCGCGCGGGATTTGGCCACCGTCCCGGCGATGCCCTGGCCGACCGGGAGCCGGATCTTGGACGCCTCGGGCCCGAGCCCCAGCGCCACGTCGAAGTACAGCTCCTGCGTCTTCTCGTCGAGCAGCAGCAGGGACGCGCTCTCCGCGTCCACGACGCGCGTGGCCAGCTCGAGCACGGAGGTTAAAAGCGGGCTCAGCTCGAGCTTGGAAGACAGCAGCCTTCCGACCTCGAGGAGCAGCTCCAGCGTCTGCGCGTTCGTCACGGGCATGATTTACCCTACCAAATCCAAACTCCGCGGGGCTTGGCCCCGCCCCCGGCCCCTTTCGCCGGTACGTCGAACTCGTACTCGAAGGGGTTTCCGCGCGGCAGCACGAGGCTCGAGAAGCGCAGGTCATGGACCTTCACGAGCGAGCCCCCGTCCGGCTTCGCCTCCGTCGTCCACACCGGCGCCTTGAAGAACGTCGCGAGCCGGACGCCGAACGGCGTCTCCTGCGCCGCGCGCGCCGCCGGCGACCACTCGTCGTTGGGAAACGCCCCCTTCGGCGTCACGGTCCTGCGCCCGGTATCCACCAGGTACACCTTCCAATCGTCCCGCTCCTTGACCACCCCGCGCCAGCGATGCGCGCCGAGCGGCTCCGGGAACGCGTACTGGAACCCCTTGCCGCCGGTCTCGCGCGCGAGCAGCGACAAGGCGTACTGCCGGGCCGTGAAGGCCATCGCGAGATAGAACGCGACCCCGACGAGCGCCGCCTGGCACACCTCCCCCAGGTGCGGCCGCCAGGACGCCTTGAGCCGGACGAGGTGGGGCGCCGCGAGGAACCCCATCAAAGCCAAGTCCACGATGAAGATGATCGCCAGCTCCGGCCGCATCAGCGAGAACGGCCAGAACAGCTGCACGCCGAACGAGTTGATCGAGTCGAAGAGCAGGTGCCCGGCGCAGTTGAGCGTGATGATCACCGCCAGGTCGCGCCGGCTCAGGTCCGTATACTTCTTATGGAAGATCCAGGTCAGCGCCGCGATCCAGAGGGGGAGCAAAAACACCGAGTGCCCGAATGAGCGCCGCAAAATCACGGCTCCGGGATCGCGCGCGAGCATGACGATCCCGTCGATATCGGGCAGGTTGGCCGCCCAGGCCGAGACGACGACCGCCTTGCGGCCGAGACGCGGCCGGAAGAAGGCCTCGCCGAGGGCGACGCCCAGAAGGGTATGGGTTACGGGGTCCACGGGCGAAGTATAAGAGGAAGGCCCGGGGAGCGCAAGTCGCGGATGTTACGGGTTTTCAGACCTTCTCCCGGGCGACTGTTTCCGGAAACAGTCGTCCGGGGAGTTCAGGTCCGGTCGCCCTTGCCCCGCAGCCGCTCCAGGTGCCGCGACAGCAGCACCTTCTGCGCCTCGTCGCGGATTTCCTCGCTCGCCTCCGCCTCCTCCAGCCTCTTGAGCCGGGCCAGCAGCCGCCGCGTCTCGCGTCCCGTTTCCTCGTCTCTCATCGTTCGTCCTCCCGGGGCCCCGCCCCTCCTATCAGACGATCGAGACCCCGAAAAAGTTTCATGATCCGTCGTAATAAAAGAAGCCTCGACAGAAACACGCGAACCCGGTATGCTTGGCGGGTGAGACACACGTTCGCGGCGGTCGCCGCCCTCCTGCTCCTCGTGCCCGTCGCCTCCGCCCGCAAGACCAAAGTGAAAGATCTCGTCTCGACGTTCGAGGGCGCCAAGACCGACGAGCGTATCCGCCTCGCCGCGACGCTCGGCCACATGAAGGATAAAAAAGCGGTCGACGCTTTGATCCTGGCGCTCGACGTCAAGCGCGGCAACCCGCGTGAGAGCGCCGCTTACATCGAGGCCCTCGGCATCTCCGGCGACCCGCGCGCGGTTCCGCCCCTCGCTACCGGCTGGGACTACCTGCGCTCCATGATCCTCCAGATGGGCGAGCTTCCGGGCAACCTCCAGGTTCTCCGGTGGAAAACGCTCGACGCCCTCTCCCGCGTCGGCGGCGACCAGGCCGTGCGCATCCTCTCCGAGTCCCTGAACGACGCCGACCCGCGCGTCGTGGAAGAAGCCGTCCGCGGCCTGGGCCGCCTCCAGATCAAGGACGCGGTTCCAGCACTCCAGCAGCTGGCCTCGGGTGCTACCGGCAACCTCCTCCAGGCCATCTTCGAGGCTCTGGGCGACATCGGCGACAAGCGCGCGCTCTCGACGCTCGAGCAGGCCTTCACCAACCCCGACAAGTTCATCGAGGTCGAGGTCGCCTACGCCTTGGTCAAGCTCGGCCGCAAGGACATGGTCTTGCGCCTCCAGCACTTCCTCGACGGCGACCCCGGCGAGGACAAGGTCGGCCTGCTCGCGGCCTACTACCTCGTCAAGCTCGACAAGGACTCGGGCCTCAGCCACCTCGAGCGCATGATGAAAAAGCCCGACAGCCCGCTCGCCCCGCTGGCGGCCGAGACCTTGGGCAAAACGGAGAACCCGCGCGCCGTCCTCGTCCTCCTCGAGGCCTCCAAGGCCCCGGATCCCTCCGTCCGCCTCTCCGTCGCCCGCTCCCTCACCCGCCTCGGCGGGGGCCGCGCCGTCACCGCCCTCAAGAAGCTGCGCTCCGACACCAACCCCGGCGTGCGCAGCGCGGCCATCAACGGCCTGGCCGACCTCGGCGAAAGCGACTAAAAAGCCGTTACCTCTCGTTGACGGGCCCGCCATGGGAAATTCCGGCCATCCGGCCAATCCTATGCCCGACAGGAGGTCCCATGGCGAAAAAAACCGCCACCCGCAGGAAGCAGGATGCGAAGACGCGGCCCGTCACGGACCGACGGCGCATTCGCCCGGGCGACTCCGAGGACCAGGCCGGCGTTTACGCCCCGCTCAATTCCCCGGACGACTCCGGCGAAAGCGACGACGGCACGCTCGCCCATGCCCCGCACTTCCGCGAAAAAAAAGAGGACGAGCTATGAAGCCGACCAAGAGAACCGTCCGCGAGGAGCAAGGCGATGACGACCAACACGTCTGACGTCGAGCGTCCGCACCACGACCGCTCCGAGGCGGACCGCCTCGGCGAGGAAAACCCCGGCGACGCCGTCCTCGGCGGCGAGTCCGGCGCGCAGCACGATCCGATCCTCAACGACGCCCTCGAGCCGTTTGACGCCGATGTCGAGGACGAAGACACCATCTAGGAGGGCTTATGAGACCGAAGAAACAGGACGCGCCGTCCGGCGGCTATCGCGGTGGAGACAAGTCGCGCGAGGCCGAGAAGCAGCCCGGCGTCGAGCCGGAGAAGAAGGAAGACGACGTCGAGGAGAGTGAGGAAAGCGGCGAACGCGAGGACCGCGACGAGCTGACCTAGACTTGGCCGCATGGAAAGATGGATCACCGCCCGCCCGCACCCCGGGCGGCGGTGATCTTCATTATTAGTATCCTAGACGGATGATGACCCCTCTTCTCTCCGCCCTCCTCCTCGCCGCCTCCGTCCACGCCGCCGATCCCGCCAACGTCTCCGTCGCCCAGGCCCAGTCCTTCATGGACAAGACCGAGGCCTCCCTCGAAACCCTCGGCCGCCGCTCCGCGTTCGCCTCGTGGATGCAGCAGACCGACATCAACTACTCGACCGAATGGCTCGCGTCCGACGCCGACAACGCCTACTCCGCCGAAGCCGCCAAGCTCGCCCACGACGCGCGCAAGTACGACAAGATCAAGCTCCCGGCCCCGCTCGCGCGCAAGTTCCTCGCCCTCAAGCTCGCCGTCACCTCTCCCGCGCCGCCCGACGTCAAGGAGCAGAAGGAGCTCTCCGACATCAAGGTCTGGCTCGACTCGACGTACGGCAAGGGCAAGTACTGCCCGAAGCCCGACCAGTGCAAGACCCTCAACGACCTCGAAGACGTCCTGCGCGACTCCCGCGACCCGAAGGCGCTCCTCGACGCGTGGCAGGGCTGGCGCACGATCTCTCCCGTCATGCGCCCGAAGTACCAGCGCTTCGTCGAGCTCAGCAATAAGGGCTCCCGCGACCTCGGCTTCAAGGACACCGCCGACCTCTGGAGAAGCGGCTACGACATGACGCCCGAGCAGTTCTCCGCCGAGCTCGACCGCGTGCAGGCGCAGCTCAAGCCCCTCTACGAATCCCTCCACGCTTATGTGCGCCGCCGCCTGCAGGACAAGTACGGCAAGGACGTCATCGGCGAGGACGGCCTCATCCCCGAGCAGCTCACCGGCAACATGTGGGGCCAGTCCTGGGAGAACATCTACGACATCGTGGCGCCTCCGAAGACGAAGCCCGCCTACGACCTGACCGAGCGCCTCAAGGCGAATAAGTACGACGAGCTCAAGATGGTCAAGGCCGGCGAGGGCTTCTTCACGTCCCTCGGCTTCGATCCGCTTCCCGCCACGTTCTGGGAGCGTTCCTTATTCACGAAGCCGCGCGACCGCGAGGTCGTCTGCCACGCGTCGGCGTGGGACGTCGAGAACTCGCAGGACCTGCGTATTAAAATGTGCATCAAGATCAACGCCGAGGACTTCGTGACGATCCACCACGAGCTCGGGCACAACTTTTACCAGCGCGCGTACGAGAAGCAACCGTACTTCTTCCGCGGCTCCGCCAACGACGGCTTCCACGAGGCGCTGGGCGACACGATCGCGCTCTCGGTGACGCCGGAGTACCTCAAGCAGGTCGGCCTCATCGACAAGGTCCCCGGCACGGAGGGGGACATCGACCTCCTCCTTCAAAAGGCGCTCGAGAAGGTCGCGTTCCAGCCGTTCGGCCTGCTCGTCGACAAGTGGCGCTGGGACGTCTTCACCGGCAAGACCAAGCCCGAGGACTACAACAAGGCGTGGTGGGCTCTGGTCCGCAAGTATCAGGGCCTCAAGCCCGGCAACGAGCGCACCGAGGAGCAGTTCGACCCGGGTGCCAAGTACCACATCCCCGGCAACACGCCCTACGCGCGCTACTTCCTGGCCAACGTGTACCAGTTCCAGTTCTACCGCGCGCTCTGCAAGACGCACGGCCACACAGGGCCGCTGCACCGCTGCTCGTTCTACGGCGACAAGGCCGCGGGCAAGCAGCTGGGCGACATGATGGCGATGGGCGCCTCCCGCCCGTGGCCCGACGCGCTCGAGGCGGCGACCGGCCAGCGCCAGCTCGACGCGACCGCGATCCTCGAGTACTTCGCGCCGCTCAAGGCCTGGCTCGACGAGCAGAACAAGGGGCAGACGGTGGGGTGGAAGGCGGAGTAGGGCTGGACGATTTCCGTTTTCTCCGCTATCCTATGGCCATGATGACCGGCGCGTTCGGCGTTCCTTCTTGCAGCGAGCCGTCATCATCAATTCGCGCGTAGAGCGGCCGGCGTTCCGGCTGCTCCGCGCGGTACCCAGGTAAAGAAGCCGCGCATTTCGTGCGCGCACAATTTAGGGAGAGGTGGCCGAGCGGTTTAAGGCACCAGTCTTGAAAACTGGCGAGGTGTAAAAGCCTCCGTGGGTTCGAATCCCACCCTCTCCGAATTTTCTGATAGATCAGCGGATGTTCGGGTGACCCGAGTGTTCGTAAGCCGTCCCGTCCACTCCGAGTTTTTCAGCGGTGTTGAACGACCAGATCGCTCTGCAGTGCGTCGGCGATCTTCGAAAGGGTTCCCAACATACGGGAGGTATCCGCGGCCGCCCCAACTTGAGGTTTCAGTTTGAAACCTCAAGTTTTCGTATTCATCGGGGGTTAGTTGAAACATGAAATCGGCAGGAAGCGGATCGCGTTCCGGTTTACCGCCAGATTGATTGATTTGGTGGGGACGCGATACAGTGCTGCCAAGTCGACGTCCAGCATGACGCGTTGGCCGCGTACGAAGTGAATCAGCGGTTCGACATGAGAGGTGTCCATGCCTTCATACGATTGACCCGCCGAAAAAGTTGCATGCACCGGACCAAGGGCCAGGCGGTCGGCTTGAAGACCGGCTGACGCGTCAGGCCGTCGCGACGGTGAAAAAACCGATCCGAATGCCGTAAACCGCCAGGATGGCGTCTAAGGTGGCGACCTCGGGATTTCCCGTGGCCGACAGCGTTTTATACAGCGTAGTCCGGCTCAGCTTCGTTTTCCGCGCCAGCTCTCCAACTCCGCCCTGAGCCGCGACGACATCGCGCAGGGCCCTGAGAAGGGGCGGGATGTCTCGGTCCTCGGCGACCGCGTTAAGATAGGCCGCGGCCTCCGCCGGGTTCGCCAGATGCTTCCTCAAGAAATCGCGATGAGAAACGGTTGTGATCATCTGCTTCCTCGGTATGCGTGCCATAGTTCGTGCGCCCTGACGATATCCTTCCGCTGCGTCCGCTTGTCGCCGCCGCAAAGAAGCAGGACGATGATCGGTCCGTCTTCGCCGTAATAAATGCGATAGCCTGGACCGTAGTGAATACGAAGCTCCCAAACCCCGGCCCCAACGAATCGACGGTCTCCGAAATTTCCGCCCCTGAGGCGATTGATGCGCTTAAGGATCGCGGCGCGGCCGACGGCATCGTTGAGGCCCGCAAGCCATTCTCCGAACAGGTCCTTGCCGCCGGAAACCAAATGAAGAACCCGGTGTTTATCCGGCTGCATTACGAGTGTATCCTATAAAAGACATTCCGTCAAGAGGGCCTGGCGCGCCGGCGGCGGAATCATTCCTTATGCCTTTATACGATTGAGCCCCCCGAAAAAGTTCCGTAATTAAACGGCGCTCTCCTCGAAAAGCGCATATGGGCAAGTTCGGAGAGTCAGCGCTTCCCGTCCTCTTGACCTGCTCGCCAAGGAGCGATCCGTGGGGGCCGGGCTCGGGCTGCCCAAGGGGAGGCGCGCTATGACAGTCGTGCGCAACGAGCCGTGCCCCCTGCGGCAGCGGGAAAAAGTTCAAGAAGTGCTGTGCCGGGCGGGAGCAGTGAGCGGGGTCGGACTAAGGCGCTCGCGCGCCTCTTCGGGCGTTGACCTGCTTCGCGGGCACAAAGGCCAGGCGCGCGCCCAGCGCCCGCGCCGCGCGCATATAGGCGCTCAGAAGATGGTCCGAGTCGGCCTTCTCCAGGCGCGACACATGCGTCTGTTTGAGCCCCATCTCATCGGCCAGCTCCGCCTGCGTCAGCCCCTTCAAGCGCCGCAGCAAGGCGAGCTGGACCGGCAGCGGCCGGCGCGAGAGCTCGTCGAAGTACTCCTCGGCGTACGCCGGGTCGTTCGCGATCGCGTCCCGCACATCCCCCGTCAATCCCGCC
>JBBQVX010000104.1:0-12774 GCA_038211115.1 Elusimicrobiota bacterium | reverse complement strand
CGGGCAAAAGACGCACGTCAAGATCGCCTCCGGTCCGAGTATGACTGCCGTCCGCATGGTGCGCGCCGTCAAGCGCGCGACGCGAGGCTGGACATTCGATCGCGTTTCGATCGGCTGTCCGGGGCCGGTGATCAACGGGCAACTCGTCCTGGAGCCGATCAACCTCGGCGGCGGCTGGGTCGGCTTCGATTTCAAAAAGGCCTTCGGCCGCCCGGTGAAGGTGATCAACGACGCCGCGATGCAGGCGCTCGGCAGCTATGCCGGCGGGCGAATGCTTTTCCTTGGACTCGGCACCGGCCTGGGCTCGGCCATGATCATCGACGGAGTGCTCGTGCCGATGGAACTGGCGCATCTCCCCTACAAGCATGGCAAGACCTATGAGGATTATCTCGGCAAGCGCGGGCTGAAAAAACGCGGGAAGAAGAAGTGGCGCCGCTCCGTGCGCGACGTCTCGACCAAGCTGAAATCCGCTTTGGAAGTCGACTGCGTCATCTTGGGCGGCGGGAACGCCAAGAAGCTGAAGAAGCTTCCCGCGGGCATGCGTATCTGCGGCAACGAGAACGCGTTCCGGGGAGGCTTTCTGCTCTGGACAATGAGCGCCGGGCAGGGGAACTCCATGCGGGCGAGATCTTCATGACGCCGATCGAGAACTATGCCTTGATCGGCGACATGCGCACCGCCGCGCTCGTCGGACTCGACGGATCCATCGACTGGCTCTGCCTCCCACGATTCGACTCGCCCGCCTGCCTCGCGGCGCTCGTCGGGAGCGAGGAGAACGGCCGCTGGCGGCTCGCTCCGGAGGGCTCCTTCAAATCCCGGCGGCGGTATGTCGAGGACACCTTGGTGCTGCAAACGGTGTTCGAAACGAAGGGCGGCGCGGTCGAGATCACCGACTGCATGCTTCTCGAGTCGGGAAGTCCGAATCTGGTCCGGCTAGTCGCGGGCCTGCGGGGAACGGTGTCGATGCGGTCCTCTATGAATCTGCGCTTCGACTACGGCTCCATCGTGCCCTGGATTCGGCATCGCGAGCGGGAGGCTGTCGCCATCGCGGGCCCGGACACGATCCATTTGCGCTCGAACATGGCTCTGAGCGGCGACAACGCGTCGGTCATTTGCCGATTCGAGATTTCCAAGGGCCAGCGCGCCCACTTCGTGTTAAATTGGCATTCCTCGCACAAGGCGGCGCCGCCCCCCGTCAAAAACCCGCTTCAGGCGGTTCGCTGGACCGAGCGCTGGTGGCGGCGCTGGTCGGCGAAGTCGACCTATGACGGGCGCTGGCCCGAGGCGGTGTCGCGGTCGCTCATCACGCTGAAGGCCCTGACGCACGCCCCTTCCGGCGGCATCGTCGCCGCGCCGACCACCTCTTTGCCCGAGAAGATCGGCGGCGTCCGCAACTGGGACTACCGGTACTGCTGGCTTCGAGACGCCACCTTCACGCTGTATGCCCTCATGATCGCGGGATACACCGAAGAAGCCAAGGCATGGCGCTTATGGCTACTGCGCGCCGTCGCGGGGAAGCCGCCCGACATGCAGATCATGTACGGCGTCACCGGAGAGCGGCGGCTGACCGAATCGACGCTCGATTGGCTCGCGGGCTACGAATGGTCGCGGCCCGTGCGCACCGGCAACGCAGCCTCGCGCCAGGTACAATTGGACGTGTTCGGGGAGGTCATGGACGCCCTGCACGTCGCGCGGCGCGGTAAACTGGAACCCTATGAAGCGTCTTGGCGCCTCCAAAGCGAGCTGCTCGAGTATGTCGAGTCCATCTGGCGCAAGCCGGACGACGGGATCTGGGAGGTGAGGGGCGGCCGACGCCAGTTCACGCACTCGAAGGTCATGGCCTGGGTGGCCATGGACCGCGGCGTCCGGGCGATCGAACAGTTCGGCCTTGCCGGGCCCGTGGAGCGCTGGCGGGCGGTCCGGGACGCCATTCACGCGGACGTCTGCAGGAAGGGCTTCAGCGCGAAGGCGAACACGTTCGTGCAGTCGTACGGCTCCGACCGTCTCGACGCAAGCCTCCTCATGATGCCGCTCGTCGGCTTTCTGCCGGCCTCCGATCCCCGCATGAAAAGCACGATCGAGGCGATCGAGCGCGAGCTGATGGTGGACGGGTTCGTCCGGCGCTATCATCCGCGCGGAAGCGGGGCGGTGGACGGCCTGCCGGCGGGAGAAGGAACGTTTCTCGCGTGCAGCTTTTGGCTCGCCGATAATCTGGCGCTGCTCGGGCGGGTCGCCGACGCCCGGAAGCTCTTTGAGAAGCTCCTGAAGATCCGCAATGATGTGGGGCTGCTCGCCGAGCAGTATGATCCGCGGGCGCGCCGACTGCTCGGCAACTTTCCGCAGGCGCTATCGCATGTCTCTCTGATCAATACGGCTCGTAACCTGTCGCGCGGCGGAGGGCCCGCGCATCGGCGCAAGAGCTGATACATTCCCAAACGCCGCACTTACCTGTATAGGAGGCCATATCGCCCAAATAGACCCCGTCTGCGGAATGAACGTTGATGCCGCTCACCCCAAGGGCGGCAGCTATGATTTCCAGGGCAAGACTTACTCCTTTTGCGGCGCCCGCTGCCGCGAGAAGTTCGTCGTCGCTCCAGAGATGTTCCTGAAAGAAGCCGCCGCTGCGCCCCCCGCCGCGCTTGGCGCCGTCTACACCTGCCCGATGCATCCCGAGGTCCGCCAGGAGGGCCCCGGCTCATGCCCGAAATGTGGCATGAATCTCGAGCCGCTCGTCGCGGCGGCCGGCGACGTGCCCGACGAAGAGGCCCGCGACATGACGCGACGCCTGATTGTCGCCGCCGCGCTCGCCGCGCCGCTGCTCGTCGTGACGATGGGCGACATGCTTCCCGGCATGCCGATGACGCGTCTGCTGACCCCGCGCTGGCGGCCGATCGTCGAGTTCCTCCTCGCCACGCCGGTCTGCCTCTGGGCCGCCATGCCGTTTTTTAAACGAGCGGTCCGCTCGGTGATCAACCGCAGCCCCAACATGTTCACCTTGATCGGCGCCGGGGTCGGGGTCGCCTACGGCTACAGCGTGCTCGCGACTTTCCTGCCGGCGGCCTTTCCCCCGGCGTTCCGCGACCACACCGGACGCGTCGCGGTCTATTTCGAGGCCGCCGCCGTCATCGTGGCCCTGGTCCTGCTCGGGCAGGTTTTAGAACTGCGCGCTCGCGCTCGCACCGGCGCGGCCATCAAGGCTCTGCTGGGCATGGCGGCCAAGACCGCGAGGCGCCTGCGCGACGGCGCCGAGGAAGACGTGCCGATCGAAGACATCGTCGCGGGAGACCGCCTGCGCGTGCGCCCCGGAGAAAAGATCCCGGTCGACGGCGTCGTGCTCGAAGGCGCCAGCTCCGTTGACGAGTCGATGATCAGCGGCGAGCCCATTCCCGTCGCGAAGAAAGCGGAGGATAAAGTGGTGGGTGCCACCGTCAATGGGACGGGCTCCTTCATAATGCGCGCGGAGAAGGTCGGCAAGGACACTTTGCTCGCGCGTATCGTGCAGATGGTCTCCGACGCCCAGCGCAGCCGCGCTCCCGTCCAAAAGCTGGCGGACCGGGTCGCGTCGTACTTCGTCCCGGCCGTGTTCCTGGCCTCGCTGCTCACATTTTTCTTCTGGGCCTGGCTCGGCCCTGAGCCGCGGCTTGCGCACGCCCTCGTCAACGCCATCGCCGTTCTGATCATCGCCTGCCCCTGCGCGCTCGGCCTGGCCACGCCTATGTCGATCATGGTCGCCACGGGTCGCGGCGCGTCGATGGGCATTCTGTTTCGCAACGCCGAGGCCATCGAGCTCCTGCGCAAGGTCGATACCCTCGTCGTCGACAAGACCGGCACGCTGACGGAAGGCAAACCGCGACTACTCTCCGTGGTTTCTCTAAACGGTGTCCCCGAGAACGAAGCCCTGCGCCTGGCCGCAGCCCTGGAGCGCGGCAGCGAGCATCCGTTGGCCGCGACGATCGTCGCCGGGGCCCAAGAGCGGGGACTCGACCTGCCCCCCGCCGCAGAATTCAAGTCCGTGACCGGCAAAGGCGTCCAGGGAAAAGTCGCGGGCCGCGCGGTCGCGCTCGGCAACTCGGCGATGATGAAAGAATTGGGGATCGACTCCTCGGCCGCGGCGAAAAAGGCCGACGCCGAGCGCGCGCAAGGACGAACATCCCTGTTCGTCGCCGTGGACGGAGCGTTGGCCGGACTGCTGACGGTCGAAGATCCCGTCAAGGCGACGACTAAGGAGGCCATCGCCGGTCTCCAAAAGGAAGGTCTGGAGATCGTCATGCTCAGCGGCGACAACAAGACGACGGCCGAGGCCGTCGCAAAAACGCTCGGTATTACGCGCGTCATCGCCGACGTCCTTCCCGACCAGAAGGCCGCCGCCATCGCCGCCCTCCAGTCCGAAGGGCGCGTTGTCGCCATGGCTGGCGACGGCATCAACGACGCCCCCGCTTTGGCCCGGGCGCAGGTCGGCATCGCGATGGGCACCGGCACCGATGTGGCCATGGAAAGCGCCGGGGTCACGCTCGTCAAAGGCGACCTGCGCGGCATACTCAAGGCGGTGCGCCTCAGCCACGCGACCATGGCCAACATCAAGCAGAATCTCTTCTTCGCCTTCGCCTACAACGCGGCGGGCGTGCCCGTGGCCGCGGGCGTCCTCTATCCTTTCACGGGACTTCTGCTCAATCCGATGATCGCCGCGGCCGCCATGAGCTTCAGTTCCGTTTCCGTCATCGGCAACGCCCTGCGTCTGAGACATTCCCGCCTCTGAGACGCGGTCATGGCTGCCATTAAAGCCGCCCGGAACATCCCGCCTGTGGGACAGGCCGCTAAGCGATGGAGGGCTTTCATGTTCATCAGGCGTCCAAATTGGCTGCGGGGTCGCGGCAGCGCAGCGAATAATATTCGATTTTTAAGGATGCGTTCCTACCCCTCCGGCCTGTTGTGATTTCCAGGAGCAGGCGACGCTCCCGCGTCCAGCAAATAGGCGTAATTACGCGACAGGGCCTGGTAGAGGTGCTCGGCGCCGACCAAACGCGCGACCATGAAGCCGAGCAGGGCGCCCATCATGATCGGCGGGAGCATCTGGTGATGGCCGGTCATCTCGAAGATGATCACGAAGGCCGTGATAGGAGCCTGGATGGTGCCCGAGAGAAAGGCGGCCATGCCGACCAACGCGCAGCTCGCGATCGAAACGCTCAGCATGCGCCCGATGCCCGAGCCGAGCGCCGCGCCAATCGACAGGCTGGGAGCGAAGATGCCGCCCGCGATGCCCGACCAATAGGTCAGCAAGGTCGCCGCCATCTTCTCGAACGCGAAGCCCCAGGCCCAGGACCCGAAGCGTCCTCGTACCAGTTCCTGGGCGGCCTCGTTGCCGGGGCCGAGCACGTCGGCGGTCGAGATCGTGGAGACGCAGAGGAGCGCTACGGCCAGCAGGGCGGGCACGGCGTAGCGGTGGGCCTTGTGATAGGGCTCGATCACGCGCTGCCCTTTCAGAATGGCCGTCGAGAAGAACGCCCCGAGCAGACCGCCGCACAATCCGATCAACAGGACGGCCGACAGCGGCATGTCGGGAGAATCCGTCATGCGTCCGAAGTAGGTGTACTCGCCGGTGAGCCCCTTGGCGGTGATCGCGGCGATGATGATGGCCATGATCACGAACTCCTTTATGCCGCCGAAGTAGTCGCCGGTCAGCTCCTCGATCGCGAAGGTGACCCCCGCCAGAGGGGTGTTGAACGCGGCCGCGAGCCCGGCGGCTCCACCGGCGATCACGGCCGAGCGCAGATCGACCTTAATCCCGGTCAGGTTCCGAAAGAATAAGATGAGGCCGACGAAGATGCACGCCGCCACGTGGACCGTGGGCCCTTCGCGACCGGTCGAGGCCCCGGCCCACAGGCCAATGTAGAGCGACAGTATTTTGACCGCCAAAGTCTTCGCAGAGGTCAGCGGCGCCAGCTTCGCCTCCGTCTCGGGCGAGCCGTGCCGGGACGCGAAAATCGCTTGCGGGATCCCCGTGCCCGCCGCGGCGGGAGCGAAACGGCGGATCAGCTCGACGGAGAGGATGAACAGGACCGGCGTAGCCGCCCAGCGCCACGCGCCCGAGATGCGATGGCTCAGGACTAAATCGAAGCCCCACATGAACCAGACGCAGGCGATTCCGGTCAGGCTGGCAGCCGCGATGAAGGCGAACAGGAGCAGGCCGTAGCGGTGGCCCATGATGAGCCCCGAGACCTTTTTCGCCGCCTCGGCCGCGCGCTTCATCGCCGCGCCCGTCCCGCGGTCGGCGGGGCGAAAGTTACGGGGCGCTGGCGTTCAGCGCTCAAGCGTGAACCAGAGAAACCCGTGCGCGGCCAGGCTCAGGGAATAGGGCGTTTCGCCGATGACCGGGAAGCGCGCGCCGCCGAACATCTCGACGGGCGTCCAACCGCGATGGCGGCTTAAGTCCAACTCGAACGGCTGGGCGTAGCGCGAAAGATTGACGAGCACGAGCAGCGTCTCGCCTTCATGCACGCGGAGATAGCAGAGGACTTTGGTGTTGGCGGACTCGAGTAGCTCCATCGAGCCGCGTCCGAAGGCGGGATGCCGACGACGCAGGCCGATGAGGCGCTTCATCCAGTGGAGAAGGGAGCCGGGCGAAGTCTGCTGGGCTTCGACATTGATCGCGAGATAGCTGAAGACCGGGTCGCGGACGGGCTGGGCGTAGAGCATCTCCGGCGCGGCGGCCGAGAAGCCCGCGTTGCGGTCCGCGCTCCATTGCATCGGCGTCCGCATGCCGTGGCGGTCGCCGAGCGCGTTGTCGTCGCCCATGCCGATCTCGTCACCGTAGTAGATCACGGGGCTTCCAGGCAGGGATAGGATCAGCGACGCCAAAACCTCCATGCGCCGCCGTCCGAAGCCCAGCAGCGGGGAGAGGCGACGGCGAATTCCCAGGTTGATGCGCATATGCGGCTGATCGGCGTACTCGGCGAGCATGTACGCCCGCTCCTCCGGCGTAACCATCTCCAGCGTCAACTCGTCGTGGTTGCGCAGGAACAGGGCCCACTGACAGGACGCCGGGATCTCCGGCGTCTCCCGCAGGACGTCGGCGATCGGGGTCCGGTCTTCCTTTCGGACCGCGATGAAGATTCGCGGCATGAGAGGGAAATGGAAAGCCATGTGGCATTCGTCTCCCGCGCCGAAGTAGGGCCTGACCTCGGCGGGCAATTGATTAGCCTCCGCCAGCAGGACGCGTCCCTGATAGCTCCGGTCGATCTCCGCCCGGAGCTCCTTGAGGTATGCGTGGGTTTCCGGCAAGTTCTCGCAGCTCGTCCCCTCGCGCTCGAAGAGATAGGGAGCCGCGTCGACTCGAAAGCCGTCAAGCCCAAGGTCGAGCCAGAAGCGCATGACCTTGAGCATCTCAGCGCGGACCTCGGGATTATCATAGTTGAGGTCGGGCTGGTGCGAGAAAAAGCGGTGCCAGTAGTAGGCGCGCGCGACGGGGTCCCAGGTCCAGTTAGACTTCTCCGCGTCCGTGAAGATGATCCGGGCCTCTTTATATTTCCGGTCGTCGTCGGACCAAACATACCAGTCCCGTTTCGGACTGCCCGGCTGGCGGGCGGATTGGAACCACGGATGCTGGTCGGAGGTGTGATTGAGAACGAGATCGGCGATTACCTTAATGCCTCGGTCGTGCGCGGCCCTGACGAAGGCCTCGAAATCCGCGACCGTGCCGTAATCCGGATGGATGTTGTAGAAGTCCGAGATGTCGTAGCCGTCGTCGCGCAGCGGGGACGGATACATCGGAAGCAGCCAGATGCAATCGATTCCCAACTGCTGGATGTAGTCCAGCTTCTCGGTCAAGCCGTTAAGGTCGCCGATGCCGTCGCCGTTCGAGTCGTAGAACGACTTGATCGGCACTTCATAGATGACGGCGTCCTTGTGCCAGCTCACGCCTCTGCCGTCAGCTCGCCGGGTGATCGGCGCGCCAAGACCTCCAGCATGCGGTCGACCAAGCGGCGATGCGGAAGCACGTACTCCGCAGCGGATCGTTTCACGCGTCCGACGCGCACCGTGAGGGCTCTTGGACCGAGGGTTCGGAAGGCCTCTTCATCGGTGACGTCGTCGCCGATGAACACGGCCATCCAGCCGCCGGCAAGACGACTGCGGATCTCGCCCAAGGCGTTCCCTTTGTTCCATGCGACTTTAGACCTGAGGTCGTAGGTCTTTTTGCCGTGCAGCAGCCTGAAACGGTCCCGCAGCAGATGAAAGCGCCTCTTCAATCGGTCCCTGAGCCGCTCACGATGGTGCTGCGGCACTTGGCGATAATGGATCGCGGCGCCGAGACCCTTGTGCTCCAACGCGGCGCCCGGGAAGACGCGAAGCTCTTGCTCGATACCTTCAAAGACCGAGCGCGCGATCGGGCCGGTCGCAGGATGACTCCATCTTACTCCTGGCCCGGACAGCTCGAGACCGTGATTTCCTCCATAATAGATGCCTGAGAGCCCCACGAGCCTTCGGACGTCATCGAGCGCCCGACCGCTCAAGACGGCGAGCTTCGTGTCGGCGCGGCGGCGCAATGCCAGGAGTAATCGGCGGGTCGCCGGTCCAAGCGCGGCCTCGTGCGGCGTTTCGACGATGTCGGCCAGCGTGCCGTCGAAGTCGAGCCCAATCAGCACTCGGCCCCCGGCGAAATCCAGCCGTTCGAGGCGCGTCTTCAGTTTCTCCCAGTCGTTCATGCTTGCTCCAGGCGAATCTGCGTGAGATCCGTGATGAGATTTCCAGCCCAGCGATAGATGTTGTTCTCCTTAACGGTCTCCCGAAGCCGCTTCATGCGCGAGCGCCGCTCCTCCTCCGGCATCTCGAGGGCATAGCGCAGCGCCTCAGCGGTCTGCTCGATGTCGTAAGGATTGACGATCAAGGCGTCGCCCAGCTCGCGAGACGCACCCGTGAAACGGCTCAAGACCAGTGCCCCGTCCCCATCGTCTCGTGCCGCGATGAACTCCTTGGCGACGAGGTTCATGCCGTCGGACAGAGACGTGACCAGGCAGACGTCGGCGGCCTTGTAGAAGGGCAGGATCTCCCGGTGATTATGATGCTTCTTCAGGAAGACAATGGGGCGCCAGTCCGCGGCCTTGAACTTCCAGTTGATGCGGTCGGCTTCGGCGTCGGTCTCCGCGAGGAAGTCGTTATAGCGCTTGATGTGGGTCCGGCTCGGGGCGCCGATCTGCACGAAGGTGAAGCGGCCCCGGTAGGCGGGATTTTTGTCGAGGAAGCGCTCAACGGCCCGGAAGCGCTCCAGGATGCCCTTGGTGTAATCCACGCGGTCGACGCCGACGCCCAGGAACTCGGCCTTGACCCGAAGTTCGTTGAAAATCGCCGCCTTGTCGTTTCGTGAGCCCGGCGGGGCGGGCTTGTCCTGCGGGGCGTTGGAAAAATCGACGCTGATCGGAAACGGCTTGACCGCCGTGAGATGGCCGTCCTTGATCACGGAGAAGCGCTCGCGGTCGATACGACACTCCATCGTCCGGTCCACGGTCTCCAGGAAGTTGTTGCAGTGGTACTGCGTGTGGAACCCGATGATATCGGCGCCGAGCATGCCGTAGAGCAGCTCTTTCTGCCACGGGCAAATCCCGAAGGACTCGGGATTTGGCCAGGGGATGTGCCAGAAGAGCGCCACGCGTGCGTCCGGGCGCCGCGCTTTGACAAGCCGCGCCAGGAGGGCGAAGTGGTAATCCTGGATGAGGACGCAAGGCGACCGCTGGTCCTTGATCTCGTCTAGAACGGCCTGCGCGAACTTCTCGTTGACGGCCTGATAATGCGCCCAGTCGTCCGGCCGGAAGTCGGGACGAACGTGAGCGATGTGGCACAGCGGCCACAGGCCCTCGTTTGAGAACCCGTAGTAGTAGCCGTTCTCCTCCTCGCTCGTCAGGGGCACACGGCGAAGCGTGTAGTGAGGGTCCTCGGGCGGAACTCGGACGCGATTGCTTTCGTCGACAAATTTCCAGTCCGCCTCGCCCGCGCCATGGGCGATCCAGACGCCGCCGCAGGCCCGCATCAGAGGGTCCAGCGCGGTGACGACG
Organism: Elusimicrobiota bacterium; assembly: GCA_038211115.1. Taxonomy (GTDB): domain Bacteria; phylum Elusimicrobiota; class Elusimicrobia; order UBA1565; family UBA9628; genus GWA2-66-18. Next base: position 2,731 of record JBBQVX010000104.1, on the reverse strand, counting down.
CCCCCCGCCGGGACGATGACCTCGACCTCGCTGCCCTTGTAGCGGTGCATGTAGGGCTCGCGGTTGGAGACGATCACGAGTGGCTGGCCGCCGAGCTTGGTCTTGACGTGGTCCTTGAGCCGTTCGGGCGTCCAAAGAGACTCCGACGCCTGCCGCAGGCGCGCCTCCTCTTCGGCGGCGGACTTGGCGACCGAGAGGTGCCTCGCGAACGTCGCGACCTCCCGCGTCATCGGGGCGAAGAGATCTCCGCGCGGCAGATGCGGGGCGTCGCCGTAGCCGCCGGCGCGCAGTTGCTTCATCCACTCGGCCATCTGCGCGACGGGTCCGACGATGTTCCATTGGACAAGAAGTAGTGTCACCAGCGAGATCAGAACGGCCTGCGCCAGCACGCGGATGAATGTGTTCCGCCAAATCTCGCGCAGCCGCGACCTGATGTAGGATGATTCGTGGAAGATGACGATCGCGCCCACGATCTTGTCTCCCCCCAGCGGCATGACGAAAAGATGCATCTCCTTCTTGGCGAGCCGGTCGAAGCCGCTCGATTCGCTGCCCTTGGACAGCGCGTCGCGCACCGACTGCGGCGGAGTCGGCAAAGCGGCGGCCAGGCTCGCGGTGACGGCCAAGGGTGTCTGCTTGGCGTCGTAGACGGCGACTCCGGCCAGCCTCTCGCGGTTGCCGAACTTCTCCACGAGCCTCTGGAGCTCGCCGGAGGGCCCCCGCAGCAACAGCGGGGCGAGAGTCCCTTCGAGGCCTTCGGCGAGCAGGCGGGAGCGCCGGGCCAACTCTTCCTCTTGGCGTATCTTTTCCTGGCCGACCTGGATGTAGGCCGAAACCGCGGCGACGGCGCCGACGGCCAGGACGATGGAAAAGATGAGCCGGAAAGTGATTCTCATAGGCCGCTAATTGGGGATGGCGGCCCGACCATCCGAATCCTTCGAGACGAGAGTCTCGAACCCTTGCCGACGATGGAGTATAACGGATATGAAGCGTCGCGGCTGGGCCGGACGCGGACGACGCGCGGGCTCAACTCTCGCCCCACTCTTGCGGCCCAGCGCTTCCTTCCTCCGGCAGCAGGCGCACGACGGTCTCCACGAGATCGGCCGATTTGAGCGGCTTGGTCAGGAATGCGTCGCCCCGGGCCGCCAGGCAAAGCTCGAAAGGCCCGTCGCCTCCTTTCGCGGTCAGGAAGATGACGGGGACGGCGCGCCAACGCGGCGAGGCGCGCATGGCCCGGCAAAGGTCGAAGCCGTCTCGCCCGGGAAGGTTCACATCGAGAATGACGAGTTCCGGAAGCGCGTTCTCCATGAAGTCCTCCAACCCCTCCCCCGAAGACAGCTCGATCGTCTCGCACAGTCCGCGCAGAGTCAGCGCCACGGCTTTGCGAAACGAGGGGTCGTCATCAACGATCAGCACGAGCGGGGCGATCGACTTCCGCTCATATTGAGTTGCTCTTTTCGTGGCGGAGCTTACGATCGTTCCTCCGCTGGTCCAGCGCGCGTTTCTCGTCTCATGCTGTCTCATGGCAGGCCGCCTCCTGTTTTACGCGGTGCGTCTCGGGCTGCGCTCCGCCCATCGGCAGCGTGACGGAGAACGAAACCGTCCCATCCGGCCGCCGTTTCGCGGTCATTCGTCCGGAGTGCAGCTTCGCCGCCATCTTGCAAAAGGCCAAGCCAAGACCCACATGCGAGCGTTCTCCGTCGGACTTGTATTTTCCGTCCAGCAGCGAGGCCGGCTCGCCGTCGATATTATTCACTTCGTTGATCACGGCGATCTCGACGCTCGAGCGGTCCGATTCCGACGGTTGGGCGCAAAGCGTCAACAGGGCGCCCGAGGGCGAATAATCGACGGCGTTCAGCACGAGATTCCCGATCAAGCGCCTCAACAAGGGGCTGTTGGCCAACACCCAGCGATCCGTGACCAGCGGGTCGACCTGGAGAGACCATTGTTTTCCGGAGTTCCGCGCGATCAGGGAGTCCACCTCGGCGCAATCGTTCAGAAACTTGCCGATCGACATGCGCACGCGCGGTGGCGCCCCGTCGGCGTTTTCCAATCGCGCCGTTTGGAGCACCCCGTCGATCATCGCGTCGAGGGTGTAGGTGCTCCGGTTGGCCATGGCGACGGCGTCCGCAGCGTCCTTGCTGAGCGACGCCTTCGTCATTTCTCCCAGCAACACGAGGACCATGCGGAACACGGTCAGGGGATGCTTCATGTCGTGAACGAGCATGTTCGTCATGTCGTCTCGCTGCTCCTCGAGTTTGCGCCGCCGAGACTCCTCTTCCCCGAGCCTGCGCCGGAGATCGGCAAAGGCGCGGGACAGCGCGCCGATCTCCGAGTTTCGCGTCATGTCGGGCAGGTCGACGCTTTCTCCGCGATCAGTTCGATCCACCGCCTCCATTAATCGCTCGATCTTGCCCCCCGCCAGGGCGCCTAGATACCAGGAGGCCCACGCGAGAAGCCCGATGCAGAGGACGGCCCAGGGCGCTCCTCTCAGCGAGGCGCTCGCGACCGCCCGGCCGATCGAGGCCGTGGCCATGGAGACCTCGACGGATCCGAGCATGCCCCGCGCGTCGCCGATGAACGCGCGGCCCTGTTGACGCGCGCCCGCGCGCGCGTCAGCCGGCGGGCGGGTTTGATAGATGAGAGCGCCCCTCGCGTCCGAGACGGCGATCCTCTCGACGTCGTTCAAGCGCTCGAAGGAGCGCATGCGCCCTCCGACCTGGCCGGCATCACC
>JBBQVX010000103.1:0-12791 GCA_038211115.1 Elusimicrobiota bacterium | reverse complement strand
GCCGCCTTTTTGGCGGCGGCACGCTGGACCTTCTTTTTCATGCGGGAGTCCTCCGGCCGAGCCGATGATGTAGGCTCGGGATAGGAGTGTAACGGGACTTTCGGGATTTCGCAAGGGGTGGGGGGCGAAAAAATAGCACATGCAATCTAAACCTACGTTATTGACCGGGCCTTCCATGTTTCTTACCGTAAGGAACACCCAGTCCTATGTCCGAAACCACCGAGGCCCGACCCCAAGACGCGCCCTCCGCCGAGCTCCTCGAGTTCTTTCTTCCGCTGCACCGCGCCTTCGAGCCCCGCCGCCGGGCCCTGCTCGATGCGCGCCGCAAGGCGCTGGCCGCCGCGCACGAAGGACGCCTTCCCGCCTATCTTCCCGACTCCGAGGCGACGACGGGAACGTGGCGCCTGAGCGTCCCCGCGTGGGCCAAGGACCAGCGCAACCAGATCACGGGTCCGGCCGACAACGCGAAGCTCCTTGTCGCGATGTGCAACACGAAGGACCCGGGCTGCATGCCCGACGGCGAGGATTCGATCACGACCGACTGGGCGAACGTACGCGCCGCCCACCGCAACGTCGTCGCGGCGATCCGGGGCGAGCTGTCCTTCAAGGACGCGAAGATCAAGCCGTCGGCGCAGGTCATGTTCTACCGGCCGCGCGGGCTGCATCTCGACGAGACGAACGCGATCGCCGGCGAGACCGTCTCGGGCTCCTTGTTCGATCTCGCGGCCGTCTTCTCCGGCAGCGTCGAGCAGAGGCGCGCGGCCGTGAAAAAGCCGGAGCTCCAAGCCAAGCTGTGCTTCTACATCCCGAAGACCGAGTCCTTCGAGGAGGCCGCGTGGTTCTCCGACGCCATCGCGGCGATGGAGGCCGCGGTCGGCATCCCCGCCGGCACGACGAAAATCATGTTCCTGATCGAGTCCCTGCCCGCGGCCCATCAGATCGAGGAGATTCTTTTCGCGGCGAAGCGCCACGTGATCGGTCTCAATCTCGGACGCTGGGACTACATGGCGAGCCTGCTCCACTTCAAGCTCGCGGACCCGGCGTGGATTCTGCCGGATCGGAACACGATTCCGCACGATATCCCGTTCTTCCAGAACCTGCGCCGCCGGCTCGTCGACGCGTGCCACCGGCGCGGCGTGCTGGCCATCGGCGGAATGAGCGCGCTCTTCCCGGACCGGACCGATGCCGCGATCAACGCGCGCGCGCAGGAGCGCCTGGCGGCCGACAAGAAAAACGAGGCCTCGTTCGGCTTCGACGGCGCCTGGACCGGTCATCCGGACCAGCACGAGGGCGCGATCTCCCAATTTCCGGCCCCGAACCAGCTCGGCGTCACGCACGAAAACGCCGCGCGGCCCGACCTGACCCCCTCGCCTGCCGGCGTCGGCGCGGTCACCGCCGCGGGCACGCGCGACGCGATCCGCACGTGCATCGAGTACCGCTTCGGCGTGCTCTCCGGCCTCGGCGCGCGCATGATCAAGGGCTACGACAAGACGGGCGCCTTGATCGGGAATTTCATGGAGGACCTGGCGACCGACCGCATCTACCGCCTGATGATCGCGCAGCGCGTGAAGCACGCAATCCACGGCGCCGACGAGGTCGCGAAGTGGTTCGACGAGGAGCTTCGGAAGATTTTGTCCGCGAATACGGAATCCGCCACGGCGGATAAATACAAACGAGCCAGCGAATGGAGCCAGCAGATGATCAAGGAAGCCGCCGCCCCTCTCCCGGAAGGCATCAAGTCCTGGAAGTACCCGAAGGCCGAGTTCGACAAGATGTACGCGCCTCATGAGAAGGTGCACCCTTCCGACAAGCTCCGCGCGCTGCTCAAGGAGAAGTTCGCGAACCGCGTGAAGAACCCGGCGAAGTCTTTCCTGCACACTGCGGGCGCCTACGACGCGATGACGGCGTCCCTGCTGACCGATCTCGGCTTCGAGGCGATCTACGCGAGCGGCTGGCAGCTCGCCGTCGCCCACAACATGTATCCCGACATCGGGATCTACCCGTCGCACCAGATGGTCGAGCTCGCGCGCGAGCTGATGCGCGGCATCGAAGGCACGCGCGACCGCCACTTCTACGACGACGGCGGCAAGATCCTCAACACGCCCCCGATCTTCGCGGACATCGAGGCCGGCTTCGGCGGTCCGACGCAGACGTTCACGCTGACGCGCGAGCTGATCCGTGCGGGCGTGGGCGGCGTCCACCTCGAGGACCAGGACCCGGCGGAGCGCACGTGCGGCCACATCATCGCGCACCACGGCGTGAAGCGCGAGAAGGTGCTCGTGCCGACCAATAAGTGGATCGAGAAGCTCATCGCGGTGAAGGCCGCCGCGCAGGCCGCGGAGACCAACCTCGTCGTCATCGCGCGCACCGACGCCGTCGACGGCGCCGTCCCCGGCGGCCGCACCGGCAGCGTCCAGCATGCGATCGACCGCGCGCTCGAGGCGGCCTCGCTCGGCATCGACGTGATCTGGCCCGAGTTCAACAACACGAGCCTCGACGGCCCGCAGGAGTTCGCCGAGGGCGTGCACAAGTACTACCCGAACCAGATGCTGGGCTTCAACCTGTCTCCGTCGCTGCATTGGGGCAAGGCCAAGAAGGACGGGACGCTGATCACCAACGAGATGCTGGGCAAGATGGGCTTCACGCTCCAGTTCTCGACGCTGCTCGCCTTCCGCACGATCGGGATGGCTCTCGAGAACTCGCTGAAGGGCTTCCACGAGCGCGGCATCGACGCGCTGGCGGACCTCCAGCTCTCCGAGATCGCCGCTCCGAACGAGCCCCGCACCCGCATGCACCAGAAGTTCGCGGGGACCAACCGCTGGCTCACGCTCGAGAAGGTGTCGAAGGGCGCTTAAGTCTCGACGGTAAGAACGAAGCCCCGGCTCTTGAAAGAGCCGGGGCTTCTTCTTTTTAGCGCGAGTCGCGCTAGTTTTCGGTGTGGGCGTCGCGCAGCGAAAGAACGATGTCGCGCCAGACGTCGTCCTCCTGTCCCGCGGCGAAGAAGTACATGTGGTCCTGGCCGAGGACGAAGGCCTCCGCACGGGGGAAGGGGGCGAGCACGGTCACCGAGATGCCGGGCAAGGTGGCGACCTGCATATTCTTCAGGGAGAATTTTTCGCCAGCGTTCTTGTACTTGCCCGCGGCCATGCGCGAGAGGTTCGCGATGCCGGTCGGATTGTTCGGGAACTGGGTCGGGAGAACCTCGAGCTTGACGATGCCGAGCTGCCCGAACAGGCCCTCGTTGAGAAAGTTCGTCGGATCGGTCCCCTTCTTGCAGAAGTAGATGACCTGGTGCTGCTTGCCCGAGTCGGCGAAGTCCGAGACGCCGACGTAGTCCTTGGGCAGGCGCACGACCCAGCCCGCGTGGCCGATGAACGCGGACTCGCCGGAGGGGTTCTCCGTGTTGCCTTCGGTCGTGGAGAGCTTCGGCTTCTGCGACAGAGCGTAGACGCCGATCGACAGGATGATGGCGACGCCGATGCAGAGGAATGCGATCGCGGCCAGGCTCGTTTTCGGCTTCAGGCCGCCTTTCTTGGTGACCGTCGTCGGGGCGCGCAGGGCCGCGGCGAGCGAATCGTTGAAGTCCGCGTCGGAGACGCCCTCGTCGGCGAGCTGCTTGCGCAGGGTCTCGACGGGAAAGCCCTTCAGGTGGTCCTTCAGGTACTCGACGACGTCGGGGCGCAGCATCTCAGCCCCGCCCTTCGGCTACGCGCAGGAGGTAGCGGCCGTACTCGTTCTTGCGCATCGGCTCGGCGAGCGCGCGCAGCTGCTTGGCGTCGATGTAGCCGAGGTTGAAGGCGATCTCCTCGAGGCAGGCGACCTGCAGGGCCTGCCGCTCCTCGATGACCTGGATGAAGGTGGCGGCCTGCAGCAGCGCCTCGTGCGTGCCGGTGTCGAGCCAGGCGATGCCGCGACCCATCTTCTCCACGTGCAGCCGGCCCTTCTTGAGGTAGGCCTTGTTCACGTCGGTGATCTCGAGCTCGCCGCGCGGGGAGGGCTTGAGCTTTGCGGCGATCTCGAGCACCGAGTTGTCGTAGAAGTAGAGGCCGGTGACCGCGTAGTTGGATTTCGGCTTGAGGGGCTTCTCGGCGAGGCTGACCGCGCGCCCCTTCGCGTCGAACTCGACGACGCCGTAGCGCTCGGGATCCTTGACGTGGTAGGCGAAGACGGTCGCGCCAGACTTCTGCGCCGCGGCGGCGTGTAGGTGCTCGGGCAGGCCGTGGCCGTAGAAGATGTTGTCGCCGAGGACGAGGGCGACCCGGTCGTCGCCGACAAAGTCCGCCCCGATGATGAACGCCTGCGCGAGACCCTCCGGCTTCGGCTGAACCGCGTAGGAGATGTTGAGCCCCGCCCACGAGCCGTCGCCGAGGAGGCGCACGAAGGAGGAGCGGTCCTCGGGGGTCGTGATGATCAGGATGTCGCGTATGCCGGCCAGCATCAAGGTGGAAAGTGGGTAGTAGATCATCGGCTTGTCGTAAACGGGGACAAGCTGCTTGCTGATCGAACGGGTCACGGGATAGAGGCGCGTCCCGGAGCCGCCGGCGAGCACTATGCCTTTCAGACGCTGAGCCATTCGAAGTCTCTCCTAAAAGATGCGCCCGGCCGGACTTGAACCGGCGACCAATCCGTTATGAGCGGACCGCTCTAACCAACTGAGCTACGGGCGCGTATTTGTGATTTTAGCCTTTTCGGCGCACTATCACGACGCCCGCGAGCGCCAGCATCCCCGCGGCCGCGCCGATGAGCAGCAGCAGCCCGGTCCCCGACTTCGCCTTTCCATCGGCTCCGGGGAGTCCCATCGTCAGGGTCTTCCAGAGGCGCTTGGCCGAGCCTGTCGCCCCGGCGATCGTCGCCGCGCCGGCGGACCGGGCGGCGGCGCCCGCGAAGGGCTTCGTCGAGGCGGAGGCCGTCGATCCGCCGTCGAGTTCGTTCGACAGCCCAAGCGCGGTGTTCATCGCGGCGTCCTGGGCGAGCTGAGAGCTCTTCGAGCTCAAGCTGGGCATGCCTTTTCCTTCGTCCTCGTTCGTCTTCTGGGCCGAGCCGTCGAGCTCCTTCTGCAGCGCGCTCCACATCGCATCGAGGTCTTCGGGCGCTACGAAGTCGCCTTTTTTGTAGGAGGCCTTCTCGACGCTCTTGTTGCAGTCGCCCGAAAGCTTATCGCAGGAGGCGGTGTGGACGAAGTCCCGGTCGCCCGCCGTCGTTCCGACGTCCTTGTAGACGCCGGCGTGCTTCTCGTCCTTGATGCCGTTCTTGAGATCGGAATAATGCTCGGGGCTGACCGCGGAGAAGAAGTCCGGCCGCCGGCTCAAGGCTTCGGGCATGGAGGAGATCGCCTTTTGGAGCCGCGCGTAGTCGTCCGCGGTCGCGGGCGAGCCGTCGAGGCGGAGCACGGTTTTGCCGTCGGGCCCGAGCTTGAGCCCCGACGCCGCGAAAGCGGGTGCGTATGGCGAGCGTGCGGCGAGCGCGAAGTCGGCCTGCGTCGTGGGATGGGCGGGGCCGCCGCCGGCGCCGGTTCCGGCCGGGAACGTGGCGGGCTTCGAGGCCGAGCCGGAGGTTCCGCCGATCTGGCCGCCGGCCAGGGCCCCGCCGCGCAGGTCGCCGCCGATCTCGCCGCCCGGGCTCCCGCCGCCGGGCCCGCCCGCCCCGCCGGGGCCGCCTCCGCCCGGCATGGCGCCCGCGCCGCCCGTGGGCAAGGAGCTTTTCAGCGCCGAGGCCGCTTTCGACGCGTTCGCCGACGCCTTGGCTCCGCGCGAGGAGGAGTCCGACGTCGCGGCCGCGTCCTGCTGCTGGTCGGAGGCGTCGTCGGCGTCGTCGCTGGAGCCGTTATTGAGCGATGCGGCGGGGCTCGCTGCCCGCCGCGCGCGCCGGTCGGCTCTTCGTTTCTGGCGCTTTTCCTTGTTTGTGACCGTTCCGTCGCTGTTGAGGTCGGCCGGATCGTAGGTTTCCTGGGCGGGCGTCGGATCGACGGCGCGCGCGCGCGGCGCGGCCGCGAGCAAGAGCCCGCAGAGGACCAGGAGCTTCCAAGCCATGTCGTTCGAGTATGCGCGTCAAACGAAATCGCGTCAAGTCCCGGGCGGATCGACCCTTTCCGCTTTGTAATGCCCCGAGGCCTTGACACTCCCAATCCCCGGGGACATACTACGAATAGCTCCGGAGGACGCCCCCCATGACCCCCCGCCCCCTCTCGTTGTTCGTGTGCGCTTTCGCTTTCGCCCTTCCCTTGCGGGCGCTCGCGCAGACGTCGACCGAAACCGAAAAACACACGTTCAATCAGGAAGGAAAGTTCAACGAGAAGGACATGAAGCTCGCCAAGGAGCTCGCCCCGAAAGACAAGGACTGGGATAAACTCAGCGAAGCGGAAAGGCAGGCCGTCCTGCAGACGATCGCGATCGAAGTTCACGGCCGCCGCCGCAAGATCAGCCAGGCGATCATCCAGGTGAACAAGGGCAAGTCCCTCACCGATACCGGCGACAACTTCTGCAGCGCGCCTAAGAAGAAGCCCCCGACGACCCTCGAGATGGGCGGCTTCCTCGTGACCTACTCCGAGCAGGACTCGGAGAAGACCGCGTCCACGGACAAGGTCATTTTTCTCGAGGAGGTTCCGATCCTGCCGGTCGAGTTCCGCGACGTCTTCGAGGACAACAGCTGGAAGGTGAGCGCCGCCGGCGAGCTGCAGATCAAGCAGAGCGTCGCGAATTCGTTCGCGGCCTTCGACGCGCTCAAGGCGAAGCACCCGAAGGCCGTCGCGAGCGTCGGCGCCGTCCACATCGACGCGTCGGCGAGCACGGTCTTCAACCACGCATACGCCGATCCGGCGGACACGAACACGCGCTTAACCCATCGCCAGCTCTCCCGCGCCCGCGCCAACTCGATCAATCGGATTGTTCGCGCGGAGTTGTCATCGCGCGGCGTGTTGTGGGACAAGACTGCGGAGCCGTCGAATAAGGATTTCACATACGACGATGAGAACGACACCGAGGATCAGGACAAGACGAAAGGCCGGCAGATCTTCACGGACTCGGCGGGCAACAATGGCAACGGCACCAGCGGCCCGGACAGCCCGTACAACTGCCCGACGTGGTTGATCCCCGGCGCCGACAAGAACCCGGCCGTGGCGAGCAAGCGCGCGGAGTTCGCCGCCAAGTTCTGCGTCAACGGCAACGCTCCGGCCTCCGCCGAGGCCAAGGCGTGGGCTCAGAAGGAAGGGGAGGCCAACGGCCGTCAAGACCCGAAGACCGCGGCCGTTTACGCCAAGAAAATCGAGAACGCTTACGAGACCTACCGTTTCGTCGCCGTGAACTTCGACGGGCTCGCCCGGGTCGAAGAGAAAGAGCACGTTGAGGGGCAGAAGGATAAGGCACACATCGTGCTGGTCAAAGTCACGGAGAAGACTAAGTCCAAAACGAAGGACTTCGACACGGTCAAGGTGACGCGCCACAAGGGCGGCTTTCTCCTGGCGCTGCGCTGCAAGCTGGGCCTCGCCCCGAAGAGCAAGTGCCCGATCCCGTGTGCTCAATTCTGATGTGCCGGGCTTGACGGACCTCCACCGCGCCGTTAAGCTTACCGGGGTATGAGCCTTCTCGATAAAGCCGGCGACGCGATGAATTGGATGTTCCCGACTTTGCCCTACACGATCCGTATCTCGTACAAGGGCGGGAGCAGGGTCGTCGGGAGTGGACCTGAGAAGGTCGAGATGGCCTGCAAGACCGAGGCCGCCGTCGAGGCCCTCGCGGGCAAGGACTTGTCCGAGTTCCTCGACCATTACGCGATGGGCGACGCCGACCTCAACGGCGATATGTACGCCTTCGTCGGCGCGCGCAACTTCGTGCGCCAGAACCAGATGTGGCGCATTAAACTCAAGTATCAGCTGCGCTACGTAACGACCGCGCTTTTCCCCTCGAACATCCGCCGGAAGCTGCGCGCGGTCAGCTCCCACTACGACCTACCCAACGAGTTCATCCTGTCCTATTTGGACAAAAAGACAAAAGCGTACTCGTGCGCGATGTGGAAGGACCCGCTCAAGATCGGGAACCTCGACGACGAGACGCTCGACGACGCGCAGCACAACAAGTTCGACCAGGCGCTAACCGCGCTGCAGGTCCAGCCCGGCGATAAGTTCATCGATATCGGCACCGGCTACGGCTACGCGCCGTGGCTCGCCGAGACGAAGTACGGCTGCAAGAATACGCTCGGCATTACGCTGTCGCAAAACCAGATCGACGGTGGCTTCTCGAAGAACCTGAAGCTGCTGCACTACCTCGAGGTGCCGGCCGACGGCAGCTTCGACAAGCTGCACACGTGCGGCATGATCAGCCACCTCGACCGCTCGGAGATCGAGCGCTACTACCGCCACTGCTACGGCCTGCTCAAGAGCGGCGGCAAGGCCTGGTTCCATGCCATCATCCCGCCGGCCAACAACGCCGGGCTCACGAACTACACGACGATCTCGGGCACGTTCTCGCAGAAGTACGTGTTTCCCGATCACTTCCAGTTCCCGATCCACGTGCACCTGAAGATCATCGAGAAGATCGGCTTCCGGGTGAAGCACATCAACTTCCGCTATGGGCACTACGCGAAGACCCTGCGGCACTGGTACAAGCTGTACGTCCAGAACCTGCCGCAGACGCGGCACATGATCACGCCCACGATCGAGCGCGCGTGGCACCTGTACCTGACCTACGCGTCGATCATGGATGGCCCGGAGTCGGTGCTCAAGCAGATTCTCTGCGAGAAGCCCTGAGATGCATCCGATCCTGTGCCGCTGGCCCGACGGCACGTTCCTGTCCACTTACGCCGTCCTCACCGCGCTCGGCTACCTGACCGGCATCGTCTGGCTCCGGACTCAGGTCAAGAACATGCACGTCCCGATCAAGGAGTTTTATTCGCTGATCGGGACTTTGCTCGTCGGCGCCTTATCGGGCGGAAAAATCGGCTATTACATCGTCGAGCGGCGCGAGTTTATGGCCGACCCGTGGACGATGTTGCGCGACTGGAACACCGGCTGGGTGTTCTGGTCCGGCTTCCTGCTCGCGAGCTTCATGGGCATCGTCTATCAATATTGGTACAACCGCACGCACCGACCGCGCGCCTACCTGCCCGTAGCCGACTACTTCGCCGCGGCGCTCGCGATGGGCCACGTGCTCGGTCGTCTCGGCTGCTGGGCGGAGGGCTGCTGCCACGGACGGCCGATGGGTCTTCCGTTTGGCTCCGTGTTCACGGATTTCGCCTCGAGCGTACCGCGGGAGCTGCTCGGGGTCCTTCTCTATCCGACTCAGCTCCTCGAGGCGTTCGGCGAGGCCGTCGCCGCTTACGTCCTGGTCGCGAAAGTGCTGCCGAGGATACGGAAGGGGAAGTACCGGTACGGGACCGCGTTCATCGGCTACTTTCTTTACTACGCGATCCTGCGGTTCCTGCTCGAGTACCTGCGCGGCGACGACCGCGGCGTCTTCGTGTCCTCGGCGCTGTCGCCGTCGCAGTGGGTGTCGCTCGCGGCGGGGCTAGCGGCCGCGTGGGCCCTGAAGGTTCGCGGCGTCGCGGAGCATCATCCCGCCAAGCGCAGCCTGTACACCGACGGGAAGCCCTAGCGGCCGGGGCGCAAGGAGCGAGTTCGCGATCATCGCGTCCTCGCCGGCGCGGCGGGCCAGGGGATCGAGGCCCTTCGCGGTCAAAGTCCACGCGTCGCCGACGCTCGAGGTGACTCCGCCCGTGACGCCGGCCCAGATCGTCCGGAACGGCAGGGCGACGCGGTCGCCGCCGTCCCCGTGCCGGTCGTAGAGGTCCCACAGCCCGGCCGCGACGCGCCATTCGCTCGTCGGACCGGCGCAGACGTCGGCGGGGACGTTCTCGAGTCGGATCGGCGCGCGGCGCGGCACCAGGAACTCGAACTTCGCGTCGGCGTCGTCGGGCGAGAGACGCACGGCGCCCGCGAAGAAGGTCGCCCAACCCTCGGACCAGGCCAGCCCCGCGGAATAGCACTCGTCGATCTTGTGCGAGCCGCCCGACGTGCGCGCGTCCATCGCGCCGTCCATGACCGCGTGGCCGAGCTCGTGCAGCACGACGTCCCAGGCGAGCGGATCGGTCAGGTGCAGAGTCCACGCGCCGGGCGAGAAGTAGTCGGAACCGCCGGGCCACACGACCGTGAGGGGGCTCTTCCACCAGTCGGTCGCCGCCTCGTTTGCTAGAAAGTCGAGCGCGTCCAGATAAGTCAGGTGCAGCACGCCGAGCTTGGCGTTCTCCGTTCCGGGCGCCGGAGACAGGACGCCCGCGCCGGCGCCTGCGGAGAACGGGCCGGCCTCCCACTCGTAACCGCGATTGGCCGCGTCGCGAAAAGCCCAATGCGCGTTGTCGAGGCGGAAGCGGATCTTGCAGGAAGAGACGCAGTCCAGCGCGAAAGCGCCGTCGTCGCCGACGGTCGTCCAGACGGCCGCGCCGGCGGCGCGTACTTGGGCCCCGCGCGCGGGATGCGGCGCCCCGTCGCGCGCGGCGAGGATGAACCGTCCGGAAATTTTACCGGCCGTCGCGGCCGCTGGGCCGGCGGAGTTCAGCGGGAACACCGTGACCGCGCCGTCGGAGCGCCCCTCGCCCGGCAAGGCCGCCGCGGACTGGATGGAGACCCTCGGGCGGGAGAAATCGGAGTCGTCGATCCGCTCCAGGGCCGACGCCCCCGTCGACAGCGCGATCAAGAGCCCGGCGAGGCTGATCTTCAATGTTTCTCCGCCTTCAATCCGATGCTTTCAAGGAACGCGTCCTCGTTGGGCTCGCGGCCGAGGAAGGCTTTGAGCGAGTCCATCTCGTCGCGTGACGAGCCCTTCTCGAGAATCTCGGTCCGGTACCGCTTGCCCATGGCCGGGTTCAGCACGCCCTCGGCCTTGAAGCGCGAGAACATGTCCTCGGCGTACACCTTGGACCACAGGTAGCCGTAATAGCCAGCGTCGTAGCCCATCAGGTGGCCGAAGCTCGCCTCGGGATGCGTGCCGGGCGACGACGGGATCATGGCGATGTCCTTCGACAGGCGCGCGTAGGCCTTCGTCGTGTCGGAGGGCGGATCCCCGTGGTAGAGCTGGTCGATCGAACCGTACAGCAGCTGGCGCAGGTTGATGAGGCCGGAGTTCACGTTTTTCGCCGCGAGCATCTTGCCGAGGAGCTCGTCGGGCAGCTTCTTCGTGCGGTCGAGGTAGTGGCCGGACAGCGACTGCAGGACGTCGTGGTCCCAGACCCAGTTCTCGAGCATCTGCGACGGGGCCTCGACGAAATCGCGTGCGGTCGCCGATCCGGCGAAGCGTCCGTAGCGCGCCTTGGTCAGCGTCTGATGCATGATGTGGCCGAACTCGTGGAAGAATGTCTCGACCTCGTCGTGCGTGAGCAAAGACGGGCGATCCTTGGTGGATTTGGCGAAGTTCGCGACCATCGCGGAGACCGGCCTCTGGTAGCGGCCGTCGGAGAGAGCTCGGCCCGTGATCATCGAGAAAGCGGCGGCGTGCTTGTATTTGCCTTCGCGCGGGAACAAATCGAGATAAAAGTAGCCGATCGGCTCGCCGCCCGCGGCGTCGGTAATCTCATAGAGCTTCACGTCGGGATGCCATGTCGCGGCGTCCTCCACTCGGCGGAACTTGAGGCCGAGCAGCTTCTGGTAGACGCCGAGCATCTGCTCGGTCACATAGTCGGCGGGGAAGTATTCCTTGATCTTCTGCGCGTCGACCGCGTACTTGGTCTTCTTCAGCTGGTTGTCGTAGAAGCGCCAGTCCCACGCGTTGAACTTTCCGTCGGAGGCCGTCCCCTCGACGCCGGACTTCAGCTCCTTGAGGACCGCGAGCTCCGCCGCGCCGAGCACCTTGAGCTTCTTGCGCAGGCGTTTGATGAACGCGGCGACCGTCTTCGGATTCTTCGCCATGCGGTCTTCGAGGACGAAGTCCGCGTGGGTCCGGTAGCCGAGAAGGCGCGCCGCCTTCAGGCGCAGCGCCAGCACCTCCTTCAGCACGGGCAGGTTCTGGAGCGCGGCGCGGTCGTTGAACTTGCCCTCCAGGACGCGGCGCGCGGCCGGGTTCGTGGAGTTTTCCATGAACGGGAAGTAATCGGGGTAGTCGAGGCTGACCTTATACTTTCCGTCGACCTTCTCGAGCCTCCCGACGAAATCCTCGGGGAGGCCGCCGAGTTCGGACTTGTCGAACAGCGCGAAGTCCTTGTACTCGTTGATGTTCTTGCCGAACGTCGCCTCGAGCTCGACGAGCTTCTTGCGCAGGTCGACGACCTCTTGGCGTTTCTCTTTCGGAAGCTCGAGCCCGGAACGCTTGAAGTCGAGCAGCTCCTTCTCGACGAGGCGCTTCGACTCTTCCGGTAGCGGCTCACCCTTTGCCGCGTAATCCTTGAGCGAGCGATAGAGGTCTTCGCGCGAGTACACATCGACGGAAAACTGCCCGAGCAAAGTCTCGCACTCGTTTCCGGCGTCGCGCACGGTCGAGGAGATCGATACGTACTTGAGGAAGGTGTCCGACGCGGTGTTGTCGGACAGCTCGGAGCCGATCCGGTCGAGCGACCAGGGCGTGTTGTCGAACGTCCTGCTCCCAGCCGGCATGCGCGCGACTTCCTCGAGCGCGGACTCCGCGCGTTTCTTGGCCGAGCGGCAGTCCTCGAGCAACTCCTGCGCGGTCGGCTCGTAGTTCAGCGTGGCCGCGGGCAGAAACGGCTCCGCGGCCGCTACCGCCGTCGACAAAACGAGAAAAATCGAAGCGTATTTCATATAGGGTGGTGGGGGGGGGGGCGGGGTTCAGGATGTTATGTTGGGGGGGGTGTAA
>JBBQVX010000102.1:0-13314 GCA_038211115.1 Elusimicrobiota bacterium | reverse complement strand
TTATGACTCCTACTCCGTGCTCAAGGGCGTGGACCGCATCGTGCCCGTCGACATTTACATCGCGGGCTGCCCGCCGCGCCCCGAGGCGCTGCAGTACGCGGTCGTCAAGCTGCAGGAAAAAATCGCCAAGATGAGCCTCAGGAAAGGTCTCGCGACTCCCCAGCAGGAAAAGGGCAGCCGGGACATCAACGCTTAATATGACCAACGACGAGATTTTCGCCAAGATCACCGCCAAATATCCCAAGGTCGAGAAGGCCGCCATCCAGGTGAAGGATTACCTGACCGTGCGCCTCGCCGACACGTCCGAGCTCGTGCCGTTCGCGCAGTGGCTCAAGGACTCCTCGTTCGACATGCTCGAGACCGTCAGCGCGACCGACCTGCTCGGCCCCGTCGACATGAAGGGCTTCATCCGACAGCAGAACTTCAACCCGTTCCTGCCCGAGGGCGGCACGCCCCAGATCTCGGCCGTCGCGACTCCGGGCTACGCGTACAAGCCGGCGATGGATCTCATGTACGTGTTCTACTCCGTCACGGAGAAAGCCCGGGTGTTCGTGCGGCTCGAGATCGCGCGCGAGGGCGTCTCCGTTCCGACGCTCGTGCCGCTCTTCAAGAGCGCCGACTGGCAGGAGCGCGAGACGTTCGACCTGCTCGGCGTGCGCTACGCCGGGCACCCGAACCTGACCAAGATCCTGACGCCCGATTTCACGCAGGGCCACCCCCTGCGCAAAGACTACGTGCACGTGAAGGATCGCTTCGATGAGTAACATGATGACGGCCGCCGACGCCTCGACCATGCCCGCGCTCAAGACGGACCAGCTCTTCATCAACTTGGGCCCCCAGCACCCGTCCACGCACGGCGTCCTGCGCATCGGCCTCACGATCGAAGGCGAGGTCATCGTGAACGCCGTGCCCGACATCGGCTACCTGCACCGCGGCACCGAGAAGCTGGCCGAAGTGCGCAACTACCACCACTGCGTCGTGCTCACCGATCGCTGGGACTACGTCTCGGCGATGCCCAATAATTTGGTTTTCTGCCTCGCCGCCGAGAAGCTCATGGGCGTCAAGGCGACCCCGCGCGCCGACGCCCTGCGCGTGATCATGTGCGAGATGAACCGCATCGCGTCGCATCTGCTTTTCTTCGGGACGTACGGCATCGACCTTGGCGCCTACACCCCGTTCCTGTACGCGTTCCGCGAGCGCGAGATGGTGCTCGACCTCTTCGAGATGATCTGCGGCGCGCGCCTGACGTACAACTACATCCGCCTGGGCGGCGTGATGGTGGACGCCTCGCCCGAGTGGCTCAAGCGCACGACGGAGTTCCTCGAGTACTTCAAGCCTCGCCTCGACGAGTACGACACCTTGCTGACCTACAACCCGATCTTCATGGCCCGAACGAAGGGCATCGGGATCGTCAGCCCCGAGGAAGCGGTCAACTGGGCGCTCTCCGGCCCGAACCTGCGCGGCTCCGGCGTAAACCACGACGTCCGCAAGTCCGACCCGTACTGCGGCTACGAGAACTACGACTTCGACGTGCCCCTGGGTGCGACCGGCTCCTGCTGGGACCGCTACTTCTGCCGCGTGTCCGAGATGCGGCAGTCGCTGCGCATCATCGAGCAGGCGATCGCGAAGCTGCCGGCCGGCCCCTTCATGGCCTCCGGCGTCGCGAAGATCCCGAAGCCGGCGCCCGGCGAGGCGTACGCGCACGTCGAGGCCTCGCGAGGCGACCTCGGCATCTACATCGCCTCCGACGGCGGCATCTCGCCCTTCCGCATGCACGTGCACGCGCCGTCCTTCATCAACCTCGCGATGCTCCAGGAAAAGCTCGTCGGCATGAAGGTCTCCGATGTGATCGCGCTGCTGGGTTCCATCGACATCGTTTTAGGCGAGGTGGACCGCTAACATGACCGCTAAGCCCAACCCCGACGACAAGAAAAAGCCCGAGACCCCCAAGGCCGAGGCCCCGAAGGCCGCCGAGCCCAAAGCTCCCGAGCCCGTCGTTGCCGCGCCTGCGGCGGCACCCGCGGCGGCGGCCGCACCGGCGCCCGCACCGGCGGCCGCTCCGAAACCCGCCGCCCCCAAATACGTCCCTCCGACGCCCGTCCTCAACCATAAGAACGGTCGCCTGATCGAGGACCGCTTCACGACCTGGCCCACCCAGATTTTCGTCAACCGCTGGTCCCGTCCCGGCTTCCAGTGGGGCGCCGGCATGCTCGTGGGAATCTTTCTCGGCCTCGGCCTTACCGGCTTCGCCGTCGGCGAGCTCGCGACTTGGGCCAACCGGTTCTACGCGATCCTCGGAGGGGAGCCGTTCAAGAAGTTCTTCCTGTTCGGCCCCACGGTCGTGTTCCCGGCCCACCTCGCGCCGCTCGCGGTGGACGTGATCTGGACCGCGATCAAGGTCTTGATCGTGCTGCATATCGTCCTCATCAACGGCCTCTGGTCGATCTGGTGGGAGCGCAAGATCTCGGCGCACATCCAGTCGCGCGTCGGCCCGACGTACGCGGGCAGCCCGGCCGGATGGAACTTCCACGGCTGGGCCCAGACCGCGATCGACGGCATCAAGCTGCTTCTTAAGGAGGACATCACGCCGGCCGCCGCGGACAAGTGGGTCCACGCGCTGGCGCCGGGCCTCGTAGTGGCACCCTGCATCATCGCCTTCGCCCCCGTGATGTTCGGCAACGACATGACCGCCGCGAACCTCGACATCGGCACGCTGTACATCTTCGCCTTCGCCGGCATATCGGTGATCGGAGTCGTGATGGCCGGCTGGGCGTCGGGCAACAAGTACTCGCTTCTGGGCGGCCTGCGCGGCGCCGCGCAGATCGTCAGCTACGAGCTGCCGCGCGGCTTCTCGGTCGTGCCCGTCCTCATGTTCGCGGGCTCGCTGAACCTGCAGCAGATCGCGAACGCGCAGGCCGGCTACTGGCACGGGATCGTTCCGCGCTGGTTCATCTTCTACCCGGTCGTCGGTCAGATCGCCTTCGTGATCTTCCTGATCGCGTCGGTCGCCGAGACGAACCGTACGCCCTTCGACATCCCCGAGGCCGAGTCCGAGCTCGTGTCGGGCTTTCACACCGAATACTCGGGCATGAAGTGGTCCATCTTCTTCCTCGCCGAGTACGCGTACGTGCTCCTCGGATCGTTCCTGCTGGCCACGTTCTTCCTGGGGGGAGGAGCTTCTCCCATAAACGCCGTGCCGTTCACGCTCATCCCGAGCTGGATGTGGATGCTCGGCAAGGCGATGCTCATGATGTTCGTCTTCTTGTGGATCCGTTGGACCTTGCCGCGCTTCCGCGTGGACCAGCTCATGGACTTCACGTGGAAGTTCCTGCTGCCGTGGAGCTTCGTGAATATCGCGATCGCCGGACTTTACCTCGCCTTCTGGCTGAAATAACTATGATCAACTATTTCTCGCGCATCGCGAACAACACGAAGGCGATCGTCCAGGGCCACTGGATCACGCTCAAGTACATGTTCAAGCCGGCCGTGACGATCCACTACCCTGATGAGAAGCTCGTGCCGTTCGAGATGTACCGCGGCGCGCTGCTCTTCGACCAGCAGGTCTGCATCTCGTGCAACCTGTGCGTGAAAGCCTGCCCGTCGAACTGCATCCAGCTCGAGAACGCGCAGAACGAGACCGGCAAGAAGATCGCGAAGGTCGAGTGGTACTCGATCGACTTCGGCAAGTGCAATTTCTGCCGCCTGTGCGAGGAAGCCTGCCCGACGAAGCCCAAGTCCGTCTGGCACTCGCTCGACTACGAGGTCATCTTCACGAAGCGCGACGAGATGGTGCGCTGCTGGAAGAAGGATTTCCCGTTCATCGGCAAGTATTTCGACCGTAAGGCCCAGGACTTCAAGGATCCGGAAGGCCAGGTCAGTATTCACGAAGTGCAGCCCCGGAGATCTTAAGATGCTCGACCAGATCGTTTTCTACTCGCTCTCGATCCTGACCTTGGCCTCCGCCTTGGCCGTGGTCCTCCACCGAAATACCGTGCATTCGTCCCTGTTCCTCGGACTGTCGCTGGCCGGGGTGGCCGGCCTGTACGGCTCGCTCGGCGCGGACTTCCTTTTCGGCGCCCAGATCATGGTCTATGTATCCGGCATCGCCGTGCTCGTGATGTTCGTCGTCATGCTGCTCGGCCGCGCGTCGGACCTCCATCTGCGCCAGGTCAACGAGCGCTGGATGGCCGCGCTCCTCGTCTGCGGCGTCGCCGCGGTCGGGATGTTCAAGGTCTCGCGGCTCTACTCCGCGACCGTCGCGACGGGAGCCGCGCATCCCGGCACGCACGACATCGGCCGTCTGTTCATGGGCGAGTGGATCATGCCCTTCGAGCTGATTTCCTTGGTTCTGCTCGCGGCGCTGCTCGGCGCCGTCTTCTTCACCCGCACGGAGAACGCCCAGTGAACGCTCCCCTGACCCTCGCGCACTACCTGATCGTGGCCGGGCTCCTGTTCCTGATCGGGATTTTCGGCGCGCTGACGCGCCGCAACATCATCGGCATCCTGATGTCGATCGAACTCATGTTCAACGCGGCCAACATCAACCTCGCCGCCTTCGACCGCTTCCTGCATCCCGAGGGCGTCACGGGCCAGGCGCTCGCGCTGTTCGTGATGACCGTGGCCGCCGCCGAGATCGTCGTCGGCCTCGCCTTGCTGCTCGCGATCTACCGCGGCACGGACACCGTGTACGCCGAAGACTTCAACCTCCTCAAGGGCTGATATGATCGAACACGCCTACCTGATTCCGCTGATTCCGTTCGCCGCGTCGCTGATCATGATGTTCGGCGCGAAGGAAGACCCGCATTCGCCGGCGCCCTGGATCGGCATCGGAGCGATGGCGATCTGCCTCGGCTTGTCCTTGTCCATCCTCTCGGCCGTGGCGGGGGGGACGATTCCGCTCCCGTACGAGCACAACTGGCAGTGGTTCTCGTTCGCGGCCTCGATCGGCGGCAAGTCCTTCATCTACGACATGCCGATCGGCGTGCTGATCGACGGCCCGTCCGCACTGCTGCTCGTGGTCGTGACGCTCGTCAGCCTCATGGTGCAGATCTACTCGATCGCCTACATGCACGAGGACACGCGCTACAAGCGCTACTTCGCGTTCGTCTCGTTCTTCACGTCGTCGATGCTTGGCCTCGTCGTCTCGAGCAACATCCTCGTCGGCTTCATGAGCTGGGAACTGATGGGCTTGGCCTCCTACCTCCTGATCGGCTTCTGGTTCGAAAAGGACGGCCCGACGGAAGCCCAGAAGAAGGCCTTCATGACGACCAAGCTCGGGGACTCCGGGCTGTACGTCGCCCTGCTGTTCCTCTTCGCGAAGGTCGGCTCGTTCCAGATCACGCAGATCCACCAGTTCATCAACCAGGGCTATATGTCGACGACGACCGCGACCGTCATCGCGATCGGCATCCTCTTCGGCGCGATGGGCAAGTCCGCGCAGTTCCCGCTGTTTATCTGGCTGCCCGACGCGATGGAAGGCCCCACGCCCGGCTCCGCCCTGATCCACGCGGCGACGATGGTCGCCGCCGGCATCTTCGTCGTCGCGCGCATGTACTTCGTGTTCCTCGCCGCTCCCGACGCGATGCTCGCCGCGGCCTGGATCGGTTGCGCCACCGCCTTCCTGGCGGCCGCGATGGCCCTCGTCAGCTACGACATCAAGCGCGTGCTGGCCTTCTCGACCGTCTCCCAGCTCGGCTTCATGATGTGCGCGCTCGGCGTCGGCGGCTACACGGCCGGCCTGTTCCACCTGACGACGCACGCGTTCTTCAAGGCCCTGCTGTTCCTCGGCGCCGGCTCGGTGATCCACTCGGTGCACACCAACGACATGCGCCTCATGGGCGGCCTGTCCAAGAAGATGCCGGTGACCTTCCTGACGATGGGCACGGCGATCCTCGCGATCGCCGGTATCCCGGGCACGTCCGGCTACTTCTCGAAGGACATGATCCTCGCGAACATCTACCACGCGAACCAGCCGATCTTCTGGATCATGCTCCTGACCGCGCTGATGACGGCCTTCTACATGTCCCGCCTGTTCATCCTGACCTTCTGGGGCGACGATCGCGACCACGAGAAGCACCATCACGCTCACGAGTCGCCTTTCCTGATGACGGGCCCGCTCGTCCTGCTCGCCTTCCTCGCGATGTTCTCGGGCTACATGCTCGACCGCAACGGCCTCGTCTACAAGCTGCTCGAGAAGCCGTCCATCGGGTCGGCGCACGCGGCGGCTGCGGAGCCGAAGGCCGAGGAGCACGCGGCCGCGCCCGCGACCGAGCACGCCGAGGCGGGGGAGGAAGGCGCGCACCACGAAGGGCATCTGCCTCACGCCTTGCACCTCGCGCTCCCGTTCCTGATCCTCGGCGCCATCGGGCTGGCCTTCGTCCTTTATAAGGGCCCGACGTACCCGATCGCCGACGCGCTCAAGAAGAATCTCGCGCCGGTCTTCACCTTGCTCGACCGGCGCTGGTACCTCGACGACGCCTTCAATCTGCTCGTCGCGTTCTGCGACAAGGTCGCGGCGACGGCCTACTGGATCGACGCGAACATCGTCGACCGCGTATTCGTGGACGGCTGGGGTCTGCTCATGCGCATCGTCGCCGAGATCAGCAACCTCGTCGACGCGCTCTTCGTGGACCGGACCGTGGACGGCTTCGGCGGCCTGAGCCTCGACCTCGGCGTGGGCCTGCGCAGCCTCGTCGCGGACGGCCAGGTGCAGGAATATCTGATGTACGTCGCGATCGCCTTCAGCCTCGCGGCGACCTTGATTCTGACGCGCTAACTTAGGAGAACGCTCAAATGAACATGCTTTCACTGGTCACGTTCGCGCCCCTCGTCGGAGCGCTGATCATCCTGTGCACCCCGAAGGAAAACGTCAAGGCGATCCAGATCACCGCCTTCGTCTTCGCGGGCATCGCGCTGATCGCCTCGCTCGCTATGCTCCCCGGCTTCAACCGCGGAACGCACGAGATGCAGTTCGTCGAGCGCTTCGCTTGGATCCCTTCGTTCGGGGTGCAGTACTTCATGGGCGTCGACGGGCTCTCCTACCCGCTCGTGCTGCTCACGACGTTCATGAGCGTCATTGCACTCGTGGGCTCGCTCGGGATCGAGAACCGCGTCAAGGAGTACTTCTTCTGGTTCCTCGTCCTCGAGGTCGGCATGCTCGGCGTGTTCTGCGCGCTCGACCTGATCCTCTTCTACGTGTTCTGGGAGCTCACGCTCGTCCCGATGTACTTCCTGATCGGCGTCTGGGGCGGCCCGCGCAAGGAGTTCGCCGCGATCAAGTTCTTCCTGTACACCTTGACCGGGTCCGTGTTCATGCTGTTGGCGATCCTGGCGCTCTACTTCGCGAGCCCCGCGCCGCACACGTTCGACATCCTCGAGCTCGCGAAGATGACCGGCGGCTGGGACCGCCATTTCCAGATTCTCGTGTTCCTCGGCCTCTACTTCGGGATGGCGATCAAGATCCCCGCGTTCCCGTTCCACACCTGGCTTCCGTTGGCCCACGTCGAGGCTCCGACCGCGATCTCGGTCATCCTGGCCGCGGTCCTGCTGAAGATGGGCGTGTACGGACTGCTGCGCATCTCCTACTCGCTGGCGCCGCTCGGCTTCCAGTGGTTCCTGCCGGCGCTCATCGTCATCGCGGTCATCAACATCGTCTACGGCGCGCTGTGCGCGATGGCGCAGACCGACATGAAGAAGATGGTCGCCTATTCCTCGGTCAACCACATGGGCTACTGCCTGCTCGGCATCGCCGGCATGACGACCGCCGGCTTCACGGGCGCGGTGTTCCAGATGCTGACGCACGGCATCATCACGGGCGCTTTGTTCCTCTTGGTCGGCGTGATCTACGACCGGGCGCACACGCGTGACATCTCGGCGTTCGGCGGCCTCTCCGTCAAGCTGCCCGTGTACGCGGGCCTGATGGCGATGACCTGCTTCGCGTCGCTGGGCCTGCCCGGCCTCGCCGGCTTCATCGGCGAGTTCCTGTGCTTCCTGGGCGCGTTCCAGACCTGGAAGCTCGCCGCGACGATCTCGGTCCTCGGCATCATCGCGACGGCCGCCTTCTTCCTGCGCATGATGCAGAAGGTGTTCCTCGGCAAGTTCAACGAGAAGTGGGCCGGCCTCGAGGACATGTCGGCGCGCGAGCTCGTCTCGATCGTGCCGCTCGCGGTCCTCACGGTGCTCTTCGGAGTCTACCCGAAGTGGCCCCTCGACCTCATGAACAAGACGCTCGAGCACATGCTGGGCAAATAAATGAACAACCTGCGCCTGCTCCTCCCGGAGTCGATCCTCGCGACCTTGGCCCTGGCCATCGCGTTCGCCGACCTGCTCCTGCCGGTCAAGAAAGCGCGCGCGCTCTACCACCTCGCGTGGCTCTCCGCCGCGGGCGTGCTGGCGTGGGTCGCGTTCTCCCTCGGCGACGCGTCGACGCACGGAGTCGGCTCGCTGTGGACGGCGGACCCGTTCAGCCAGTTCTTCAAGGTGACGACTTTGCTCACCTGCGTGCTGTGCCTGCTGCTCGGCCTCGATTATAAGGAGCTGCCGGAGCGCCACGCCGGAACTTTCTCGGCGCTGATGTTGCTGTCGACGGCGGGGCTCATGTATCTCGTCTCGTCGACCGACCTCCTCATGATCTTCGTGGCACTCGAGCTCGTCTCGATCTCCTCGTTCATCCTGGCCGGCTTCGAACGCACGAACCCCAAGTCGAACGAAGGCTCGATGAAGTACTTCCTCTTCGGCGCGTTCTCCTCGGCGATCATGGTCTACGGCATCTCGCTGTACTACGGCGCGACGGGAACGACGCATCTCGCCCAGGCGAGCGCCGTCCCCGGACCGATGCTGATCCTGGCCCTCGTGCTGATCCTGCTGGGCTTCGGCTTCAAGGCGTCCCTGGCGCCGATGCACTTCTGGGTGCCCGACGCCTACGAAGGCGCGCCGACGCCCGTCACCACCTTTCTCTCCGTCGCGCCCAAGCTCGCGACGTTCGCGGCGCTGGCGCGCGTGTTCGGCGCGATCTTCCCGCTGCAGGCCTACGACCTGACCTTGCTGTTCGGGATCATGGCCGCGCTGACGATGACGATCGGGAACTTCACCGCGATGTTCCAGACCGACGTGAAGCGCCTGCTCGCCTATTCCTCGATCGCCCAGGCCGGCTACCTGCTCATCGGCCTCGCCGTCGGCACGCCGCTCGGCCGCGAGGGCGTGATGCTGTACTCGTTCGTCTACGTCGCGATGAACGTGGGCGCCTTCGCGGTCGTCCAGGCCGTCGGCTCGGCGAAGGGGAACTACGACCTGTCCGCGTTCGACGGACTCGCGAAGAACCGTCTCGGGCTCGCGCTGTCGTTGATGTTCTGCCTGCTCTCGCTGGCCGGCATTCCGCCGCTCGCGGGCTTCATGGGCAAGCTGCTGATCTTCTCGTCGGCCGTCCAGGCGGGGCAGTGGTGGCTCGCCGTCATCGGCGTGCTGAACTCCGTCGTCTCGGTCTACTACTACTTCCAGGTCGCGCACCGCATGTTCTTCCGGGAGCCGTCGGACGACGCCGCGATCCCCGTCGGCGCGTACGTGTGCGGCGGAGTGGCCGTCGCGGTCGTCGGCGTCCTGCTGTTCGGCCTGCATCCCGAGCCTCTGATCGCGGGCGTGCGCGCCTCGACCCAAATGCTGCCGTAAGCCGTGCTATAATTCCAACAATGACTCGCTCGCTTCTCTTGCTGCTGCTCGCCGGTCCCGCCGCCGCGAATCCCGTGGCGATGTCGGCCACGCTCGAGGCGCTGCGCAGCCAGGCCGCCGCCGATCCCTCGGCCCTCACCGCCGGAGAGAGCGCGTCGGTTCGCGCCGGTAAATCCTTCGACAAGGGCTTCACGATCGAGACATTGACCCCGGTCGAGTACGTCGCCTTGGAGGGGGAGCCGCGAAAGAACCCGCCGCCTCCGATCCAGGAGAAGCCGACGGCCCCGGTCAAGAAGGAGCCCGCCGCAACCGCCCAGACGCCCAATCCCGACGGCGAGGGCACCGACTACTACTTCGAGGGCAAGAAGCCTCTCAACGGCATCACGATCTACACTCCGAAGAAGGGCAACGGCTCGACGTCGGAGGGCGAGTCTCCCACCGCCAAGTACGGCACGTACGGAAAGATCGGCATCGGCGTCGGGATCGCGGCTCTCGCGGTCGGATTGGCCCTCGGCGGCACGCCGCTCGTCGTCCTGGCGCTCGTGGCCGGCCTGCTGATCGGCGCCGGCGCGGTCCTCGCCTTCCTCTTCGGCGGCAATAAGAAGAAGTAAGCGCCGTCCGGCCGAGCGCGCCCTACTACTTGTTCCAGTTGAGCTTTCGGTCCTTGGGCGCGCCCGCCTGCTGCACCTTCAGCCGCACCGCGCCGCCGAGCGCTCCGGCGACCGTCGCGCTCCCGAGCCAGCGCCAGCCGCCGCCCGAGGCGGCGAACGCCGCCCACCACGCCGCCGCGCGCTCGGAGAAGCCCGCGGTCCACGCCTGGGCCTCCGGCACGGTCCAGGTCAAGGCCGAGGCGAGGAGGCACGCGGCCGCCGCCGGGCCGAGCACGCGCGCCCACGCGGCCTCGGAGCGGTCCTGACCCCATTGGCCGAGAAACACGGCGCCAAATAACGCGCACAGGCCGAGGCCCGCCAGGATCGCGGCTTCGAGCGGCGGCATGGACGGCCCCCCGGCAAACGAATGCCGCGCCCAGCATGCGACGGCCCCGGCGCTGCCGATGACGCTGATCACGCGGTACGCGATGCTGCGCCGGTCGCCCCACGTCAGGGCCGCGGGCAACAGCGAAAGGAAGATCGCTCCGGCGGCCCAGTCCTCGGGCCCGGCCCTGCGCCACTGCCAGCCGAAGGCGATGACGCCGAATGTGAGCAGCAGGACGACGAACGAGAACTTCGAGCCGAGCGCCGCCGCTGGCGTCGGCGCGGGCGGGGGAGGCGGCAGCGGGACCCTCTTCGGCGGCGCGGCGGGCTCCGACGCGGCGGGGGCGGGAACGGGAGCGGGGGCGGCGACGTGCGGCGGCGGCGGCGGCACCGGGCGCGTCTCCATCCGCGGCGCCGCGGGAAGGATCTTAAACGGCGAGCCGCTCGTGTCCGTGTCGAGCAGCATGCTGGCCGAGAGCATCTCCTTGAGCAGTTCCTGAGCGTTCGCCGGCCGATCCTCGACTTTCTTGGCCATCAGGCGGCGCAGCAGACCCGCGGCCCGCTCCGTTATCTCGGGCCGAAGGATCCGAACCTCGGCCGGAGCCTCGTCGCGGTGGCGCACGAGCGCGTCCATCGCCGAGCCGGGATACGGAGGCTGTCCGGTCACCGCGAAGTACCAGGTCGTGCCCAGCGCGTAGAGATCCGACCGCGGATCGGGCGGACCGCCGAAGGCCTGCTCCGGCGCCATGAAATGGAAGGAGCCCGAGATGGTCTCGCCCGAGGCCGCGGCGACGCCAGCGGCGCGCGCGATGCCGAAGTCCGTGAGCTTGACCGCGCCGCGCGAGTCGACCAAAATGTTGCCCGGTTTGATGTCCCGGTGCACGAGCCCAGCCCGGTGCGCCGCGCCGAGCGCGGTCGCCGTCTCGCGGATGATCTCGAGGGCCTCGGGGGGAGACAAGGGGCCGCCGCGCTTGACCTTCTCCTCGAGGGTCTGCCCGTCCACCCACTGCATCACGATGAAGGGGATGCCGTGATCCTCACCGACTTCGTAGATCGCGACGATGCGCGGATCCTCGAGCTTGGCCGCGGTCCGGGCCTCGGCCAGGATCTGCTCCCGCACGGCGGCGCCGTTCGTGCCGGCCATGGCGCCGTTGACGTCGACGAGTTTGACCGCCACGGCACGGTCGAGCGCCACGTGATGCGCCTTGTACACCCGGCCCATGCCTCCCCGGCCGATGAGGGCGTCGAGCCGGCAGGAGCCGAGCATTTTGCCTAGGAGTGGATCCGTTTCGGGCATCGCGCTCGAATGATAACAGGCTCTCCCGGACCCCGCAAGGTGCTAAAATAACGGTCGATGGCGTGGAACAGACCCCCGGCGGCGTTGGGCCCGATCCTCCTGATCGGCGCGTTCCTCTCCGTGCGCCTCGGCCTTCAGGCCGAAAAGCGCATGGTCATCGAGCCCGTCGACGGCCAAATCTTGTTCGGGCAGGCCTCGGGCGACGACGACGAGATCCCCACCGGCGGCGACAGCTCGGGCGGCTCGAACTCAGGCGGCGGCCCCAAAACCTACCAGCGCATCCAAAAGACCGCCGCCTACAGGGCGGCGAGCTACGGTTTCCAGAACTTCAACAAGGACAAGCTCGAGGTCGCCTATCAGATCACGGAAAAGGATTTCCGTCCCTACAACGAGTCCTTCGGCTACACGAAGGAGGGCCTCGCCGAGCAGAAGACCTGGCGAGAGAACGCGCGCCAGAGCGTCTTTAAGATCGCGGTCAAACAGGGGAAATCCCAAGCCCAGCTCGACGCCGCGATCGTCGCGCTCGACAAGGAATACGACCAGCGCGTGAAGGACTATCTCTCGTCCCACGGCTTCCGCATGCTGAAGGGCAACACCGTCACGGTGGACATGCCCGGCGTCATCCACAAGAACGCGAGCCTGATCAAGCCGCTATCGCTCGCCTTCGAGAAGATCGCCACGACGCGCCACTACCGCTCGGGAGACATCATCGGCTCCGTGCTCTCCTTCGCGCAGACGGCGCTGTACTACAAGCAGCCTGATCCCGTTTACAAGGAGAAGCACACAGGCGGCCTCCTGCCTCCCATCACGGCCGTCGTCGTGGGCTGGGGGGACTGCGACACGAAGACGGCCCTCATCGGCTCGATCCTGTCGAACTGGGCGCAGATGAAGATGGTCGGCGTCTCCGTGCCCGGCCACTATTTGATGGGGGTCCTGCTGATCCCCGAAAAGGGAGACCTGTTCCTCGAGTACCAGGGTCTCCAGTACGTCCTCGTCGAGCCCGCGGGCCCCGCGTGGCTGCCGCCCGGACAAGTCGGCGAAGAAACCACCGAGCTGCTCAACGGGCGGGAAGGCTACAAAATCGAGCCATTTTTTTGAAATGGTGTCAGGCTTGCCGGATTGCAGTATTTCAACGAGAACGAACCCCGTAAATACTGCAATCCGGCAAGCCTGACACCACTATCTAGGAGAGAATAATGATCGCCACACGCGTCGTCGTCAGCCTCATGCACTTCTTCCTCATGGTCCTGATGTCGGGCTTCGTCATCTATTGGACCTACCGGACCTTCATCAAGGCCAACCCTGACTTCGACATGGAGAAGAAGATCAAGGAAGGCAACATCGCCGTCGGTCTGCTCGTCGGCACGATCCTCTTCTGCG
>JBBQVX010000101.1:0-13572 GCA_038211115.1 Elusimicrobiota bacterium | reverse complement strand
GGGGCGGCCGAGCCTATTTTGGGGTTCAATTTCCCCGTTTGGTGGCACGACGCCTACGAGCAGCCTTGGGCCGCCGCCTCATACAAGGGCATGAAGGACATGGGCGCGGGCTGGGTCGCGATCATCCCCTCCGTATTCGTCGAGAACAGCGCCGACTCGGAGGTGCTCGCGACCGACGCGACCGCGAGCGACGAATCGCTGCGGACCGCTATCCGCGCCGCGCACGGCCGCGGCCTCAAGGTCCTGCTCAAGCCGCACGTGGACATCCTCACGAAGCTGGACCGGGCTCGCCTCAATCCCGACCGGCCCGAGAAGTTCTTCGAGACCTACCGCGCGCACCTGCTTCGCTACGCGCGGCTCGCGGCCGAGGAGAAGTGCGAGATGCTCTCCGTCGGCACCGAGCTGGCGCTGCTGACCTTGCCGCAGCACACGGCCGCGTGGCGCGCGCTCATCCGCGAGACCCGCGGGGCGTTTCCCGGTCCGCTGACCTACGCGGCCAACTGGCATTCGGTCGCGCTGCCCGGCTTCTGGAATGACCTCGACTACATCGGCGTGGACGCCTATTTCCCGGTTCCCGGCGGCACGAGCCTCCCCGCGCTCGACGCGGCGTGGAGGCCGTGGGTCCTGGAGCTGTCCCTTCTTTCGAAGCTGCACGGCAAGCCGGTGTTGTTTACCGAGGTCGGCCTCGCGGCGCAGAAGGGTGCCAACCTCCAGCCCTGGAACTGGCACGACTACGCGGAGCTGGACCTCGAGGTCCAGGCCGCCTATATGGACTCCTTCCTGCGCGCGTTCGAGCACGAGCCGTGGTTCCGCGGGTTCCTGTACTGGGCCTGGGAGGCCGATCCGGCACGCACGGGCCCGAAGGACAAGTCCATGAGCGCGCAGGGCAAGCCCGCCGGGGAAGTCCTGCGCCGCGCGTTCGCGGCCGCGAAGGCCCCTCCTCCTCCTCCTCCGAACTGGGCCGAGCGTCTCCAGTCGATCTCGCTCGGCCTGGCCGGGATCAGGCTGCCGTAGCTAGTAGATCCAGCCGGGGACGCCGGTGGTCTTCTCGCGCGGAACCGCGCGCGGCTTCGGCGGCGGGTCGGTGAACTCGGGCTGCTTGTCCTCGATGTTGCGCTCGCGCAGTTGGTCGCGTTCGGGGACGGACTCGATGAACGGCCGGCGCTGACGCCCGCGCTGGGACGGCGGCACGCCGCCGAAGCGCCACGAGATGGTGATGCGGTGCTGGTCCTTGATCGTCTTCCCGAGGCCCCAAGCGTAGTCGAGGAGGATGCGGCCCTTCCAGCGCAGGCCGAAGCCGGCCGTCAGGCCCGCGTCCTCGCGGTGGATCTGATAGCCGATGCGCGCGCCGAAGGTCTTCACCCAAAAATACTCGAGGCCCAAGTTCGCGTGCCATTCCTTCTCGTCGATCAGGTAGTCGCCGTCGAGCGAGGCGATGACGTTGTGGATCGAGGGCACGCCGCCCTGCCAGGCGAAGCCGCCGCGGAACGTCGCCGGCAGCGGCTCTTTGGCCTCGTTGTATTTGATCTTGCCGCCGATGTTGAGGGCCGACGCGCCGAAGCTCCAGCCCGCCTCCGGGGAGTGGATCAGGTAGCCCGCGTCCAGCGCCACCGCACTGCCGGTCTTGTCCACGATCGTCGAGCGGACGTACTTGCCGCCGATGCCGAGGTAGTGATCGATCTGATAGGTCGCGTCGCGCGTTTCGAGCGGGGTCAGGCCAACGCGCTCGGCGTAGCCCCCCGAGATCACGAGGTCGGAGCCGGCGTTGATGTTCTCCGACGAGGCCAGTGAGCCGTCTACGGCGAGGCGGTTGACTTCGATCTTTCCGCTCTGGGAGAGCAGCACGTTGAAGCCGGCGCTCGTGTAGCCGTTGCCCGAGATGCCCGTGAAGGCGGTCGGTCCCGCGTAGGCGAAATTCTGGATCGAGGTCTCCCCTTGGCCGGAGGCGAAGCTGGCGACGAGCTCGTGGGCGTTGAGCCTAGCCAAGCCCGCGGGGTTGTAGAACAGCGCGGACGCGTCGCTCGCGACGGCCGTAAACGAGGTCCCCATTCCCGCGGCGCGCGCGGACATCGGAATCTGCAGTACGGGCACCGCGGTCGTGCCCGGTCCGCTGTCGGCCTGGGCGAGCACCGCGGCGGACATGGACGCCAGGACGATGAGGAGTCTCCTCGTCATTTGATGACTGCGATTTTCTGGGTTTTGTGGATGCCTGGCGCGTCGATGCGCAGGAGATAGATTCCACTGGCGACGATGGAGCCGGAGACGTTTCGGCCGTCCCAGTCCATCGAACCGCGGCCGGCGAGGGTGTCCTCATCGAGCAGCGTCGCGACGAATGTTCCCGTGACGGTGAAGAGCTTGATCGTGACGTGGCCGCCCGTCAAAGTGCCGTACTTGATCGTCGCCTTCTCGCCGCGCGCGGGGTTGAAGACGTTGTTGTACGCGGTCAATTCCGTCTTGGACGCGGTCAGGTTGAGAGGGTTCGACAAGCCGAGCGAGGCGGTGCTGCCGTGCACGTTGTAGCCAAAGATCTCGAGGTGTACGGTCCCGACCGCGGGATATCTCGCGGCGAAGCCGGTGACGAGCTTCACCGAGCCGATGATGTGCCCGTACGCGTTCGCCGACGACTGGAAGAGCAGGAAGTCACCGGGCAGCGGCGGCTGGTTCAGCTGGGTGTTGCTGATCGGATTGAACACGTGGTCTCGGAGCTGGGCCGAGGAAAAGCGCCAGTCCTGGTTGGTCACGAAGGTGCTGACGTCCGCGTTGAAGGAGATCGTGTCGTTGTCGAAGGTCGCCGTGACGATGGAGCCGGAGAGCGCCCCGGACTTCGGGTATTCGAATCGGATCGTGTACGGCACCGCGGATTGGACGCCGCTGGCCGAGCCGTTGAGGGAGTCCCCGCCCACGACTTGGGCGTAGAGCTGGCCGCCGCTCGGGTTGTTGTACAGCACCTCGACCTTTTCCGCGGTCGTGTTGCAGTCCAGGACCTCGCAGATGCCGTCCAGAGTGTTGACGCCATCGTACGGCGGCGCCGCCGCGGCGACCAGGTGGTGCGCGCGGTCGAACAGCTTGAGCTGGTAGCCTTTGTAGTAGCCGCCGAAGGGCGGAAGGTTCACGCTGACCTTGACCAGCCCCTGGCCCGCGCCGAACGTGAAGAAGTCGTTGTCCCCGGTCGGGAAGAGCGTCGCCGAGATTACGGGCCGGGTACTCGCGTCCGTCGCGGTCTCGAAGCCGTCGTTGCGCTCGTACGCGTCGCCGGCGCCGAGGATGAGGCCGTGGGACGCGAACGCGTTGTCGATGGCCGCTTGCGCTGTGTTCGGGCCGCCGCAGGCCGCCACGAGGCCCTGGACGTCCACGCGACGCATCGCGTCAAGCACCTCGCCGAAGCTCTCGGGGAAAAAGAGCAGGGACTGGAAGACGAGTCCGTCCACGCAGGAGCGGCCGAGAGCGTTGCCCAACGCCGTCATGCGGTCGCGGCGGATGTCCCACAAGGCTTGCGAGAGGAAGATGCTGTCGTCGTGAATTTCGCCCTGCCAGGACGTGTCGTTGAGGACCTTGCATGTGATCCCGGACAGCTGGCAGTCGAGGTCGCGCAACGAGCCGCCGGCCCCGCCGTTCAGCGAGTTGAGGACGAAGGAGCCGATCGAGGGGTCGTTGAGCGAGCTGCCCGAAAAGTAGTCGGCGATGCCCTCGGAGATCGCTCCGGCCTGGCCGAAGTTCTGAATGGACCAGATCTTCTCGACGATGTAATGGACGTACTCGTGGTGCGTCACGGTCGCGTCGTCGGTGAAGCCGTCCTGCGGGGCGCTCACGTCGATGTCGCCGAACATCAGGTTGTCGTAGTCCGGATTGTAGAACGCGTTGACCACATTCGGGCCGACGTGGGCCATCGCGACGACCGGCGACGAGACCGGCGCCGCGCTCGACTTGTTGACGTCGCCGAAGAAGAAGTCGTGCATCTTGTTGAGGTGGTAGAACATGTTGAGCTCGCTGCGCAGGTTGATCGGCGAGTCGGAGGTGACCCAGACATGGCTCGACGTGTTCGGCGCGCCGGCGGCGGCGGGGAGCGTCACCGTCATGTAGCTCGACAGCGTGATCTCGTAGCCGTCCTGCTGTCCGCTCTCGTTCGCCTTGAGCGTCAAGTTCATGATGTTGCCCGGGACGGCCGTGCCCCGGAAGGCGCCGCGGTTGCCGATGAAGGCTCCGACGCGGTCCCCGTTGGCGTCGCTGATGGTCAGCTCGTCGTCGTCGACGATGCCGCCGCCGGCGGTGTCCGAGGCGTCCGCGCCGGAGAATTCCCCGACCCGGAAGGTGTTGAACACCGGCAGGAACTTGGTCGCGTTGAGGACGAGGGGCAAGGTGATCGTGTCGGTCTGGGACGAGGAGTTCGGATACGGGTGCGCGGAGGATTTCGGTGTCGACAGGGTCGCCCAGACGCCGGCGCCGTTGTCGTAGTGCGCGCTGGGGCCTCGGAAGCTTCCCACGTTGACGAAGGAGCCTTGATAGGCCATGGTGACCTTGCCCGTGGCGGTGCCGCAGTAGAACCCGTGGCCGAACACCGAGCTGCCGCCGGTGAGGGCCCGCGTCTGCCCGGCGCCGGCGCCGATGTACACCCACTGGTTATCGATGGGGCGGTTCTTGGCGGGCGTGCTGCTCGGGTCGATGTCGAACACGGAGCCCTGGATTACCCCCGACGTGAGGCAGACGGCGAAGCGCAGATTGTTGTAGCGGAAGAGGACCTGTCCGTTGTTCGCGTCGACGTAGTAGCGCCACGCGGCCTGCGGCGCCTTGACCTTCACTTTCCAGGCCAGGTGGGAGCGCCCGGTCGATTCGACGGGCAGGATCACGAGGGTCGCGGCTCCGTCGGCGGTCCCGCGCGCGTCGGCCTCGGCGGCTCGGGCGGCGTCGGCGGCGGAGATCTGGGGCCGGATGTTGACGTTCAGGTCGGCCTCATAGCGGGAGTTCATCCCGGTCACCGAGCCGTCCTCGTTTAGGTGGACCTTGACGCGGGAGAACTCGACGGGCAGGCCGCGGTACTTCTGGCGGTAGAGAACGTGCCGGTGACCGTCGCCTTTGCTCTCCTTCTCGACCTCCAGGGAGTCCGGATCCACGCCGAGCAGGTCGCGCTGCTCGCGAAGGAAGCGGCGAGCGACGGCCTCGGGCGGGCCCGAGCGCGGCTCGGTGCGGCCGTCGACGAGAGCCTCGGGGAGGCCTGTGCGCGGGTCGACGCGCATCTTCCAGCGGCCTTCGTGCGTGGCGTTGAACCGCGAAAATTCGGTCTGCAGGCCCGGGCGCGCGGGCCGGCGCACGGAGCGCGTGAGCTTGTTGAGGCTGAAGCGCCTGGCCTCTTCCTTCGCGTTGCCCGAGGGGCGGAAGGCCGCAGCGGGAAGAGCCGCGGCGAAAAGAAGGACGGCGGCGGCGAGGACGCGTTTCATCGCTTGACCTCCACGCGGCGAAGCCGGGCGATGACGGCGGCCGCGGCTTCGACGCGGATGCGGCGCGAGGCGTCGCCGCGCATGGCCTTCGTGAGCAATTCCAGGGCCTCGGGCCGCTTCGCGGCGGAAAGCACCCGCACGGCGAGAGACTTCAGTTCGGGGTCGCCCTGGCCGAGCGTCAGGTCGGCGAGGCCGATGTCCGTCTCCTCCCCCCGCTCGGCGAGGCCGGCCAGCGCCGTGAGCGCGAGCTCGGCTTGCGGCGCCTTCTCGAGCAGGGCCTTCAGGGCGGCCGTCGAATCGGGCTCGGCGCGGCGGGCGAGGGAGCGCACGGCCGCGAGGCGCACCCGGCCGCTCTTGTCCTTGACAGCCGCGGTGAGGATGGCGGTCGAGGCGGGATCGGTGAACGAGCCCAGGGCCGCGCAGGCTTCGGAGCGCACGTCCACCGACGCGTCGGCCGCCGCGAGCTTGCCGAGGATATCCCGGCCCTCACGGCCGATCAAGCCGAGAGAGCGGGCGGCGGAGGCGCGGACAGTCTCGTCGGTATCGGCGGCCGCGCTGAGAAACGGCGCCGAGGAGTCGACGTCTCCGAGGCGGGCCAAGGCGATGGCGGCCGCGTCGCGGACCTCGCCCTCGGGATCCTTGTGCGCGGAGAGGATCGCCGCGCGCGCGTTCTCCCCCGCGATCTCCCCGAGCTTGAGCACGGCCCGCGCGCGGGCCGCGTCCCGCGCCATGCGGCGGAGCTCCTGCGCGGGCGTGGTGGGCGGGGCGCCGCCCGAGGTCTTCGTCTCGTCGATGAGGTTGACGAGGCCGTCCACCTCGCCGAGCTTATACAGGCTCGCCGCCGCGGCGATCCGCACGTCGGGGTTGGCATCCGTCAACGCGCGCTTGAGGAACGGGATCGCGGCGCGGTTTCCGAGGAGCCCCCAGGTCGCCGCGACGGTCGCGCGCACTTCAGGATCCGGGTCGGCGCCCGACGAGGAAAGCGCCGCGACCGCCTCTCGGCCGAGCTCGGCCCGCACCGCCGCCGTGGACTTGGCGACGACGGCCGTTTTGGCGGCCTGGGCGGACAAAGGCAGAAACGCCGGGCTGGCGGCGAGGAGCAGCATGCCCCAAGATGTTATCAGGGAAGCGTTACGCTTATATTTCAACGCGAGGGGCGGTATGGGGCCGGAGACGAAATCTGGGGGGCCCGCCAGGAATCGAACCCGGATCACTTGGTTCGAAGCCAAGTACTCTATCCGTTGAGCTACAGGCCCACTGCCGTGAGTTTACATGAATAATTCGGGATCGGCCAGGGGTGCCGGCGGGGCCCGCAGCGGAAGGAGGGCTTTACATTTCCCGATTCCGGGGGTACTCTACAGTCGGTATGAAGAGCGCGTCACGCGTGCTCGCCGCGTTATCGCTCGCCGCCGCCTTCGGCCCGGCTTGGGCGAAGGAGTCGCCGGTGCGCCCTGCCGCCGAGCCTCGCCGGCTGATGATCTACGTGAGGCAGAGCGCGCGCGAATCCAGCGAAAATCAGGGGACGGCGGTCACCGGAACGGTCGGCGGCGCGCATTGGACCGTCACGAATGACTCCGGCGGCGCGGCTGACCGCCGCGGCGTGACGATGCGCGCGTCCGGATCCGAGTCGCAAAGCTCCTCGCAATCCGAGCAGATGATCCAGGCAGTCGAGGGCAGTCCCGCCGTGCTTTCGCTCGCCCAATCGCAGCCGGCGGTCACCAGGACGGTGGGCCCTGGAGGGGCGATCACGGAGAGCGTGACCTACGGTCAGGCCAATACCGGCGCCGAGGTCGTGGCGCGGATCGCCGGCCGCCGCGTGATCCTCGAGATCAACTCCGAAGACCGGAGGATTCGCGCGGATGGAGGCTTTGAGACTCGGCGGCTCACGACGACGGTGTCCGGCAAGCTCGGCGAATGGTTCCCGCTGGGCGGATCATCCCGAAAGGCCTCTGGAAAAGCCTCCGGCAGCCTGTCGCGCACCGTCGCGGCCAACCAAGAGTTCAACGGGGTGTGGGTCAAGATCGAAGCGTTGAAGTGAGTTCGCTCCCCCCGCAAAAACGGCTCTAGGGAGCCTTCCCGCCTTTGCCGCGGCGGATGCGCTCGAGCGCCAGCGCCGCGGAGTGGCGGACGTCCTCATTTTTATCGTTCAGGGCCTTGAGCAGCAGGGGCTCGACGCCTTTGTCCGCGGCGCCGATGTTGCCCAGCGCCAAGCCCGCGCTCGAGCGCACGCGCGGGGAGGCGTCCCGGAGAGCCTTCATCAGCTCGGGGACCGCTGGCGCGGCCGTCGCGCCGAGATGTCCGAGATCGTCGGCGGCGCGCGCGCGCGTGCGGCTGTCGCCGAGCTTCAGCGCGCTCATGAGGCCGGGTAGCGCGTCGTGAGCCTCCTTGCCGGCGCCGGCGTCCTTGACGATCGCGCCCGGGGCTGCGTCCTCGTGCTGGCGCACGGCGTACGTGACAGGCCCGGGCAGGCTCTCCGGCGCGGCCGTGCTCTTCGCGGGCGGCGCGGCAGGCGCCGCCGGCTTCAGCGCTTCCTTTGAGACCCCGGCGAATCGTCCCGGGGCCGAGATCTCGTGCTCGCGCACGGCGTACGTCGCCGGCCGGGGCAGGTTTTCCGGCGCGGCGGTGCTTCGCCCCGTCATCTCGAGGACGACGCCGCGCCTTGAAACCGCCGCCGTGGATTCATCGAGAAGCGAATCGAGTTCGGTGCGGCGCTCGAGCTTCACCGGGGCGGGCAGCGCCTCCGGCGGCTTCGCGGGAGCCCGCCGCGGACCGAGCACCGGATCGCGCGTCACGACGGTCTCGTGCGATTCCTGGGCTTCGGGCTCGGCCGGGGGTGCTGTCTGCCTCGCCGTCGCCGGTCGCGGCGCGGTCTTGTCGGGCGCCGCGCGCGAGGCGCGGACCTGAGGCGTGTTCTCCCAGTCCCCCTTCTGCGTGATGCGCCGTCGCTTTCGCGCCCAGGCGGCCTTTCCGGGCTCCGGATGCTCCTGGCACCGGTTGATGTCCTTCGTGCTGGCCTGCGAGATCCAGGCCAACTCCTTGGCCTCCTCGTCGCCGGCATCCGGGTCGCTGAGATAGTGCATCGCCACGAGCCGGACGACCGGGCAGGTCTCGTAGCGCTTCACCCGCTCGAGGACCGGGGTGCCCCAGCGGCCGGCGCCGCCGAGGGCGTGCACGGCCGTCATGCGCACCTGCCAGTCGCCGTCCTCCGCCGCGATCGCCAAGCCGAGGACGCCGTCCTCCTGCATGAACTCGAGCTTGTGGATCGCTTCGATGCGCTCGTTGCGTTCGCCGAAATCGAGCGCGTCGACGACGAAATGGAGATTTTTCTTGGCGACGGCGTCGGTCTCATCGATGGCCCGTGAATTTCCCGCGACGAGCAGAAGGAGGCACGCGAGAGGAGTCGCCCGGGACATTCGGGGCCTACTGCACGCGCTGCATCGTGCCCTGGCAGGGGTCGGGCGCGGAGATCGGGCTGCTCGTGGTATAGCGCACGAAGGCCTTCTTGATCAGCGGGTCGAGCTCCGCCGAGCCCGAGAAATGGACGAGTTGGGCGATCATGTTGGCGTTCGGATCGGGCGTGAACGTCAGGCGCCGGCCGCGCTTGAAGACGGTCAAGATCGAGGTCATTTGACCGGCGGTCATCAGGAAGACCTCGGGCTTGGCCGTCGGAGAGACGACCAGCACGCCTTGGGAGGCCGTCGCGGTTTTCTCCCCCTGCCAGTTCGCCCCGACGCAGCCCTCACGCGATTGCTCGACGCGGACGGTCGCGGGATACGTCCCCGTCTTGCACGACATCGTCCCGGCCCACGTCCCGACGAAGCGGCGCGGCGAGACGCAGGGATCGGGGGCGGCGGCGGCCGCATGAGTGAGAACGGGGACGGTCTCAGGAGCCTGCGCGGAGGCCGAGCACGCGAGCAGAATCACGGCGGAGAGAGCGCGGCGCATGCGAGAGTGTACCTGTCTGGCCCGTTCTGTCAAGGCGGCCTTGCGGGACCTTCGCAATACTTCTACACTCCGTGCGGATGCACGGGCTTCCTCTCGGGTGGATGGTCGCCGCCGGCGGGCTCGCCGCGATTCAATTCGCCGCGGCGCTGCGCTTTTTCCTCAGGCAGCGCAGACGTCTTCCCGCTCTTCCCGAGCCCCCGCCGCCGCTCGCGATCGTGGTCGCGTACAAGGGCGGCTCCGCCGGGCTCGCGGAACACGCCGCCGCGCTGCTCGCGCAGGACTATCCCGGGCCCGTCGAATGGCTCCTCACCGTCGGCGAGGCCGGCGATCCGGCCCGCGCCACGCTCGAGTCGGCCGCCGCCGGCCGGAAGGGAGCCAAGGTCGTCGTTGCGGGCGAGGCGCCGTCACGGTCGAGCGCGAAGGCCGTCAACCTGCTCGCGGGCGTCGCGGCCGCGAGCCCGGACGCGCGCGTGTTCCTCTTCGCCGACGCGGACCTGCGCGTCGGGCGGGATTGGGCGAGCCTCATGGTCGCGGGGCTGCAGCAGGAAGGGGCCGTTCTGTCGACGTCCGTGATGCTCTCCCTGGGAGGAGGCTTCGCGTCGCGCCTGCGGCTTTCGTGGATGGCGTTCGGTCTCCCCTGGTTCGAGCCGATGGGACTCGCCGCGGGGCAGTCCCTGGCCGTGCGCCGCTCCGACTTCGAGGCGCTCGGCGCCGCGGAGCTGTGGCGCGGGTCCGTCTCCGAGGATCTGGCGCTGTGCGCGCGCGCGCGCGAACGCGGCGGACGTGTGAGCCTCGTGATGGCGGCCGCGCCGGTGAGTCTCGAGGACGGCGGCGCGCGCGAGGCGCTCTCCCAGTTCAACCGCTGGATGACCTTGTTCCGCTTCTACCGGCCCGACGTGTGGGCGCTCGGCTTCGCCGTGACTGCGGTCAAGCTCGGAGCGCTCGTTCAGGCGTGTCAGCGGCCCTGGTGCGGGCCGCTCGCGGCGGTCGTGCTCGGCGGAGACTTCGCTTTCCTGCTCGCAGCACTCGTCGCGGCGGGTGGGCGGGGCGTCGGCGCGGCCGCGCTGGCGCCGCTGCTGCTTCCCGTGCTCGCGCTGAACTATCTCGCGTCGTCGTTCTACCGCGAGATCGTCTGGTCCGGCTGGAGCTACCGTCTCGACGGGACGAAGGCCGAGCCGGGAGACGCGCCCGCGCGCGCGGCGCGGCGCGCGCGCCTCCTGCGGCTGCTGGCCTGCGCGCTGGGCGGCGCCGCGTTCGGCTTGGCGTATCTGCCCGGCCGTTGGGGCGTCCTCGCGTGGGCGGCGTTCGTGCCGCTTCTGTGGGCCCTCGCGCAAGCGCCTCCCGCCGCCGCCGCCGCATGGGGCACGGTCTTCGGTACGGTCGCTTACCTGTTCGGCTCCTACTGGATGTACGGCTTCATCCGCGGCTTCATCGGCGCGGGGCCTCCCGAGGCCGCCGTATGGCTCGTCGCAATCTCGGCGCTTCACGGCGCCCGCTGGGGCGCGTGCGCGGCCGTCGCGGCGCTGGCGCCCGCGGGAGCCCGGCGCGTCGCGCTCTTTTCGCTGGGCGCAGTACTGCTCGAGCCGTTCGTGCCGACTTTGTTCCCGGCGCCGTTCGCCGTCACTCAATTGTTTTATCTGCCGACGGTCCAATGCCTCGAGGTTCTCGGGACCGCGGGCCCGGCGTTCCTGATTCTCGCGGTCAACGCGGCGCTGTTCTTGGCACTCCGCGAGCGCCGCGCGCGGGACTTCGCGTTCGCCGCCTTCTGCGGGGCGGCGCTGCTCGG
This sequence comes from Elusimicrobiota bacterium, assembly GCA_038211115.1. Taxonomy (GTDB): domain Bacteria; phylum Elusimicrobiota; class Elusimicrobia; order UBA1565; family UBA9628; genus GWA2-66-18. The sequence continues at coordinate 2,409 of JBBQVX010000101.1, read as the reverse complement.
CAACGAGGCGTGGGGGCGCCGCCGCCTGGCGCGGATCGAGGCGGAGGCCGCGTCGCGTCCTGTCCTTCGCGCGGGTCTCGTCCAGGGCGGACGCCGCCCCGCCGCCCGGCCCCAGCCCGACCGCTTTGCGCAGGATATTCCCCTCTACGCGGCGCTCACGCGCCGCGCGCTCGCGGCCGGCGCGGCCGAACTGGTCGTCTGGCCGGAAAGTACGTACGCCGGCGTTCTCGACTACGACCTCGGCGCGCCCGCGCGGACTCTCTCAGACGACCGGCCGCTGGCCGCGGCCCTGCGCTCCGAGCTGCGGCTTTCCTCGCCGCTCCTGCTCAGCGCGATCGGCCGCGGCGCCGACGGCCTCGAGCGGAACGTCGCGGCGCTGACGGACGGGGGCGGCGTCGCGCTCGGCCTCACCGAGAAGACGTTCCTGGCCCCTTTCGGCGAGTACATGCCGGGCGGCGCGGCGCTGTCGTGGCTTTACCGCGTGAGCCCCCTGACCGGTCACTTGAGCCGGGGGACCGGCTCCCGCGTGCTCGAGCTGGGCCCGGCCCGCCTCGGCGTTATGATCTGCTACGAGAGCTTCATCCCGGCGCCCGCCGAGCGGCTCGTCGGCCTCGGCGCGAACCTGCTCGTGGCGCAGACCAACGACTCCTGGTTCGACGGCAGCGCCGAGCTCGAGGAGCACCTGCGCTTGAGCGTCCTGCGCGCGATCGAAAATCGCCGTGCCTTGATCCACGCCGCGAACACCGGCGTCAGCGCCATGGTCTCCCCCGCCGGACGGATCGTCGCGCGCGTCGAGGCGGGCCGCGAGGGCGCGCTCGCGTGGAACGCGCCGCTGATGGATGTCCCCACCGGCGGGCCGCGCGTATCTAGGCGCCTCTTCGCGCTCGCGGCCGCTTTTTGGGTCGCGGGCGCCGCTTGGAGCCTGAGAGGCGCGCGCGCGTGAGGCCGATCCTGTTCGACGCCTTCGGCCTGAGAGCCTCGTCGGCGCCCGTCTTCGCGGGGCTCGCCGCGGTGCTGGCCTACGCGTATTTCGAGCTTCGCCGGCGGGACCTCCCCTATTCCGACGAGGATTTCTGGGGGCTGATCGCGGCGCTCGCGTTCGGCGTGTTCGCCGGCAGCGTCGGGGGCTTCGCGCTGATCTCCCACGGCGGCTACTGGAACCTGTCCATCTTCAGCGGACGCTTCTCGATCGCCGGCGGCACCTTCCTCGGCGCGCTGCCCGGGGCGGTCGTCGCGGCCGCGCTGTACTGCCGCGTCCGCAAGCTCCCCCCGATGCCCGCCGCCGACGTCCTCGCCGGGGCCGCGCCGCTCGGGCTCGTCGTGATGCGCGTCGGCTGCCTGCTCAACGGCTGCTGCCACGGCCTGCCGACGGGCGGGTCCTGGGGCGTCGTCTTCACGGGACCGTGCGCGGTCCCGCCCTCGCTTCGCGCAATCCCGCTGCACCCCACGCAGCTGTACGAGTCCGTGGGCGCGCTCGCGATCTTCCTCGTCATCGAGCTCTTCGCGCGCCCGCGCGTGCGCGCGGGGAGCCTCCGGCCCGGGGACGGACTTTGGATCAGCGTGCTCCTTTACGCCGGCCTACGCTTCTTCGTCGAGTTCCTGCGCGCGCCCAACCCGTCGGTCTTCGCGACGCCCGGGCTGAGCCTCGTGCAGTGGGCCTGCGCCGCGGCCGTCGCCGCGTGCGCCGCGCATTTCCTGCGGCGGCGGCGGTGAACGCCTCCGGGCGCGCGTCGTACGCGGCGGCGGTCGCGGGGCTCTTCGCCGCCGTCGCGCTCTGGCGCTGGGACCTCGTGCTCGAGGCGTGGCGCGTCACGAGTTGGATTCTCGTCCACGGCGGGTCCGCCCGCCCGCTCCTTCTCGGCGAGATCGCGTTGCTTTGCGCCATTCTCATCACGACTTGGCGCGTGATCGCGACGTCTCCGGCGCGGCCGGCGCACGACGCGTCCGTCGCCGTCTTCGCAGCGCTCCTCGGCTGGGCGATCGAGGCGTGGGGCACGCGCGCGGGCCTCTGGCGCTACTACACGGGCGAGACGCCGCCGCTTTGGATCGTGCCCGTATGGCCGCTGGGCGCGGCGCTCGTCGAGCGCTTCGCGGCGCGCGCTCGCCGGGGCCCGACGCCCGCCTGGTGGTACTGGACGGCGGCGGCCCTCGCGTTTTCCTCCGTCGCGTCCTTCACCGCGCCCTGGCTCGGTCGGCCGGCGGGCTGGATCGGCCTCCTCGCGGTCGGTGCCGCGCTGCTCGCGGGCGTCGACCCCAAGGAGGAGTTCTGGCCCTTGGCGGTCGGCATGCTGTGCGTCTTCTTCGCCGACTTCTGGGGTACCACGAACGGCTGCTGGGCGTATTACCTGCACCGGGAGCCCGGCGGCCTCTGGCGCGGGATCGGCTTCGGGATGGCCCTGGACGCCGCCG
>JBBQVX010000100.1:0-13993 GCA_038211115.1 Elusimicrobiota bacterium | reverse complement strand
ACCTCGCTGATCTTGATGACCTGGGGATCGCCGAGCTTCATCCCGCGCGACGATAGGTACTCGTCGATGCCCTTCTTCGCCTCGGCCGGGATCGCGTCGGTCACGCGCAGGACGACGTGGTCCGCGGTCGCCGTTTTGACGGCCTCGAGCGACTGCGTGACGCGCGCGAGCCGCTGCTCCGGGGTCGAAACGACCTCGATCAGCACGTTCTTCGGCGTCGCCGAGCCCTCGCCGACGATGGAAATCTTGTTCGTGCGCAGGTGGGCCTCGAACTTGGCGCCCGACGTGCCCGAGAGCGAGATGAAGTAGGACTTCTTGTTCGTGGTGACGTCCTTGATCGTGGACATCGAGTTGTGGGTGTAGGGCAAGGTCAGGTCCGTGCCGTACTCGAGCTCCCACCAGCGGCGGGAGGCGTTGTCCATCGACTCGAACCACTGGCCGTTGTGCACGACGTTGAACTTGCCGGTGCGGTTGTCCACGCGCACGCCGGCGGCGCTGTCGTGGAAGCCCTGGACCATGTTGATGATCTCGCCGCGGACGTAGGAGCCTCTCCCGGTGAAGCCCTTGGGGAAGAGCATGGAGCCGAGATACGACCACATCAGGTTGTCGCGCTGATGGGCCGGCATCATCGGGTCCTTCGAGAGCGCCTCGAGCATCTTCACGGCATGGTAGCGCGTCAGGCCCATGGCCTCCGTCGGGGCGGTGAGGCGCCCCGTCAGCGCCTGGATCAGGAACTTAGGCAGGCTCGGGAGGAAGCGCAGGAAGGAGTCGCCGTCGATCTTCTTGAGCAGCAGGTCGGCCGTATGGAAGCTGTCGGCCCGAAGCAGCTCGAGCTCGAGCGTGCGCATGCGGTCGATCGCGGCGAAGTACTCGGGCGTGTCCTTCGCGGCCGAGAGGGCCTCGAGCTCGGCGCGCGCCTTCACGAGCTGCGTCTCGATCATGCCCGGGGCGCCGCCCTTGCCCTTCGCCTCGACCTGACGGGCGCGCTCGATCAGGAAATCGGCGCGCTTGAGCGCCGCCGTCGGCTCCATGCCTTCGCCGCCCTCCACCTCGTACGGCTTCTCCGTCAGGCGGGGATCCTCGCCGATCGGCCGCGCGTTCTCCTTCATCTCGCGATAGGCCGTGTACAGCGCGCTCTCATCGCCGGCGTAGGCCTCCTGGAGCGCCCGGCGCCGCTCGAGCAGCCGGTTGACGTCGGCGTCCCAGCCGGGCTTGCCCTCGCGCGTGAGCTTGACGATGTCAGCACCCACGTCGTCGAAGCGCTTCATGATCTCGGTCCGCGCTTCGCGGCGCAAAGTCTTCTCCTCGCTGCGGATCTTCTTGAGGTCGGACTTGAGCTCGCCCGTGCGCTCGCCTTTCGCTTCGGCTGAGGTGATCTGCCGCTCGAGGCGGCCGGCCTCGGAGGAAAGCACCTGGATGCGGCGCAAGGTCCCGCCAAGGTCGCCCTTCGCGGGAGAGGCGCTCAGATCGAGCTCGAGCGAGCGCAGGCGCGCGCGCGCCGTCGCGCGTTCGGACTCGAGGCCGGCGCGGCTTCCGGCATCCGCCTCGCCCATCTTGGCGCTCAGCGTGTTCACCTTATCGAGCAAGGCCCGGTATTCCTGGTGCGCCGCGCGGCGCTCGGGCGTCATCCCGGCCTCGAGCGACTCCGCCTCGCGGACCAGCGCGTCGAGCTTCGGCGTGGATTTGACGGCGCCCAGCGACGTCTCGAGCTTGCGGAGCTCGCCCTTCGAGGTCTCGCGGCCCGCGTTGAGCTCGAGCATGCGCGCGTCGAGCTCGGCCGTCGACTGCTTCGCCTTCTTCGCGTCGGCGATCGCCGACTTCGTCTCGGCGATCTCCTTCTCGTACTGCAGCGAGCGGCCGATCTCGGTCCGGTAGGCCTTCACGACGGCGGCGTCGGCCGTCCCCATCGACTTGAGCAGCTGATCGAGGCGTCCGTCGACGACGGCTTTCTTCGCGGTCGACTCCGGCGTGCCTTGCGCCTCGAGCTCGACGGATTCGCGCATGAGCTTGGCGAGCTTCGGGTTGACCGTGAGGCTCTCCCCCGGCTTCAAGCCCGAGCGGATGGCCGAGATCTGCTCGTCGAGGCTGATCAGGCGGGCCGACGCATCCACGCCGTCGAAGCGCTCGATCATCATCTTCTCGACGCGGGCCGACTCGATCTGCTCGCGCAGGAGGCTCGCACGGCGCGAGGACTCGGGGGTTCCGCCCCCCTCGGCCTCCGCCAGGTCTTTCTGAAGATTCTCGATCTTGGACTCGAGGGCCATGCGCGCCTTTTTCGCCTCGGCCGGGAGGCGCTCAAGCCCCTCGACCGTGTTCGTCAGGTTCATCAGCCGGTTCTGGTTTTGGAAAGCGGTCTCCATCTCCAAGGCGAGCCTAGCGCGGACCGCGGGGTTGGCCGACGGGCGCTCGGCCAGCGCGTCCTTCATGCGCCCGAGCGCGCCCGAGATCGTGTTCGCGGCCTCGGACTCCGTGCCGGGCAACGCCTCCGCGAGCCGGCGGAGCCTGCTCATGCCGGTCTCGATCGCGTTCTCGGCCAGCGTGATCTCGGCGGCGCCCTTCGCGCGCTTGAGCTGGCCCACGGCCTCGAGGACATCGTCCGCCGCGGTCTTGATCTCGCCGATCTTCGCGCGTTCGACGTGGGCGTCGGAGATGCCCTCCACCACCTGATGGATGTGCTGGGCCTGGACCTCGGCGGCCTCGACGCGGATCGTGTTGAGGCGGCTCATGCCCCACGCGATGCCCGCGTTGCTGTCGTTGAGCGCGGCCGTCTGGCCGTTGAGCTTCGAGACCCGTCCGGAAACCATCCCGATCGTCAGCGCCGGCTGCTGGCCCGCGGCGTCCATCTCGTCCTGGAGCATCAGATAGTCTTCGACGACGTTGCGGCCCTTGGTCTTGCCCTCGGCGATCATCGTCTTGAGGCCCTCGTAGGTCTCGAACTTGACCTCGGAGCCGAGCTTGTTGAAGGCGAGGAAGTCGAACTCCGCCTGAGCTTGGAGCTTCGTATTGAACGTGAGGAACATGACCTTGCGCTTGCTCGCATGGGCCTCGGCCTCGAGGTACGGGAGCAGGCCCTCGTAGGCGAGCAAGGTCTTGCCGAGGCTGGTCGGGGCCTTCACGAAGAGCTGGACGTCGTTGCCCTTGCGGCCGGAGCTCAGGATGCCTTTATGCAGGCCCTCGCGCTCCATGCCCGAGATCGCGTCGACGAGCCCGCTCAGCGCCGCGCCTTCCTTCGGCGTGAGGTCGGCCGCGGAGTCCTTCAGGCGCGCCTGGAGCTTGTCGAGAAGCGGTCCCATCCCCGTCTCCTCACCTTTGAGGCCGGCCGTCTCGCGGCTTTTGATCCACGCGTTGACGTCGCCCTCGACGCCGTCGATGGCGCTCAGCAGCTTCGGACGGCCTTCGTTCTCCCCGCGCGCCGCCTCGAACAGGCCCTCGCTCGAGGATTTGACGGCCTTCGTCAGGCTGCCTTCGCCGAGGAAGGACTGCATCAGGCGCACGTACTGCTTCGCGCGCCAGCCGGGGATCGCTCCGCCTTTCGCGTCGCGCACCACCCACGCCGAAGCCTTGACATCGCCCAGGGCCTTCTCGAGCGCCGCGGTCTCGGACGGGCCGATCTTGCCCGGGGTCTTCTCGAGTTTCTGCTTGAGATCCTTCTGCAGCCGGTCGATGAGGATGGACAGCCGCGACTCGCGCACGACCGAGTCTCCCTCGGCCGCCTTGCCTTTGTTCGCCTCGGCCCACTGCGAGACTTCGTTGCGATAGTTCTCGACCAACCGCAGCATCTCCGGACGCTCGGCGTACTTGACGCGCAACGCGTTGAAGATCACGTCGGCGCGACCCTTGACCCCTTCGGTCTTGTTGAAGCTGTTGAAGCGCTTGTCGCCGGTGATGATGTAGTCGTAGAGGGCGGTGAGGGCCTTGGCCTCCTTGGCCGACAGCTCCCCGGCTTTGAGCTTCGCCTCCGCGCCCTCGCGCAGCGCCAACGTCACCTCGAGGTAGCTCTTCTGGCCGAGGGCGAGGGCCTCGGCCTCCTTCTCCGACAGCGGATGATTGGCCGCCTGCTTCGCCTTGAGCTCGCTGACCTTGCCCTGCGCGGCCTCCCAGTCGAGAACCGTCTCGATCGCCGCTTTCTGGGCCTTGTCGAGATTCGGCTGATCGATCGCGAGGTCCACGACGGCGGCGCGCAGGACCTTACCGGCCTCGCCGATCGGCAGGTTCGCCAGCAGATGGTCCTTGAGGACCTCCCGGACCTTCGTATGCAGCTCGGGCGGGAGCTTGCGTCCGAGGTTGACCTCCGCGCGGTAAAGGGCCTTGGCGATCTCGATCTGGATGTCCGGCGTGATCTCGCCCCAGCCCTTGACCGTGCGCCCGGGCTCGACCGACAGGGCCTCGAGGGACTTCTTGGACTGCGCGACGAGCCCCTCGGTCGCGACCTCGTAAGCGGTCTTCTGGACTTCCTCGGTGACGTGCAAAGTGCGGAACGTGTCCTTCCCGGCGGTCAGGTCGCGGACGGCCATCAGCTCGATCGGGTTGACGAGGCCGCCCTCGTTCGCGAGGCGCGTGACCTCCTTGAGCTGGCCCGCCTCCTTCGCCTGCTTCGTCACGGTCCACTCGCTCGCGGGCTTTTCGCCGAAGAAGTGCGCCTCGAATAGGCGCTGGGACACCGGGGGCTTCACGGGCTCGAGCTTCAGGACCGTGCCCTCGGGAGCGTTCGCGTACTCCTTCGTGCGGCCCGACTCGTCGTACTGCCGCATGCCCTCCTTCGTCATCATGTACGGGCCGGCGTCGCGGGCGCCGTGCGCGCCGTACGTCGGGATCAGCAGCCACGCGGGCGACTCGAGCCAGGCCTTCCCGGTCTCGTTGCTGCGCTTGATGCGCCGCTCGATGTCCTCCTCCGGATGGTTGACCACGCCGAGGAACGGGATCGTGATCGGCACGTTGGTGTCCACATACCAGGCGTATTTCTGCCCGAGGAACCCCGCCGCCTGCGAGAACAGGGCGTATTTGGCCACGTTGTCGGCCATGCTCAAGCCGAACGCCAGCGCGGGCTTGCCCGTGTACCACTTGGCGGCGCTGAGGTTCTCGAGGAAGCCCACGCGGCCCGACGCCGCCGCGGCCTCCACGGCCGCCGAGCCGTTGATCATCGTGCGCATTCCGATCGACGCGGAACCGACCACGCCGCGCGTGCCGATGGTCTCCATGAAACCGGCGAGACGCGTCCCGCCGAACACGGTCGAAGGCAGGCCGATGTAGCCGAGTGCTGGATGGAAGGACTCGTTGGCCCACCAGGCGCCGCCCTTGAAGCCGGCCCAGGCGGCCTTCTTCACGCCGTCCCAGTCGTCGCTGAACATGCTGTGGCTCGGCTCGATGGCCTGCCAGCCGGCGATGTTCACGCCCTTCTTCGTGGCCATGTCGTACAAGTGGGTTCCGACCGTGAAGCCCGCCGAGATGCCGCCCGAGAGCGCCGTGAAGGTCGCCTGACGCGTCGCGACGCTGAGCGCCCGGGCGCCGCTCGCGAGCAGGTACTGCGCGACCGCGTTCTCGCCCGCGACGGCCTTGATGCGCCCGGCGTCCGGCTCGAGGGACTCAAGACGCGCCGCCGTGTGCTTGGCGACCTCGCCGACGACCATCAGCGAGCGACCGACGACCCGCGCGGCCAGGCCGCGCGCCCCGCCCATCTCGAGGCCGCCGTTGATCAGGTTGACGCCGACTCCGCTGAGCTTGCCGACCAGGTTCAGCGAGGCGCGCGCGAGCGGCGCCAGCAGCGCGATGCTGACCGTCCAGGTCACGAAGGTCGAAACCGCGTCGAGCGTCTTGTTCGTCTCGGTGACCGCGCTGATGCGGTCGTGGGTGACCTTCAACGAGGCGCTGATGCGCAGTGCGTCGTTGACCTTGGGCGCATCGCCGCCCGGCGTGCCGGCCATCGAGTACTGCGTGGCGTTGGGGTTCATCGCCATGATGCGGCGGCGCGCCTCCGCCCAGTCTTCCTTGCGTCCGTTGGAGATCAGCACCGCGATGTCGGTGAACTGCTTGGCCATCGCCGGGTTCTTGCCGTCGCCCTCGATGACCTTCATATCCGAGGCGTACTGCTTGCCCCACGGCGTCATCTTGTAGCCGCCGCGGACCAGCCCCGAGACGCCGTTGTACAGGTGACGGAACGGGTTGTAGCCCGAGTAGCTGTCCGCCGCCTGGGACTTCGCGAGGAATGCGGTGGAGGGTGCTTCGAGGTAGATGGAGTAGTCCACCGACAGGTCCCCGAGCTCCTTCTGCGTCGAGGCAAGCGCCGCCTGGACCGAGTCCAGTGAGCCCGCGTAGTCGGCGTTGTTCAGCGCCTTGCGCGTCGTGTCGAGGATCAGCCGGAGCTGGTCGAGGCGGTCCTTCATCCGGCGCCCCTGCTCCTTGTAATGGATCTTCTGGTCGGTCGTCATGTCCGACTCGTCGATCATCTTCATGATCGCCTGCGCGTCGGGCGAGGTCGGATCGACGCGCTCGCGCTGGTTCTTGACGTGGAACATCTGCGTCTCGAGCACCGTCAGGCTGAGCCAGCGCAGGGCGTTCTGCTCGTCGAGCGACATCGTCGCGACCTGCGAGTCGGTGATCGAATTCGCCGCCTTGAAGCGGTTCATGTCCGTCTCAAAGCGCAGGACGGCGACGCGCGAGCCCTCGAGGTAGGCACGGCGCTGGGTGAACTTGGCCTCTACGATGCTGAAGACGCTGTAGGTCTCGCCGCGGTGCTCGTAGGTCTTCGCCTTGGCCTCGCGGATCAGGTCCTCCTCGAGGCCCTTCTCGTTGAACCACATGTCCGTCGGATAGTTCTTCCCCAGAAGCTCGGCGAGCGCGATCATGCGGTCGATGCGCGTCGCGTTGATGTACTCCTTCTCCTGGTTGCGCAGGCGCCAGTAGCTGTACTGGAGCATCTCGTAGTTGTAGCGGCCGGTCTCGGGGATCGCCGCCACCTCGGGCGGGCGGCCCATGTTCATCAGCCGCTGAGTCTTCTGCAGCTCGCGGTTGTACGTCGTGACCTGGTTCTTGGTCATCCGGAAGGCGAGACCGTCCGCGTCCCAGAATTCGAAGCCGTCCTTGACCTCGACCTGCGCGAAGGCGCCGGCCTTCGGAGGATCGGAGATCGCGGCCCCGGTCATCAGCGCCTCGCGCATGCCGCCGATGCGGAAGGACTCCTCGATGCTCCCCGCCGGCGCCGTGTCCAGCGCCCCGAACTTCTCCGTGAAGATCTTCATGGCCCGCGCCGCGCCGTCCTGCCGGGCCGGGGTATAGGTGCCGTTGCCGCGCAGGCGGTCGAAGATCGGCTTCATCGACTCGACCTCTTCGGACGCGTTGTAGCGCTCCTTGAGCGAGAGGTACAAGGTCCGGCCGATCGGGGTCAGCTTGGCGTCGTTACCGAGGTAGGACTTGAGGGGGTCGCCGTCGTCCTTGTACACGCCGAGCGACTTCAGGTACTTCATCGCCTCGGCGGGGGTGACCTCGGGCTCGGCTCCGGCCCAGGCCGATGCGGGCCATTGAGCCGCGAGCATGGCGGCGCAAACGAGCAGGGCGACGGTACGGCGCGCGAGGGGTTTCATAGACGGCGCGACCTTCCCCCAGTGTAGCAGAGGGAACACGTCCTGTCAGGGCCTATAGACCTATGGAAAAACGGGCCCGAGGACCCCCATGGCGAGGCCCTTCCGGCTCATCGCCGGGGAGGAAGCCCCCAGCGCTTCCGCCTTTCAATCTCCCGCAGCTGTTCCAGGGCTTCTCCATCAGGGTCATGGACCACCTCAGGCGGCGGCGGAGAGACGGTTTCCCCCCCGCCTCCGCTCGGGGGCGGCGGCGGAACGTAACGCGGGGTTTGACTGGGTTGGGGGGAGTAGGAAGCGACCGTATTCGCGATCCAATTCGGCTCCCCCACCTTCGCGTAAGTCCCATTGAGCACCATCGCGACGAGGTCGCCGTAAAATCTACGCGCGCAGCCGCTGAGGCCCATCGCGTGATACTCGATTAGCCTCTCGATCTCCGCACGGCGGCCAGAGAGACTCTTGTAGAAGGCCTCATCGAGATTCAAATAAGCGGGGTAAGCGGTCTGAGGCGAGATGCAAGCCGCGACCGCGAAACCGCGCAATAACGGGATTGCAGACTCAAAAGGTGAGGGCGGCATCGCCTCGACCTTGACGGGAACTGGTCTCCCCTGGACGGCAACTGGAGTCGCAGGGGCATAGGTCGCCGCCAATTGTTCGATTTCATCCGCAACCGGAACGAATGATCCCCCGATCTTCCCAAACACGTTCAGGATACAATCTCCTAAAGTGTGTGGAATCCGCGTGAGGTAGAACTGAGCATTGTAAGGTTGCGGCAGGGCGTCGAACTCCGACTGCGACACGCTGCCTGGAGTCTCACAACAGCGCTTCGCAAGAGCGAGATAAGCGTCCATCAACCGTTCGTCATGGTCGAGCTGGGCGATCTTCACCTGCTCTCGCGCCAGTACGACCAAGTCTTTGGCGGCGAGCTGAGCGGTCTCCAGCGCCGCCTTCTGAACCTTTAAGACCTCCGCGGCTTTGACCGCCTTCCCGGCGCCCTGTAGGTCCGAGATTTTGCCTTTGAGGACCGTGCCGGATAGCAGAGCGTAATATTCCGCGCGATCGTGGCCCGTGAGGCCCGGAATCCTACCGATCGTTTCCTGGACGAACGCGGCCGCCGGCCGATTGTGAGCGTTGCAGAATGTCTCTTTTTTCGGGCCCGAACAGCGGGCGTCCCACTGAGCCGCAAAGTCCACTTTTTTCGAGGAATACTTCGAGAGCTTCGCTCCAGCGTCGATCGCGACTGCATCGTTGGGCGCGCGAACCCAGTGAACCTCGGTTCCCGTCCGGCTGGCGAGGAGTCGCCATTTCTCCAAGTCGTCATCGGGAACCCCCACGATGATGAGCTTTTTGGGCGGACGAAGTTCGCCGTTCAGGATAGCCGCATAGACGACTTCGCAACCCCAACTATGGGCGACGATCTCGTTGATCTCCTTGCCTTTGTAAGGAGAGAGGATATCCCGCGTGCGAGGAGTCATCTCCCCGCGGGCCGCCTTCGCGAAGTCCGAGATATCTTCGCCGCTCGTGCCGACTCCGGCCGGATCGAGGCCTCGCCGGATGACGTCGCCGATGATTCCTCCAACACCCTTCTTTTCCTTGGCCGAGAACGACGGCTTGGCGAATTTATCGAATACTCCCGGCGCGACGCGGTTCGTGTCATCATGGGACATGACGCCCGTGACCTCAAGGCGCAAATGATCGAACTTCTCGCCTTTTGCCGCCAGCCCTTGATCGGCCATCGCACCGTAGTCGACGTTCATCTCTCGCAACACGCGCTCGGTCATTTCCCGCAACTCCGGATTGGCGATCTTCGACGCGAGTTTCGCGCTGACGTCTTGCGCTCGAGCGCCCACCGGAACGGCAAGCAGCACGGCGAATAATACCCGTCTCATCGACGAGCCTCTCTCTGCGCCATCTCCCCGAAAGCGAGCGCAAATACGGACGCATTGACCATTCCCCAAAAATAAAGCGCCAGGGTGGTCGTTATGATCAATTCCCCGACCGGGGCCGCGGAATTCGACCGGGGCCCCAGAGCCATCAGAACCATCCAGGCCACCGCGAGCCCCGCTATCGTGAGCATGACCCGCCGCACGTGAGTGCTACCGAAACCACGCGCGGCGCCCCAGGCGATCAGCGGATTAATCAGTGCGGCGATCAGCAGCGCGTCTTCGCTTCGTCTCCAGACGACGCCGCCGAAGGAAACGGGAACGTATGCGATGAAAAATCCCGCCAACGCCGAAATGAGCGAGAAAAGCAGCAGGCTACGCCCGAGCAGACGGATTTTGGCGCTACGCGCGGACTTCGACGGCCAAGCGGCAAGAAACAGCATCACCGCAATCGAGCTGGCGAAAAGCGCCCAAAAACGAGGAAGACCGAAATAGTAGAAAATGCCCGACAAATCGGAGGCGTTCTCGAAGAACTTTCCCGCAGGCGTCCGATCATGGACGGCAAGAAGATGCTTGCACAGCGAATCGCTTACGACATCGCCCGCAAGGCGGTAGTCCAGAACCCGGTCAGCATTGAGGCCGAATGCGCCTGGCTCCAGAGATTCGCCAAGCGTCAAGATGTAGAACTCCCCGGGAGACTCTGTGTAGGTCTGAACCAGTCGGTAGGGCCGATGCGTCCCCACATGGAAAGTCCCGGAAGGCCATCTGCCGCCTTCCGTTTCTTGCGATATTTTATAATCGGCGCCGCTCTGATTGAGTTCTTTTTCTTTGGCGAGTCGGATCTTAGCGAGACTGCCCAACCCGCCTGGCGCGTTCTTGGGGATGACGAGGAGCTCTACAAGGCCTGTCGGCGCGAAATTTTCCAGCTTATAGTCCACGGGCTTCGGCTGAAAAGGCTTGCGCCCAAAATCATCGTCAAATTTTCGGTGGAAATAGACGACTTCCGTCAGTCCTCGCAATTGGACGTCGGCGCTCCAATTCGACGGTACCTCGACTACCTCGCCGTAATGACCGACGAACATTCCGTTTTCCATCGGAACGCTTTTCGGCGCAGCATCCGTGAATGGAGAAGGCGGAGCCTTCGGCTCTCGCCCGAAACTCCGCGCTGTACCCAGCGCAAGACATACGGCCGCAAACGCGAGACGTTTCATTAAGTTCCTTGGGATTCGCCCCCCAAAAAAAAGCAGAAGAAGCGATCTAGGCATCGCTTCCTCTGGACTCATCCGGTTAGGGCCGGATCGTGGATACCCCGGGGCCGATCCCCCAGGCTACAGAGATTACTTGAGGTAAGGATACCGCAAGGAAGTTGCGGTATCGAGGGCCTTACGTCCTAGTTAAACGGCCCATGAGACCCATTCTCCTATTGTAAAAAAGAAGCCCCGGGACCTAAGCCTTCGGCTTAAGTCCCGGGGCCATACGCTGGCTTGCTAGAACTTGTCGGCCTTGCAGACCTTCATCGCGGCGTCGCGGTCCATGCCCCACCAGGCGACGGGACCCACACAGTTCGCGGCCGAGTTCTTCTGACTTGCGCCGGCGACTTGCTTCTGCTGAAACACGGCCAGCACGCCCTTGTCCTTGGTCGTGCCCGAGATGAAGCGATAGCCGGAGGCGACGCGGTCGCTGACCACGGCGTCCGACGCCGCCGTCAGGCCCTGGAGCTGCAGGCCGTCCGGGTACGGGTTCGACTCGTTGAACACCTCGAACCACTTCTGGCGGAAGACCTTCTTCTCCTTCTCGCCCTCCGGCTTCGCGGGATCCTTCGGATCGAGGGCATTGTAGGAGAACATCAGGTAGTACTTCTTCGGCTCCTTCTTGTCCGTGAGATCCACGCTCTCGTACAGCGCGATGTCGGTCTGGGTCATCTTCGCCTTCGCCTGCCGCGACTCGGGCAGATCGATCACGTCCGGGAACGCCGCGTTGACCGAGCTCACCGAGCCGTCCATCGCGTTGGCCGGGCCGCTGAGACTCGTGTAGGGATTGGGCGTGGGGTCAGTCTGGGCGCCCGGCTTCGTCACCTTGGGCCAGATCATGAACGAATCCCCGCCCGAGGACACATGGACCACGAGCGCGCCTTTGGCGAACGCGCCGGTCAGGCCGTAGGGCTTGTTCCCCAGGGCCGTCTTGAGGTTCGCGGGCACCGCGGTGAAGGCGCCTGCGTCCGCGCTGCCGGCCGCGATCCCCATATAGTTCTTGAGCGCGTCGACGAACGCCTGCACGTCGGTGAACTTCGACGCGTTCTTATCCGCGATGAAGCCGGCGAGGGCGAAGCCGCTCTCCTTCCCGTTGGCGTCCTTGTCCTGCTTGAGCAGGTCGAGATACTGCACCTGCTTGTCGAACTGCAGGATCAGGTAGTGGTCGTAGAACCGTGCACGCTGGAGCTTGTAGCCGGGCACGCTCCCGTACTGCAGCTGCTGGTTCGGGGTCGAGGCGGTTTTCGGGACGAGGATCAGCTGATACCAGCCCTCGGTCGCGCTGTTGCACGCGATGATCCCGTATTTCCCCTTCAGGTCCGGCGCGAGATCCTTCGTGTCGTCCGGGTTCTTCTTGCAGTCCGACGATTTCAGCGCGAGCGTCTCGAGGTCGGCGATGGACTTCTCGCCGTCGCTGTTCGTCGTCGTGTTGGTATTGGTGTTGGTATTGGTGTTGCCGTTCCCGTCGTTGGTCGCGGTCGTCGTCGAGGTCGACGGCGTGGCCGGCGGCTTCGGAAGGTCGCCTTCGCCCTCCTTGACCTCCCACGCTCCGATCGCCTTGTTGAAGACGAGGTGGTACGACTTATCGCCCAGCTTCCCGAGGTGCGGGCCGCCCTTCCCGGCGTCCGCGATATTCTGATTGCGGCCGTCCGGCCCGCGCGTGCCGATTTCTGCGTAGAGACCCGGCTCGAGGTCGCGCTTTTCCTTAACGTCGGCACGCTTGTCGATGAGCGCCTTGGGGAACAAGGCGATGGCGCTCTTCGCCCCGCCCTGCGGTAGAGCGTAGAAGTCCTGCCCGTCGATCGTGACGATATTCTTCATGCCCGCGGCCTGGTCGGCGCGCTTCATGAGGAGATCGGAAACCGTGGTCTCGAGCTTCGTGCCGCCCTTGTCGCTGCCCGGCCGCGCGAAGGTGATCTTCCGGTTGCCGTCCTTGTCCGCATCGGCGAAGGTGAGCTCGTACTTCTTGTGCCCCGACGTGCGGTCGTCCAGCGCGAACGTCTGCGTGGCACCGTCGAGCGGGAAGCGCTGTCCGTAGATATCGTTCGAGTCGGTGATGTCGAAGATCCCGATCTCGTTGTAGATCTTGTTTTCAGGCGGAGGCGTGCGCGTCGAGTAGATCTTCATCGAAATCCGGCGCGAGCCCTTATCCTTGGGGCCGGCGACGTCCACGACGACCGCCCCGTCCGTATAGAGATCGGTCAATGAGTACTGCTGCGTTGCGCCGTCGAGCCGAGTCGAGGGGTTTTTTTGCGTGTTCGGCACGACGGGCGCGGTCGTGTTGTTGGCGTTGATGCTCTCGTCCTTCTTCTCCTTCGAGCGCTCGTCGAACACGGTCGGGGCCTTCGCCACGGCGTAGTCGATGAAAGCCGTGGTCTGGGACTTCTCCTTGGTCTTGGTGATCTGGTTCTTTCCGGTCCAATCCGGGCCCTTCACCTTGTCGGCGAGCTTGGCGCGCAGGATGCCCTCCCACTTCTGGCCGGGCATGAAGGTCTTCGACAGGATGGGGTCTTTCTGCGCCCACGGCGGCGCCACGGTACCGGGGCCCATCACAAAATAGAGCAGGGCGACATTGCCGACCGGTCCCTTGGTTTCGCCCCAGGCCTGGGCGACGGCTCCGACGGCCTTTTTGTCCACGCCGGTGGCGAGGAAGCTCGCTCCGCCGACTTCGGTCGTGAGGAATTCCTCGAAGCGCTTGCCGGCGTCCTTGCGCGCCGCGGGGTTCTCGGTGAGAACCTTCGTGAGCGCGTTGACCGAGTTCGTGTCCTCGGCCGTCATGACGGGCTTGCTGCCGTCATCGGCGAGCGTCCGCAGGGGCAGGGCCCCGACGGACGCGATCACCAAGACGGCCATGATGGGATTCAGGGGTTTCATGGCTTCTCCGGTCCGACGTTCAAGCTGTTCCTATTGTAGCTCCATGCTCTACTTCGCGCCTGGGTCTAAAGGCCTACTTCGCCGCCGTCGTCGCCGTCGGGTCCGGCTTGTTGTCCTTCAGGTCGTTCAGACCGCCGCTGATACCGCTCAGCACCTGGGTCTGCTTCGCCTGCATGTCAAGAGTCGACTTCTGAGCCGTGACCGCATCCTTCTTCGCCTTTTCCTTCGCCGTGTCCGCCGTCGCCTTCAACTCAGCCTTCTTATCCTCCGGCGTGGCCGGCGCAGCCTCATACTTCTTGTTCGCCTCCACATACGCCTTGATCGACGCCAAGGCGCCCGCGCTCTCGTCCTTCCCGGTCGCGCCGCCGATATTCTGACGGGCCGTCGTCATCACCGTCCGCACGCCATCGGCATC
>JBBQVX010000099.1:0-14369 GCA_038211115.1 Elusimicrobiota bacterium | reverse complement strand
GGCCTAACGGTTTAACATATGTTAAACCGTTAGGCCTGACACCTTATATCTTGACGCCCTTCTTTTCGGCCGCGATCACGATCTGCGCGCAGGCGTGCGCGTCGGAGAGCGCCTCGTGGTGGTTGAGCTCGATGTTGAGGTGCTGGCAGACGTTGGAGAGCTTCGTCGGGTAGATGTTCCAGGTGCTGCGCGCGAGGCGCACCGTGCAGATGAAGCGGTGCGCGGGCTTGGGCAGCTTGGCGGCGGCGCAGCAGGCGTCGAGCACGCCGGAGTCGAACGGGGCGTTGTGCGCGGCGACGAAATCCGCGCCCTTGAGCAGAGGCGAGAGCTTCGGCCAGGCCTGGCCGAACGTCGGCGCGTCGAGCACCTGCTCGGGCTTGATCCCGTGGATGTAGGTGAACATGAACTCCGCGGGGGCGGGGCTGAACAGATCTCCGCCCTCCAGGCGCGGGGGCCGCAGGAGTTGGACGGCCTTCTGCACGACGACGCCGTTCTCGACGCGCACGAGGCCGATCGAGCAGGCGGAGTCGCGGCCTTGGTCGGCGGTTTCGAAGTCGATCGCGACGAAGATGGACATCTACTTCCTTCCCTTGGCGAGGCCGTAAGCCTTGTGGAGCGCCTTCAGCGCCGATTCGCCCTGGGCGAGGTCCACGATGCAGGAGACGCGCAGATCGGAGGCGGAGATCATGTGGATGTTGATCTTCTGGTCCGCCAAGGCCGTGAACATCGTCGCCGCGATCTTCGGCGAGTGCCGGAAGCCGGTGCCGACGGCCGAGATCTTCGCGACCTGCTCGTTCAAATCCACGCGCTCGGCGCGGAGGGCCTTCGCGACCGTCTCGAGGACCTTCCGCGCCTTCGGCGCAGAATTTTTAGGCGTCATGAAGGACATGTCGTTGACGCCGGCCTGACTCGGGGCCGACTGGATGATCATGTCGACGGGGATGTCTCCGGCGGCGAGCGCCGTCAGGACCTTCGCGGCGACGCCGGGCTGGTCCGGGACGCCGACCACGGTCAGGCGCACCTCGCTCTTATCGAGCGCGAGGCTTGAGACGAAGGCTTTTTCCAGCATGAGCTTCTCCTTGGCGACGACCCACGTGCCCGGCAGCGCGTGGAAAGCGGAACGGACGTGGATCTCGACGCCGAAGCGCTCGGCGACTTCCATCGAGCGCGCCTGCATGACCTGCGCGCCGGAACCCGCGAGCTCGAGCATCTCCTCGAAGGAGATGCGGGACAGCTTGCGCGCGTCGTGGACGATTCGAGGGTCGGCGGTGTAGACGCCCTTCACGTCCGAAAAGATCTCGCAGCGTCCGGTCTTCAGCGCGGAGGCGAGCGCTACCGCCGTGAGGTCCGAGCCGCCGCGGCCGAGCGTGACCGTATCGCCGTTCGGGGCGAGGCCCTGGAAGCCGGCGACGGCGACGATCCGGCCCGCGGCGAGATGCCGGCGAATCGTCTTCGTGCGGATCGTCTTGATCTGGGCCCGGGCGGCGTCGCCGACGGCGATGATCCCGGCCTGGGGGCCCGTCAAAGAGACCGCGTCGGCGCCGCGCGCCTTGCAGGCCATCGCGAAGAGCGAGATTGCGACCTGCTCGCCGGTCGTGATCAACTGATCGAGCTCGCGGTCGTCGGGCTTAGGCGTGATGCGCTCGGCGAGGGTGATCAGTTCGTCGGTCATGTCGCCGGGCGCGGAGACGACGACGACGACGCCGAAGCCCTTGCGGCGCTCGGCGATCGCGCGTTCGGCCGCGCGCTGGATCTTTTCGGGGTCGGCGACGGAGGTGCCGCCGAACTTCATGACCGTGATCTTCGGCGGAGCCATGCTAGCGTTCGACGCGCACTCCCTGGTGATCGATGGCCAGTTCGAGCGCGCGCGATTTGACGTGCTTCGCACTGAACGCGCGGCGGATCGCCTCGCCGACGCGGCGGCCGGAATCGCCGGACACGAGCGCGAACACCGTGGGGCCGGAGCCGGACAGCGCCGCGCCGGCGGCGCCGGCCTTGACCGCGGCGGCGAGCGCGTTCGCGAGGCCGGGAACGAGGCGCGCGCGATACGGCTGGTGCAGGCGGTCGGCCATCAAGGAGTCGAGGCCGCGCGTACGGCCGGTCTCGAGGGCGCGCGCGAGCAGGAGCGCGCGCGACGCGTTGAACACGGCGTCGGCCAAGGGGACCTTCTTCGGCAGGGCCGCGCGGGCCTTCTTGGTCGCGAGCTGGAACTCGGGCACGCCGACGACGGCGGCGAAAGACGGGTGGATGTTCAGGCGATGCGCGGTCGAGCGTTCGTTCTCGACGAGGCTCGCGGTGAGGCCGCCGTGCACGCACGGGGCGACGTTGTCGGGATGGCCCTCGAGCTTTATGGCCATGGCCTCCAACTCGTCTTCAGAACGGCGCAAGGTGCCGAAAAGGTGCGCGCCCGCCCAGAGGCCCGCGACCGCGGCGGCGGCCGAGGAGCCGAGGCCGCGCGCGAGCGGGATGCGGTTGACGGCCTTGAAGACGAGATGGCCGGGCAGGCGCTTGGGGAGGATCATGCGCGCGGCCTGGACCAGAAGGTTGTTTTCGCCGCGAGGCAAGGTCTTTGCGCCCTCGCCTTCGATCTCGACCCGGGTCCGGCCCGGGCCTTCGATCAGCTCCAGCGTCAGTTCGTTGCGCAGGTCGAGCGCGAGGCCGAGGCAGTCGAAGCCGGGCCCGAGGTTGCTCGTCGAGGCGGGTACGGACACCGTCACGCGCGCGAGGACCTTCACAGGCGGATCGTTCCGCCGGCCTTCACGCGACGGATCTTCGGCGCGAAGCGCGCGGTGATGCCGGGGTCCTTGAGGCCGTTGCCGGTCAGCACGCAGACCGTGATGCCGCGCGGCGCGCGTCCGCTGCGGCCGAGCTTGAATAGGCCCGCGACCGAGGCGGCGGACGACGGCTCGCAGAACACGCCCTCGCGCTCCGCGAGGAAGCGGTAGGCGGCGAGGATCTGGGCGTCGGTGACCTTGCCGATCTCGCCGCCGGACTCGTCGCGCGCGGCGACGGCGCCGTTCCAGGAGACGGGGCAGCCGATGCGGATCGCGGTCGCGAGCGTCGTCGGGTTCGCGACGGACTTGCCCGACACGAGGGGGGCGGCGCCTTCCGCCTGCCAGCCGAACATGCGGGGCTTCGCGCCGCTTTCTTTGTAGCCCTTCCAGTACGCGGTGATGTTTCCGGCGTTGCCGACGGGAATGAAGTGGTTGTCGGGCGCGCGACCGAGCTGGTCGAGGATCTCGAACGCGGCCGTCTTCTGGCCTTCGATGCGGTACGGGTTCGAGGAGTTGACGAGAGCGAAGCCCTTCGTCTTCGCGGCCTCGTTGGCCATCACGAGCGCCTGGTCGAAATTCCCAGCGACCTCGACGATCTCGGCGCCGTGCATGACGGCCTGGGACAGCTTGCCCGCGGCGACCTTGCCTTTGGGCAGGAATACGACGCAGCGCAGACCCGCGCGCGCCGCGTAGGCGGCGGCAGAAGCCGAGGTGTTGCCCGTGGAGGCGCACAGCACGCCGGTCGCGCCCGCCTCGACGGCCTTCGAAATCGCGAGCGTCATGCCGCGGTCCTTGAACGAGCCCGTCGGGTTCATGCCTTCGATCTTCAGGAACACGGAACCCGGCGGCAGGCCCGCGGCCGCGGCGACGCGGTCGGCCGGGACGAGCGGGGTGTCGCCCTCGCCGAGCGTGATGAGCGGGGTGCGGGCCGTCACCGGCAGGCGGTCGCGCCAGCGCGCGATCAGTCCGGTCCGGAACGTCACGCGATCATCCGCATCGCGCAGTGGCTCGGCCGCACCGCGGACAGCGCCATGATGCGGCGGCGCGCCTTCTCGAAGCGTCCGCGCGCGGCCGGGTGCGTGACGATCATGACCGGCACCGAGCGGCCTCCGACGGCCTTGTCCTGATGGATCGCGGCGATCGAGACGCCTGCGTCCGCGAGCGCGTCGGCGATGCGGGCCAGCGCGCCGGGGCGGTCGAGCACCTCGACGCGCAGATAATAGGAGGAGACGGTGTCGTCGGGCGAGACCAACGCCAGGCGCCGAGAGGCCGGAGAGGAAGCGGGGAGGCCTCCGAGAATGTCGCGCGAAAGGACGAACACGTCGGCGAGCACGGCCGAGGCCGTCGGCCCGGCGCCGGCGCCCTGACCGTAGAACATGAGGTCGCCGGCGGACGCCGTGTGGACGAGCAGGGCGTTGTACTGGAGGCGGACCGCGGCGAGCGGGTGGCCGAGCGGCACCAAAGTCGGGGCGACGGCGGCTTCGACGGCGGGCGCGCCCGCCTTGCCGGTGAAGCGCAGCGATGCGACGAGCCGCGCGGCCATGCCGAGGCGCTCGCGCGTGAACGACAGGTCGCGCGCGGTCACGCTCTCGATGCCCGCGACGGGGAACGAGCCGGGCTTGAGCCAGCCGCCGGTGACGAGCCCGGCGAGCACGGACAGCTTCTGCGCGGCGTCCTGGCCGGAGAGGTCCATCGCGGGATCTTTTTCAGCGAAACCGAGAGCTTGGGCTTCCTCGAGCGCGGCCTCGGGCGAGGCGCCTTCTTCGCCGCGCGATAAGATGTAGTTCGTCGTGCCGTTGAGGATGCCGTCGACGCCGAGCACCCGGTCTCCGGAGAAGGAGAGCTCGAGCGCGCGCAGGACCGGGATGCCGCCGGCGACGCTGCCCTCGAACGCGAGGCGCGCGCCGCCGCTCCGCGCCGCGGCGGTGATCTCGGGCCAGGCGTGCGCGAGCAGGCGCTTGTTGGCGGTGACGACGGCCTTGCCGCGGCCGAGCGCGGTCAGCGCGAAGCGCTTCGGCGTCTCGAGGCCGCCCATCAGCTCGACGAACAGGTCGGCGTCGGCGCGCTTGGCCATGTCGAGGGGGTCGCGGTATCGGACGACGGACGCCGGCAGGCCCAGCCCGCGCGCCTCGCGCGCGGCGTCGCGGTCGGCGACCGCGACGAGGCGAAGCTCGGCGCCGAGGCGCTCGCGGAGCTCGGCGCGGCGCGCGCGCAGCAGGCGGACGGTTTCGCGGCCGACGTTGCCGAGCCCGGCCACGGCCACATTGAGAACGTTCACCATGCTATTCTACTAAATAGGAGAATCCCCTCATGACTCCCTTCGGACCTTCTTGCCCCTGGTACCAAGACCTCCAGCGCTTCGGCCCCGCCAACGTGAAGTGGTGCGAGGAGCGCGTGTGCGGCTGGATCAACGAGCCGGCGAACACGTGGTCGAACCTCCTTTACCTGGCGCTCGGAGCGTGGATCATCCGGCACGCAGCCAAGAGGAGCTCGTCCGCCGGCAAGGCGTTCGGCGTGATCGTGATCGTGATGGGCGGGCTTTCCTTTCTGTACCACGCGAGCAACAACTTCCTCACGCAGTGCCTGGATTTCACCGGGATGTTCATGATGGTCTTCTTCGTGCTCGCGACCAATGCCCGTCGCTTGGGCTGGCCGCGGCGCGGGCTCGCCGCGCAGTACTTCGCGGCCCTCGTCCTCGGGACGCTGGCTCTGTGGCCGCTCAATGCGGCGGGCGTGCCGATCCAGCTGTCGGTCGCCGTCGCGGGAGTCCTCATCGCGGCCAGCGAAGCCGTCGCAAGGGCGCGGACCGAAGACCGCGGGCCGATGGGCGCGTTCTTCGCGGCGCTCGCGACCTTGCTCGCCGCCGAAACATGCTCCGCTCTCGACTACAAGCGCTTCCACTGCGACCCGACGAATCACTGGCTGCAGGGTCACGCGGCGTGGCACATCCTCTCGGCATGCGCGATGCCGATGATTTACCTGTACTACGCGGACCGCTTCGACGGCGCCTGGGCGCCGGAAGTCAGCGCTGAAGGGCGTCCGACTCGAGCGTAAGGCGGCCCGGGATGCCGCCGCGCACGGCGGCGACCAGCGAGGCGGCGACGGCGTCGGCCTCGATCGCGCGGTACTTCCGGAGGGGGCCGAGCAGCAGCGGGGAGAGCAGGGCCATCACCGGTTCCGCGACGCGCTCGCCCAAGCGCGGTTTCGCGCGCTCGCCCAGCAGCAGCGCCGGGCGCGCGATCACGACGGACTCGAAGCCGAGATTCGCGACCGCGTTCTCCGCCTCGGCTTTCGTTCGCGGGTACAGAAACGCGGAGCCCGCGTCGGCGCCGACCGACGAGACGAGGCCGAAGCGGCGCGCGCCCGCGGCCTTGGCCGCGCGCGCGAAGGCCGCGGTCAGATCGAGATCCACCGCGCGGAACGCGGCGTCGCTGCCCGCGTCCTTGCGCGTGGTGCCGAGGCAGCCGTAGGCCTCGTCGAGCGCGGACAAGGCCGGGAAGGAGGACCCGATGAGCGGGTTCTCGAGCTTCGGATGCGGAGGCAGCGCGCGCCGCGTGGGCGCCACCACGCGCCCGACGCGCGGATCGTCGAGGAGGCGGAGCAGGACGCGCCCGCCCACGAGGCCGGTCGCGCCCGCGAGGCCGGCGCTGATCATCAAGGCGCGGGCGCGGTCCCGCTCGAGACGGCGGGAGCCGAGGAAACCGTCGGCGCGGAGGAAATCGCCGGGGGCTGCGCGGCGGGCGCTGCGATCTGCATCGAGGCCGTCGCCGTGGAAATCGCCGTCGCCGAGCCGTTGAAGAAGGTCGCGGGCGAAGGCTCCGCCAAGATGGGAGCCGGCGCCGGCAGCAGGCCCGCGTCACGCGCGATCGCGGCCGCGATCTGCTTGGCGAATGGCTCGGTCAGCGCGTACAGGCGGTCCGTGAGCTCCGACGGCGCCGCGCGGAACTCGGTGAGCGTCGAAGAGGAGGTCGTGTCGCTCAAGCGCACCTCGCGGCTCCAGAGCATCTTGACGGTATCGGCGCGGTACAGGCGCGACGCGGCGGTCAGCGCAGGCAAGGTCCGCTCCTGATCGTCGGGTTCGAGGCCGAAGGACAGATTCACCTCGAGAATGACGGCGTCGTCGAGCGAGAGCAGCTTCGAGTAGTCTCGGGGGGAGGGCTTGGAATCCGTGAAGTAGTACTTGCGGCGCCAGTCGAGCTGATCCGACGCCGCGTTCCAGTCCTTGCGCTTCGCCCCGGGGATTGCGGCCTCGTACGCGGTCTGCACCTGGCCGCCGTGCGCGGCTTTAAGCGCCTTGATCAGCGCGGCTTCGACGGCCGCGTCGTAGCGCGGGCGCGGAAGGTAGGGCTGAACTTCCTTCGACAGCTCGTTGATCCGCTCCTCCTGCATGCCCTGCAGGAAGGTTCCGAGCGGCAGGAGCTTCAGCGCGGTCTCCGCCTTGTTGTCGGGATCGGCGACGAGCCATGGGCCGGGGGATTGATACACCATGACGATCATGCGTTGGCCCGGCTTCACGGAGCCGCGCGGATCGGGAGGGGGCTCGACGGTGACGCAGGCCGCGAGGAGCGAGACGAGGACGGCGAAGGAGAGCGATCGGCGCATAGGTCGGCTTCCTCTAAAGGATATATAATCGGGGCGTGCGCGCGCTCGCTCTCGCCGTCCTCTCTCTCTTATCGGCCTGCGGCGGCGAGGTCCGCCGTGACGCCCCGCGCAGTCTCGCCGATGGCCGCTCCGCGCTCGGGGCCGAAGACGCCGCGTCGCGCGCGAAAGCCGCCTGGGACCTGGGCCAGCTCGGCTTGGCCGAACGTCCCGACGGAGAGCCCGAGACGGCCGCGTCGATCCTCGTGCGCGCGGAGGCCGCCGCCGCGCTGACCCCGGCGATCTTCGACCCGGAGGCGCCGGTGCGGCGCGCCGTGGTCGAGGCTCTCGGCAAAACGGGCGGCCTGGAGATCGAAGGAACCTTGCTGTCGGCGGGAACAGACGTCGATGCGGGCGTGCGGGGGGAGACCGCCCTCGCCTTGTTCCGGCGCCGCTTTCTCAAGCGCGTGCCCGAGTATTCGACCGCGAGCCTGAACAAGCTGCTGTCGCTGGCCGAGGACCGGGACCCCGAGGTCCGCTGGCGCGCGGCGTACGCCTTCACGCGTTTCCCGGACCCGCGCGCCGAAAAGACCTTGACGACGGCCGCGAAGGACGCCGACAAGAACGTCCGGCTGTTCGCCGTCAGGGCTTTGGCGAAGCTCGGGCGCTCCGCGGACGCCGCGCTGCTGTCCGATCCCGATCTCTACGTCCGCGCCGAGGCCGCGGCGTCGTTCGGCGCCGCGAAGGCCGCGCAGGATATGCCGCTTTCCGTCTACTCCGATCCCTCCGCGCACGTCCGCGCGGCCGCCGCCGACGCCGTCGCCGCGACGGGCCGCGCAGAGCTCGCCGGCCGCCTCGAGAAGATGGCGGACGGAGACGGGCCGATGCCGCGCGGCCGCGCGCTGATCGCGCTGGCGAAGCTCCGCGGCGGCGCCGAAGCCGGGCGCCTCGCGCTCGCGCGCAAGGATCCGCACTGGTGGATACGCTCGAAGGCATACGAGGCGAGCGCGTTCCTGCCGGACGCCGGCGCGGTCTTGAGCGCGGGCGCCGCCGATCCGGACGCGCGGGTCGGAGCACAGGCGCTCGAGACCTTGGCCGCGTCGACGTCGCCGCTGGCCGCCGGGGCGCTTGAGGGCGTCCTGCGTGATCCGAAATCCGCGCTCGAGCTCCTCGGCACGGCCGTCGACGCCGCGGGCGAGCGCAAATCCCCCGTATTCGCGGACGCGTTGAACGCGGCCTGGGCGCGCAAGGACCTCACGGCCGAGATCCGCGGCTCCCTGCAGAAGGCGCTCAAGGCGTCGGGCGTCGCGGTCCGGGCCCCGGCGCTCGACGCGCCGAAAAAGTTCGCGCGGCCGGCCTCGTCGCCGGTGCTGATCCTCGAGACCGAGAAGGGGACGGTCGAGTTCCGGCTCGACTCCGCCGCCGCGCCGAACACCGTCGCCGCGATCGCGGCCACGGCCCGCAAGGGGGTCTACGACGGGACGATTTGGCATCGCGTCGTGACCGCCTTCGTCGTGCAGGGCGCGGATCCGCGCGGCTCGGGCTGGGGGGACGACGGCTTCCGTATCGTCGACGAGGTCAACCGCCTGCCGTTCCTCCGCGGGACGCTCGGCATGCCGAAGGCCGGCCCGGACACCGGCGGCTGCCAGCTGTTCGTGAGCCTCGTCCCCACGCCCCATCTCGACGGCCGCTACACGGCTTTCGGCCGGGTCGTCGCGGGCATGGACGTCCTCGACGCGCTCGAGCCCGGCGACAAGATCCTGAAAGCCCGCGTTCGCTGAAGGGCCCGAGCTAAATTGCTACACTAGGCTTTCGCATGATTAAAGCTCTATACGAGAAGGCCTTCGGCACGCCCAGCGAGCGCACGCTTAAGCGCTTCCGCCCGCTGCTGGACAAGTGCAACGCGCTCGAAGCCGAGACCAAGGCTCTGGCCGACGCCGATTTCCCGCTGCGCACCGCCGCCCTGAAGGCCCGCGTCGCCGAGTTGTTCGCCACGATCACGATTGCCAACAACGACGACGACGTTCGCGAGGAGCGCAAGCAGGCCGAGATCGCGGCCCTCAACGAGGTCCTGCCTGAGGCGTTCGCCCTGTGTCGCGAGGCCGCGCTCCGCACGATCGGCCTGCGCCACTTCGACGTGCAGCTGCTCGGCGGCATGGTCCTGCACAACGGCTCGATCGCCGAGATGCGCACCGGCGAAGGCAAGACGCTCGTCGCGACGGCTCCCGCGTACCTGAACGCGCTTGTCGGCAAGGGCTGCCACATCGTCACGGTCAACGACTACCTGGCCAAGCGCGACAGCGAGTGGATGGGACCCGTGTACCGCTTCCTCGGCCTGACCGTCGGTTGCGTCCAGCACGACGTCTCCAACGCCGAGCGCCAGGCCGGGTACAAGTGCGACATCACCTTCATCACGAACAACGAACTCGGCTTCGACTACCTGCGCGACAACATGGTCGTGCGCAAGGAAGACCGCGTGCTCCAGCATCTGTACTACGCGATCATCGACGAGGTCGACTCGATCCTCATCGACGAGGCGCGCACGCCGCTGATCATCTCCGGCGCCGCCGAGAAATCGACCGAGCGCTACGCGATCGTCAACAAGCTGATCCCGAACCTCCGCGTGCGGATCATCACGGAAGAAGACGAGATTCAGGCGAAGTATTCCGGCACCGACCTGCAGAAGGGCTGGGACGCGATCGTCGATGAGAAGAACCATACGGCGATCCTCACCGAGGAAGGCATCTCGAAGTGCGAGGCCCTGCTCGGCATCGGCAACCTCTACGACGACCTCGAGGGCGAGTGGGTCCATCACATCACGCAGGCCCTGCGCGCCTGGCACCTCTATAAGCGCGACGTCGAGTACGTCGTCAAAGACGGCGAGGTCATCATCGTCGACGAGTTCACGGGCCGCCTGATGCCCGGCCGCCGCTGGTCCGACGGCCTGCACCAGGCCGTCGAGGCGCACGAGAATCTCGCGCCGCGCGAGGAAAACCAGACCCTCGCGACGATCACCTTCCAGAATTTCTTTAAGATCTACAAGAAGCGCGCCGGCATGACCGGCACCGCGATGACCGAGGCCGACGAGTTCCAGGAAATCTACGGGATGGAAGTCCGCGAGATCCCGACGAACCGGATCACGAGCCGCGTCGACGAGTCGGACCTCGTTTACAAGAGCGAGCGCGAGAAGTTTAACGCGATCGTCGATGAAGTCATCGAGCTGTGGAAGGTCGGCCG
This sequence comes from Elusimicrobiota bacterium, assembly GCA_038211115.1. GTDB lineage: Bacteria > Elusimicrobiota > Elusimicrobia > UBA1565 > UBA9628 > GWA2-66-18. The sequence goes on along the minus strand of JBBQVX010000099.1, from coordinate 3,780 downwards.
CCCTGTCCTCGTCGGCACGCGCTCGATCGAGAAGTCGGAGAAGATTTCCGCGATGCTCCGGCACAAAGGCGTGCCCTGCCAGGTCCTCAACGCGAAGTATCACGAGCAGGAAGCCGAGATCATCGCGCAGGCCGGGCGCAAAGGCGCGGTCACGATCGCGACGAATATGGCCGGTCGCGGCACGGACATCTTGTTGGGCGGGAACCCCCAAGACGCGGCGGAATATGAGCTCGTCAAGAGCCTGGGCGGCCTGCATGTGCTCGGCACCGAGAGGCATGAGTCCCGCCGCATCGACAACCAGCTCCGCGGCCGCTGCGGCCGCCAAGGCGATCCGGGTTCGACGCGTTTCTATCTCGCCCTCGACGATGAGCTGATGCGCCTGTTCGGCTCGGACCGCATCGCGCCCCTCATGGAAAAGCTCGGCATGAAGGAGGGCGAGGTCATCGAGTCCGGCCTGGTCTCCTATCAGATCGAGAACGCCCAGCGCCGCGTCGAGACCCACAACTTCGACATCCGCAAGCAGCTGCTCGACTACGACAACGTGATGAACAAGCAGCGCGAGGTCGTCTACAAGCTGCGCGACGAGGTGCTGTTCGGCGAGACCGTCAGCGCGCAGATTCAGGCCATGATCCAGGAGGACGTCGCCGAGCAGGTGGACGCGGCGATCAAGGACGACCTCCATCCGGAAGGCGCCAACCTAATTGAGCTCTCGGCTTATCTCGAGCGGACGTTCTCGATCGCGTGGAACCCCACTCCCGAGGAGGCGGCGCGTCTCTCCAAGGAAAACCTCAAGCGCGACCTCCTCAAGTCCGCGATGGACATCTACGCCCGCCGACCGGCCGATTTCACGGGCTACGATTTCCACGAGGTCGAGAAGATGGTCATGCTGCAGATGATCGACAAGGCCTGGAAGAACCACCTCTACGATCTCGACCACCTCAAGAAGGCGATCTTCCTGCGCTCCTACGCGCAGAAGGATCCGAAGGTCGAGTACCAGAAGGAAAGCTTCAACTACTTCGAGGCCCTGCTCGGCCGCGTCCGCGAGCAGACGGTCGAGTACGTGTACCGCGTCGAGGCCCCGAAGGCGCCCGTCGCGCCCCCGCCGGTCGTGGCCGTCCATCCCGAGGCGAGCGAGACGTCGGGCGAGGATCCGACCGAGCCGGCGACGACCCGCGTCGTCAAGTCCGCCGCGCCGAAGAGCATCCTCTCCGGCGGCGGCTCCACGGCGCCGCGCAGCCTGCAGACCATCGGCCGCAACGATCCCTGCTACTGCGGCTCGGGCAAGAAGTACAAGAAATGCCACGGGTCGGACACGCCCAGCTAGGCCTCGCCGCCTTGGGCGGGGCGCTGGCCGCTTTGGGCCTTCCGTCCCTCGGCCTCTGGGCGTTCGCGTGGTTCGGCCTCGTTCCCCTGGTCCTCGCCGCGAACGCGGCTCCGACCGCGCGCCGCGCCGCCCTCTGCGGCTTCGTCGCGGGCTTCGCCTATCACGCCGCCGCGCTGCACTGGATCTACGCGACGTGCCGCTTCGCGCAGGTGCCAGCACCCGTGTCCGCGCTCGCCGTCGTCGCGCTCGCGTCCGTCCTCGGCGCGAGCTGGGCCGCCGCGGCCGCGCTCGCCCGCTTTCTCTCCCGCGGCGTTCCGTTCGCCGCGCGGCCCTTCGTCTGGGCGCTGTGCTGGACCGCCGTCGCTTCCGCCGCGTCGCGCTGGACGGCGCGCTTCGGCGTGGACCTTCTGGGCTACACGCAGTGGAGCGAGCTCTCCTTGATCCAGGCCGGCTCGTGGGGCGGGCCGCATCTGCTCGATTTCGTCCTCATGCTCTTCAACGCCGCTCTCGCCGAGGCTTGGCTCGATGAGCGCGACGGCGGTGCCGTCGCGGCGCTGTCCGTAGCCGTCGCGCTCGCCGCGGGCGTCTGGGCGCACGGCGCCGCGGTCCTCGCTTCGCGCCCGGAGAGCCGCGGGCCCGCCGGCCGCGTCGAGATCCTCCAGCCGCGTATCGACCAGTATCACAAGTGGAATGAGGCCTGGGTCGCGGAGATTCTGGACGGCTACGACGAGCTGCTCTCGCGTCCGCGCCCCGCGCCCCCGGCGCTCGTCGTCTGGCCCGAGACCTCGATTCCGCGCTGGACGCCGCGGGCCGAGCCGGCGCCCGAGGCCGCGCGCTGGGCGGTCAAGCTCGGCGCGCCGCAGCTCGTCGGAATCATCGCCTCCGCCGATCGAAGCGGTGGTCCGGCCAATGCCGTTCAGCTGATCGCGCCGGACGGAAAGATCGACGGCTTCTACGCCAAGCGCCAGCTCGTGCCGTTCGGCGAGTTCGTGCCGCTGCGGAGCTGGGTGCCGCGCTACGTCATCGACCGCTGGCTCATGATCCTCGACACTCTGGGCGACCTCGAGGCGGGCGAGGCGCGCCAGCCGCTGCTGAACACGGCGTGGGGCCCGACCGCGGTCACGATCTGCTACGAGGCGATCTTTCCGCGCTGGCCGCGCCTCGACGCCTCGCGCGGCGCGCGTCTGCTCGTCAACATCACCAACGACGCGTGGTACCTCGACACGTGGGGCCCGCGGCAGCACTATCGCGTCAACCGCTTCCGCGCGATCGAGAATCGCCTGAGCGTCGTCCGCGCCGGCAACAACGGCGTCTCGGCGGTCATCGATCCTTGGGGCGTGACGACGGCCGAGCTGCCCTTGAATGAACGCGGACGGCTCGACGCCGAGGTTCCGCTCGAGGACGCGTTCCCGGCCCGTTCCTTTTATAGCAGGCACGGCGATTGGCTCGGAACCGCGTGCCTGGCCCTCGTCTTGCTCGGGCTCCTGCGCCCATCCTTTATATGAAGCCCCGTGTGGTTTATTCGCCGAAGTACGAGGTGAATTACGGAGAGCACTCGTTTTCGACCGCCAAGTTCCGTCTGGCCGCGGACGCCTGCCGCGCCTTCGCCGACATCCTCGTGCCGGCTGAGCCCTCCCGGGAGGACCTGCTCCTCGTTCACGGCCCGGATTGGGTCGAGAAGCTCATGACCGGCGCCTTGAGCCCGGCCGACGTCGCGCGCCTCGAGCTGCCGTTCTCTCCGGAGATCGCGCTCGCGCACAGGCTGTCGGCGGGGGGGACCTTGCTGGCGGCGCGGCACGCGCTCGAGACGGGCGTCGGTCTTCACGCGGGCGGCGGGGCGCACCACGCGTTCCGCGACCACGGCGAGGGCTACTGCGCGGTCAACGACATCGCGTTCGCGATCTTGAAGCTGCGCGCCGAGGGCATGCTGGAGCGGGCCGCGGTCGTCGACCTCGACGTGCATCAGGGCAACGGGACGGCTTCCATTTTCAAGGGCGACCCGGACACGTTTACGTTCTCCATGCACCAGTACGGCCTCTACCCGGAGGTCCGTCAGCGGAGTTCGCTCGACGTCGAGCTCGTGCCGGCGACCGGCGACGCCGAGTACTACGATAAGCTCCGCCATGGGCTTCGGGCCGTTATGGACTTCAAGCCCGATCTCGTGATCTATCAAAGCGGCGTCGATGTCTGGGAGAAGGACCGTTTGGGCGGCCTTGCGCTCACCGAGCAGGGCATCCGCGAGCGCGATATGGCCGTGTGGGAGACCTGCACGACCTATCGCGTTCCGGTCGCGGTCGTTCTCGGCGGCGGCTACGGCCCGACGCCCGAGGACACGGCTCGCCTCCACGCCTCAACGCTGAAGCTCTTCGCCCGCTGAAGAGAGTGTCAGGCTTGCCGGATTGCAGTATTTTTCAAATCCAGGCAAGTTTAAATACTGCAATCCGGCAAGCCTGACA
>JBBQVX010000098.1:0-14403 GCA_038211115.1 Elusimicrobiota bacterium | reverse complement strand
GGCGAGGTCATGGCCGTCGGGCCGTGAGGGTCGCGACGCGGCCTGATAGTCGCGACCCGCTAGAGGCGGGTCAATCCCGCCGTGCCCGACGGCCATGACCTCGCCGCCCTGCCCGCATCAGAACTATACAGTCGCTCAATCCGTCAGGATCGACGGCTCGGCGAAGCGGGACTTCGCCTCTCCCGCCGCGCGCAGGAGCTCGTTTTCGGGACGGTTCTTCTTGAGGACGAGGTGGATGGCCACGTCCGCCTGTTTGCGTGGGCGGTCGACCGTCGCGACGAAGTCGCCGGTCAGGTTCATCGGGTCCACGAGCTGGACGAACACGCGCAGCGCGTCGTCGTACTTCAGGCCGCTCTTGCCCGCGCCGCCGAACGCCTCGGCCAGCGCCTTCGAGCGGGACTCGTTGTCGGGAGCGTCGCGCACCGCGGCCAGGTCGGCAATGAGGCCGGCCGCCTCCTTGGCCAAAGACGCGAGCGAGCTCGCCTCATCGCTCTCCCGACCGTCCGCCGTGTCCGGGAAGAACAGCTTCGCCGCGTTCCAATCATAGAGCAGCTTCCCGCCCGCGAGCTTGGCGTTGGCGAGCAGCCACTGCATGGCGGGCTGGGAGTCGCACACGGCGGCGTAGGACTTGAGGATGTCCTCCGCCGTTGCGTTCGCGAGCTGCTTGACCCCCGCCTGGCTGAAGACCAACGTGAACGCCATCGCGCCTTTGCGGTTGGGCAAGGTCGGCGACGGCGGCTCCGGAAAGTATTTCGACAGCGGCAGCGCCAGGCGTGGGTCCGGCCCGCCGCCGCGCGTCCCGGCCAGGGCCATGATGTCGCTGAACTGCTGGGCCTTCTTGCGGACCTGGCGCTCCGACTCGTGCAGGAAGCCGTGCTGCTGCAGATAGACCACGATCGGGTCACCGTAGGCTTCGCCGGCCTTGGCCTGGGTCACGACCTGGACGTCGCGCTGGACGTTGTCCTTGACCAGCGGGCCGAGATACGGAAGCGTCAGATATTCCGACGAACGGGACTTGTCGGCGCGCTCGAAGTGGTACTCGCCGCCCTCGCCGGTGTAGCGAGTCATGGTGTTGTCGCTCTTGGACTTCCCCCAGTTCTGGAGCATCAGGAAAGGCAGGTTCAGCGAGCCCGAGCGGGACCGCTGACGGTAGGAGTCGATCGCCGCGTAGGCCGCGGCGCCGAGCTTCGCGTCGTGCTCCTCCTTCATACGGAGGTAGGCGGCCTCGGTGCTGCCGTCGGTGGTCTGCTGGGTGCCCAGGCGCCAGGCCATCTTGGCGAGGGACTCGAAGTCGCCGTGCAGGGCCTTGGCGACGGCCTCGGCCTGCACGGGATCGCGCGGGTCCACGACGTACTCGAGGACGACGCGCTTGCCTTGCGTGCGGGAATTGGAGACGCCGAGGGAGGCGATCGCATAGCGGTTGATCTGCCCGATGATCTCGCTGTCGAGCGCGTCGGCGAGCGCCTTCGCGCCCATCGTCGCGTACTTGTGCCCCTCGAGCTTGGCGGCGACGTCGGCGCTGTTGAGCAGCTGGGAGCCGATGTTCGCGCCGGCCGCGAAGGCCTGCACCGCCGGAAGGGTCGCGACGACCCCGCCGCCGCGCGAGCGCACCTTGACGCGGTCGATGCGGAAGCGGAAGCGCAGCTGCGACTCGGAGAGCCGGAAGACGGTCAACGTGGCGGCGCCCGTCTGCGCGCCGCCGAAGGACAGGGAGACGCCGACGTTCTCGACCGCCGGGACGGACGCCGATTCGGTATGGCTCATCGTGAGCGAGAAGGGCAGGCGCCACAGCTCGCCGGTCCGCATCGCGGCCACGCGCGCGGCTTTAAACGGCAGGACCGTCTTGATGTCGCGCAGGTCGATGAGCCGGTCGATTTCTTTACAGGTCGCCTTCCCCTCCAGCGGCCGTATCACCATCGAGCCGCCCTCGACGCGGACGCCAAAGCCCACTCCGAGCGCGACGTTCCCCGCCTCGGTGAAGGTCTTGGAGAAGGTATGACCGTAGCCGACGCTGATCAGCTCCTCGTCGACGATCGTCAGGCGGCCGTCGGGCATGGGGGCCAACCAGCGGCGCATCCGGCCGCCGGTGCCGCTGAAGTCGCCGGGGGCGTGGTAGTCGAACGACAGGTTGATGGAGCGGCAGAGCTGGTCGAGGACGTGCTCGCGCATCTTCTCGCCGAATTTGACGCGCTCAGGCGCCGAGAAGCCGCCTTCCGGCGTCGTGGCCCCCGCCGGCGTGAGCGTAGCCGTCGAGGCCGGAACGAACGCCTCCCAGTCGCTCTCGCCGTCGCCGTCGGGCTCGAGCTGGGCGAGCGCCGGGATCGCGGCGAGAAAGACGGCGGCGAGGGCCAGGACGGTCCGCCTCAGGCGCGGGCTCATACCTTATTGTAAACGACGCGGCGCCCTTTGACGGGGGTCTAAGGACCTAGGAGACCCGCTATTTCTTGTCGGAGAAGACTTCCTCGAAGAAGGACTTCATGGCTTCCCAGGAGCGGTGATCGGCGTCCTTGTTGTAAGCCATGCCTTTCGCGGTGTCCGTGCCGGCCTCGGGGACGGTAAAGCTGTGCACGGCGCCGCCGTACTGGATGAACTGCCAGTCGGCCTTCACCTTGCGCATCTCCTCCAGGAACGCCGGCACCTGGGGCGAGACGTTCGGATCGTCGGCGCCGTGCAGGACGAGGATCTTGGCCTTCGGGGTCTCGGTCGCGGGGGTGGGCGTCGCCAGGGCGCCGTGGAAGCTCGCCACACCCTTGAGGTCGACGCCCGCGCGCGCGAGCTCGAGGACCGTCGCCCCGCCGAAGCAGTAGCCGATCGCCCCGAGCTTGTCCAAGTCTACGAACGGCAGCTTCTTCAGCTGCTCGAGGCCGGCCAAGGCGCGCTTGCGCATGGCGGCGCGGTCGGTAAAGAACGCACCGGCGAGCTGACCAGCCTCCTCGTGCGTCTTCGCGAGGACGCCCTTTCCGTACATGTCGAGCGCGAACGCGGTGTAGCCGAGCTTGGCCAGCTGCTCCGCGCGGCGGCGCGCGTACGGCCCGTGGCCCCACCACTCATGCACGACGAGGATGCCGGGGCGCTTGTCCTTGAATCCGTCCTCCCAGGCGGCGTACCCCTGAAGCACGACGTCGCCGTCCTTGTACTCGACGACCCTGGTCTTGATGAGGGCGCTCGCGGGCAAAGCCGCGGCGAGGGCGAGCACGGCGAAAAGGAGCTTTTTCATGGAGGGAGGATACTAAATTCCGTAACACGACCCGGCTATAGTGATCGGGACGGCGGCGGATGCCTCACCAGCAAACACGATCTCACCATGATGACTCGCCGAGGCATCCCCGCCGTCCCCTCTAGGCCTAAAGGCCCATATTGCCTGGGGCCCTCCGCCGCCCTCCCCGCAGTCCGCAGGCCCCCGACCCGGTCGAGCTTCCCGGCTATTCTTGGAGGGATGAAGGCTCTCGCGATCGCTCTGCTGATCCTGGCCGCTCCGGCCCGCTCCGAGGACTGGGCCGAGTCCGTCCAGCCCGTCTATCGCGGCGTCGAGGCCTTGGCCGACGGCGTCTACGGCCTCGTGCGCGGCCACTTGATCTCCGCGGTGATCCCCGGCGGCCTGTCGCGCCGCATGAGCGCGGTGCCGCTCGGGACCTCCGACAAGGTCTTCACGGAGCGCCTGCGCTACCGTCAGGAGAAGACCGCGCGTCGCCTGCTCGAGGAGCGCCCTGCCGGTCCGATGGGCATCGCCGAGGCCGCCGCATGGCAGCGCCAGGCCGCCGGCGCCCACGTGACCGTCCTGACCGACGCCGTCGCCGACGCCCTGATCCGCCGCTACCAGCTCGAGCGCTTCGGCAAGGACTCGGGCGCCTACGCCTCCAACCTCTCCAACTGGGACCCCGGCTTCATGGCCTCCGCCGCCGTCCTGGGCGGCGCCTACCTGTACGTCGCGGGCCTTCGCACCGACTTCAACATCGGCCCGCTGCGCGTGGACTTCGACACCCGTCCCGGCTCCGCCGTGCAGAGCGCCATCTTAAACGGCGACGTCCGCGGCTTGGCCGCGCTGACCTTGTCGCGCCGCGGCTCCCCGGTCTCGTTTAAGACCGAGTGGGGCGTCAAGGACGGCCGCATGGCGAGCGAGCGCGTCGGCATGAACTACTCCTCGCGCTTCTAATCTATAATCGCGGGATGAATAAGGTCGCCGAGGTCACCGCCGCGTTCTGGGTGATGAAGATCTGCGCCACCACCTTGGGCGAAACGGCGGGCGACCTGCTGTCGATGACGCTGAACATCGGCTATGCGCGAAGCTCTCTCATTCTGATCGGCATGTTCCTCGTTGCCGTGATCGCCCAGGTCCGCTCGCGCAAGTTCCATCCCGTGCTGTACTGGACCGTGATCCTCGCGACGAGCACCGCGGGCACCACGATGTCGGACTTCATGGACCGGACCATGGGGCTCGGCTACGCGAAAGGCTCCCTGACCCTGATCTCGGGCCTCACGGCCGTGCTCGTCGCCTGGCGCGCGAGCGAGAAGAGCCTGTCGGTCGATAAGATCGAAACGCCCCGCGCCGAGGCGTTCTACTGGACCGCGATCCTGCTCTCGAACACCTTGGGCACGGCCCTGGGCGATTTCCTAGCCGACAGCTCCGGCCTGGGCTTCCTGGGCGGCGCGGCACTCATCGGCGGGTTGCTGGCCCTCGTCGTCGCGGCGTATTATTGCACCAAGATCAGCCGCGTCCTCCTGTTTTGGATCGCGTTCGTGCTGACGCGCCCGTTCGGGGCGACCTTCGGCGATCTGCTGACGAAGCCCGCGGCGAAAGGCGGGCTCAACCTCGGCACGATCGGATCTTCGCTCGTGCTGGCGTTCATTCTGGCGGTGCTCGTACACCGGACGAACGCGCGACATAAGCGCGCCCTGTCGCGCTAATATTATTTCGCGGGACGCTTCAGGAAGACGGCCGCCATCGGCGGCAGCTGGAGCTTCAGCGAGTACGGCCGGCCGTGCCAGGGCTCCTTGTCCGTCTTGGCCCCGCCGCCGAGCGTGACGCCGGAGCCGCCGAACTCCGACGCGTCGGAATCGGCGAGCTCCCCCCACCAGCCCGCGCACGGCACGCCGACGCGGTAGTTCGGGCGCGGCACGGGCGTGAAGTTGAACACGCACAGCACCTGCTCGTCCGGCGACGCGCCGTTGCGCAGGAACGAGACGACGGAGTTGTCGGAGTCGGAGGAGTCCACCCACTCGAAGCCCCGCTCGTCGCAGTCGCGCTCGTGCAGCGCGGGCTCGGAGCGGTACACGCGGTTGAGCCTTTCCACCCAGCGCATCACGCCCTTGTGGCTGTCGTGCGCGAGCAGGTGCCAGTCGAGCGAGCGGTCGTGCCCCCACTCCTGGCGCTGCGCGATCTCGCCGCCCATGAACAGGAGCTTCTTGCCCGGCATCGCCCACTGCCAGGCGTACAGCAGGCGCAGGTTCGCGAACTTCTTCCAGTCGTCGCCGGGCATCTGCGACAGCAGAGCGCCCTTGCCGTGCACGACCTCGTCGTGGGAGAGCGGCATCGTGAAGTTCTCGTGGAACTGGTAGATCGCGCGGAACGTGATCTCGTTCTGGTGGTACTTGCGGTGGACCGGGTCCTCGCGGAAGTACTTGAGCGTGTCGTGCATCCAGCCCATGTCCCACTTGAGGCCGAAGCCCAGGCCGCCGAGATAGGTCGGCTTCGAGACCCCGGGCCAGGCCGTGCTCTCCTCGGCGATCGTCTGCGCGTCGCCGTGGTGCTCGTAGACCCGTTCGTTGAGCTTCTTCAGGAAGTCGATCGCCTCGAGGTTCTCGCGCCCGCCGAACTTGTTCGGGATCCACTCGCCCGCCTTGCGCGAGTAGTCGAGGTAGAGCATCGACGCGACCGCGTCGACGCGGATCCCGTCGGCGTGGAATTTCTCGAGCCAGAAGAGGGCGTTGGAGATCAAGAAGGCTCGCACCTCGTTGCGCCCGTAGTTGTAGATGGCCGATTTCCAGTCGGGGTGGAAGCCCAGCTTCGGGTCCGAGTGCTCGTACAGCGCCGTCCCGTCGAAGAAGCCGAGGCCGTGCGCGTCCTCGGGGAAATGCGAGGGCACCCAGTCGAGGATCACGCCGATCCCCTCCTGATGGAGATGGTCCACGAGGAACATGAAGTCTTGAGCGGCGCCGTACCGGGACGTGGGCGCGTAATAGCCCGTCGTCTGGTAGCCCCACGAGCCGTAGAACGGGTGCTCCATGACGGGCATCAGCTCGACGTGGGTGAAGCCGAGCTTTTTCACATGCGCGGCGAGCAGAGGCGCGATCTCGCGGTAGGTGAGCGAGCGGTTCCCCTCCTCGGGGACGCGCCGCCACGAACCGAGATGGGCTTCATACACGGACATCGGCGCCGAGAGGGCGTTGCGCTGCTTGCGGCCCTTCACCCACTCCGCGTCGTTCCACTCATAGTCGAGATCCCAGACGATCGAGGCGGTGCGCGGCGGCTCCTCGTGGCGGAAGCCGTACGGGTCGGCCTTCTCGCCTTTGTGGCCGCCGACGTGCGAGGAGATGTAGTACTTGTAGACCGCACCCTTCGCGACGCCCGGGATGAAGCCCTCCCAGATGCCGGACGAGGCGCGGGGTTTGAGCGGGTGCTTGGTCTTGGCCCAGCCGTTGAAGTCGCCGATGACGGACACTTTCTTGGCGTTCGGAGCCCAGACCGCGAAGCGCGTGCCGGCCTTTCCCGCCCGCGTCTCGAGATGCGCGCCGAGCTTGTCGTAGAGGCGGACGTGCGTGCCCTCGTTGAAGAGGTGGAGATCGAGATCCGTCAGCGCCGACGCCTTGTGGTCGACGGCTCCGGCGCTCACCGCTGCTCCGGCGCGCGTCCGCAGGCGCCGGTGAGAAGACCGAGGCGCCCCGCAAGGCGCGGCGTCAGCGCTCCCGCGTCCATGCGCCAGCGCCAATTGTTCTCGATGGTGCCGGGCCGGTTCATGCGCGCGCCGCCGTCGAGGTTCAAAAAGTCCTGCATCGGCGCGATCGCGGTGAGCGCGGGCGAGCGCCACGTGAGCTCCACGAGGTCCCAAGACGGGAGCTCGGCCTCGCGGCCGAGAGCGCGGCGCAGCGCGCGGCGTTCCTCCTCGGCCTGCGCGGGGGCGCGCTGGGCGTTCTGCGTGCCGTCGTCCTCCCACCAGCCGCGTGTGGTGTCGTTGTCGTGCGTGCCGGTGTAGCCGACGCAGTTCTCGGGCCAGTTCGCGGGCCAGTCCTTCTCCGTGCCGCCGAACGAGAACTGGGACAGCCGCATGCCGGGGAGCTTGAACTTGTCGCGCAGCGCGATGACCTCGGGCGTCGCGACGCCGAGATCCTCGGCGACGATCTCGAGGCCTTTGACCTCCGCCAGCACGGCCTCGAACAGCTCGTCGCCGGGTGCCTTCACCCAGCGGCCGCGGGTAGCGGTCGGCGCACCGGCCGGGATTTCCCAGTAATTGCGGAAGCCGATGAAATGATCGAGGCGCAGGGCGTCGAAGCGCTCGGCGCAGGCCTTTAAGCGCGAGATCCACCACCGGAAGCCCGTTTCCTTGTGGCGGTCCCAGCGATAGAGCGGGTTGCCCCATAGCTGGCCCACGGCCGAGAAATAGTCGGGCGGCACGCCCGCGACCACGGTCGGCAGGCCCTTTTCATCGAGGAAGAAGAGCTCCTGGTTCGCCCAACAGTCCGCGCTGTCGTGGCGCACGTAGATCGGCGCGTCGCCCATGAGGCTGACGCCGCGCGCGGCGGCGTGCCGGCGCACCGCCTCCCACTGGCGGGAGAACAGCCACTGGCAGAACTCGTGGTAGCGCAGCTCATCGGGAATATTCGCGCGGGCCTCGGCCAGACGCGCGGGGTCGCGGCGGCGCAGGCGCTCGTCCCATTCGGTCCACGGGCGGCCGTGGTTGGCGTCCTTGAGGCCGAAGAAGAGGGCGTGATCGGCGAGCCAGGAGGCCTCGCGGACGCGAAACGCCTCGAAGTCCTCCTTATCCTCGCGCGAGGCGCGCTTGCGGAAAGACGCGAACGCGGCGCGCAGCGCCTTTTCCTTCGACTGGCCCAGCTCCGCCTTCTTGAGGAGTCCCTCGACCGCGAGCAGGTCGGCGTCGATGAGCGCCGGGCTGCCCGCGAAGCTCGACGGCGAGGCGTACGGCGAGCCGATCTCGTCGGGCGGGCACACCGGGAGCATCTGCCACCACGATTGGCCGCAGTCTGCGAGGAAGTCCACGAAGCGCAGGGCCTCGGCGCCGAGCGTCCCCCCGCGCGGCCCTGGAAGGGACGTCGGGTGGAGCAGGACGCCGCTCGAGCGGCGCGCCAACGTCGGTTTTGGAGGCATCTTCGCCCGCATTCTAGCAGAAGTGATAGGATGGCGCCCATGTGCAGCCGGTATACCGTCGGTAAAGACCCGAAGACCGTTGCCGAGCGCTTCGGCGCCGCCCCCGCCCCGGGCCTCCAGCTCCGCTTCAACTTGGCCCCGAGCCAGAAGGCGCCCGTGGTGATGCTGGCACCCGAGCGCCGCATGGCGATGCTCGCGTGGGGACTCCTGCCCGCGTGGGCCAAGGGGCCGGAGGCCAAGCCCCAGATCAACGCGCGCGCCGAGACTTTGCTCGACAAGCCGTTCTTCCGCGAGGCGTTCCGCTGGCGCCGCGCGCTCGTGCCGGCCGACGGGTGGTACGAGTGGCCCAAGCGCGGCGCGGACAAAGCCCCAAGGTGGTTCTCGCTGAAGACCGGAGAGCTGTTCGCGTTCGCGGGACTGTGGGAGCCCGGGAACTTCACGGTGATCACCGTGCCGGCGAACCCCGCCGTCGCGCGCTTCCACGACCGCATGCCCGCCGTGCTCGCGAAGGACGCCGAAGGGGAATGGCTCGATCCGAAGACTCCGGTCGCGCGCCTCCAGGAGCTATTGCTCCCCTATCCGTCCGGGCTCCTCGACGCCCGCGCAGTCTCCCCCCGCGTCGGCGCCTCCGACGTCGACGAGCCGTCGCTCCGAGACCCCGCCGTCAACGCTCAGGGCGACCTTTTCTGGTAAAATCCTGACGTGATCGCGCAAACGGCCTTCCTGGAGCGGCTCTTCACCTATCTGTGGGAGGAGTATAGGGACCGGGTCGATTACGCGCGCGCCTACGAGGACGTCCTCAAGAACTGCGGCGGAACCTTCCGCAACGACCACCTCGCGTTCCGCACGTTCGCGGCGCAGACGCGTTGGTCGGGCATCGCGGCGATCTCTCGCCCCTTCGAGGCGCTCGGCTACCGCGCCGCCGGCGCGTACGACTTCCCCGACAAGCACCTGACCTCCCTGCACTTCGCGCCGCCGTCGGAGAATCTCCCCAAGCTGTTCATCTCCGAGCTGCGCGTCTGGGAGCTGTCGCCTCGCGCGCGGCGGATCGCGCTCGCCTCCGCGGCGCAGGCCGCCCCGGGCTTGAGCGACGCCGAGCTCGCCGACTTGGCCGCGCTCCCCAAGCTCGCCGCCCGAAAACGGGAGAAGCTCTTGCGCCGCTGGGCCGCGCAGTTCGCGCGCCCCTGGCCCGCGCCGAAGGCCTCCGACGCGGCGGCGCTCGAGCGCGAGTCCCAGTTCGGCGCCTGGACTCTGCTTCACGGCCACACGGTCAACCACTTCACCGCCGCCGTCCATTCGCATGGAACGGAGGCGCTCGACGACATCGAGAAGACCGTGTCGGCGCTGAAGGCCGCGGGCGTGCCGATGAAGCCCGAGATCGAGGGCGAGCGAGGCTCCAAGCTGCGCCAGTCCTCGACGCAGGCGGTCGTCATCCCCGTCGAGATGCGCTCCGGCTCCCGCGTCGTCAAGAAGCCGTGGACCTACGCCTATTTCGAGATCGCCGAGCGCCCGCTCATCGACGGGCGGCGCTTCGAGGGCTTCCTCGGCGGCCAAGCGACGAATCTGTTCGAGATGACCCGCCGCTCATGAGCGCTCCCGCGAAGCGCCCCTGGCAGGTCCTGATCGCGGCGTCCGCGGACGCCCCGCTCGTCGCGGGCCTCCCCGCCGCCGTGCGCGCCGCCGTCCGCGCGGGCAAGGAGCTCTCGCCCGACCGCATCGTGATCGCGGGTGCTGACGACGCGTTCATGCGCAAATGGGCGTTCCAGCTCCGCGCGGCGGGCGTACCCACGCTCGGAGACAAGATCGGCGCCGGCGCGCTCGACCCGCGCCTGCCCCTGCTGGCACTCGACCCCGACTCCTTTCCCGACGAAGGCGGGCTGTTCGTGTTCGCCGCCGGCGCGGACGCCGTCGCCCAGGCGGGTGCGGGCGACGCGCGGCACGCCCTGTCCGGGCGGACCGCCGCCGCGCTGCGGTGGAATCCCGCCGCGTTCCGCGCGGGCAGCGCCGACCCGGAGAGCGTCCTCGCGAAAGCCCTGGCCGCCCCGGCCGCCGAGGTCCCCCTCGGCTCGTTCCTCGACGCGCGCGGCCCGGCCGCCGCGGCGCGCGCGGCCTCCGTTCTCTACGCCCGTCTCGCGAAGGACAACGACGGGTATATCGCGAAGTTCGACCGCTCACTGTCGATCGCGATCTCGCGCCTGTTGCTCCCGTTTCCCGTGACGCCGAACGACGTGACGACGGCGGGCCTCGTGCTCGGCCTGGTCGGCGCGTGGTGGCTGGCGGCGCCCTCGGCCCGCCTGCAGTTCTACGGGGCCCTCGTGCTCTGGTTCTGCTGCCTGCTCGACGGCTGCGACGGCGAGATCGCGCGCCTCAAGCATCTGTCCTCGCCGTCGGGCGCGGCGTACGACGTCTGGGCCGACCATTTCGCGCATCTGATGACCTTCATCGCTCTGCCGATCGGCGTCGCGCGCCTGCATCCGGGACACGATTGGCTCCTTCCCGGGACGCTTCTCGTGACCGGCTTCCTGGCCTGCGGCTTCTCCGTGTGGTACCTCGTCCTGCGCGTGCCCGAGGACAAGCGCGGGCCGATGGCACTCACCGTCGAACGCATCGCCAGCCGAGACTACGTCTATCTGATCCTCGCGCTGACCGCGATCGGCCGGCTCGACTGGTTCGTCTGGGCGGCGGCGGTCGGCTCCCACCTGTTCAACGCGTTCCTGTGGCTGCAGTCGCGCCGCGTCGTCGCCGAGGCCCCGCTATTATGAAGAAACTGATCCCGCTCGCCGTCCTGGCCGCCGCGTTCGCCGCGGGTTGCTCGATGTTCCGCTGGTCCGGCTCTCCGCCGCCCGTTCCCGCCGCAGGAGCGGAACCGGCCGCCGCTCCGCCGGCGCACCCCGCGCCGCTGCCCGCCGACGTCGTGCGCAGCACCACGCCCGCGCCGGTCCCCACGCTGAAACCCTAGGAAAGCCCCCAGGACCGGCGGACCTCGGCGGCTTCCTCCTCCGAGCGGACCTTCTTGAACTTGGCCGGCTTGCCGCTGACGCGCTCCGAGCACTCCGCCCACGTGTCGTGGCGCCGGAGCTCGCCGTCTAGCAGGCTGATGTAGGAGACCGGCCGCGAGTCGGCGGCCTTGCGCTCGCCGGCCTTCGGCCGCGCGGGCAGCGCCTTCGCCGCCGACGGCAGCAGGGAGCCGTACGGGTAGGAGAGCAGCGGGCCGTCGTACAGCTCGATCGAATACCGCTTGGCGAGCGCGACCGCGATCTCGTCGCAGCGCTCGTTCGCGTCGTGGCCGGAGTGGCCCTTCACCCAGCGCCACTCGACGCCGCCGCGCCCGCGCGCGGAGACGACCGCGTCGAGCGCGCGCCACAGGTCCTCGTTCTTGACCGGCTCACCGGCGGCGGTCGTCCAGCCGCGGCGCTTCCAGCCCAGGATCCACTTCGTGATGCCTTCGATGACGTAGGTCGAGTCGGTATGAATCAGGGCCGTTCCGGGCCGGTCCGAGATCGCGCCCAGGCCGGCGATGACCCCGCCGAGCTCCATGCGGTTGTTCGTGGTCGGCTCCTCGCGGCCCGCGAGCTCGCGCACGCGACCGTCGGGCGTCGCCACGATGGCCGCCCAGCCCCCGGGGCCGGGGTTCCCGGAGCATGCGCCGTCGGTGAAAATCGCGATCACGCCCAAATGGTAGAATTTCGCGATGATGGCAGTCACCTGGTTATGGGCGGGCTTCGTCCTGGTCATGGGCGGCATGATGGTGCTCGACCTGGGAATACTGCAGAAGAAGGCCCACGTCATGACCGTCCGGCAGGCCGCGGTCATGGTCGCCGTCTGGTGGGGACTGGCCGCCGCCTTCGCGCTCGCGGTCTACTTCGTCTACGGCCACGACAAGGCGTTCCAGTTCGTCTCGGCCTACATCCTGGAACAGTCGCTGTCGGTCGACAACCTCTTCGTCTTCATCCTCGTCTTCACGTTCTTCGACATCGCCCCGGCGAACCAGCCGCGCATCCTGCACTGGGGCATCCTGGGCGCCATCGCGATGCGGTTCGTGTTCATCTTCGCCGGCCTGTCGCTGCTCAAGGCCTCGCACCTGATGTTCTACGTGTTCGGCGCGATCCTCGTGTTCACCGGCGGCAAGATGCTGGTGGCCGGCGATGAACAGATGGAGCCCGGGAAGAATCCCGCTCTACGGCTCCTGCACAAGTTCCTCCCCGTCACCGAGGGGACGCACGGGCACCGCTTCTTCACGCGTCTCGACGGCGTGCTGTACGCGACCCCGCTGTTCGCGGCCCTCGTCGTCATCGAGGCGACCGACCTGATCTTCGCCGTGGACTCGATCCCGGCAGCACTCGGCGTGAGCTCGGACTTGTTCGTCGTCTACACGTCGAACATCTTCGCGGTCATGGGCCTGCGCTCGACCTACTTCCTGCTCGCGGGCTCGATGACCGAGTTCAAGTACCTGAAGCACGGCGTCTCGGCGGTCCTCGTCTTCGTCGGCGTGAAGATGATCGTCCAGGAGCATTATCCCGTGTCGACCGGCGCGTCGCTCGCCGTGATCGGCGGCACTCTCCTGCTCGCGGTCGCCGCGTCCCTTCTCTCCCGCGAAAAGAGCTAGCGGATCGACAGCACCTTGAGCTTGTAGCGCAGGGTCTTCCCCGCGAGGGGATGATTGAAGTCGAGCGTGACGGAGCCTTTCTCGATCTTCAGGACGCGGCCCTCCGCGGCCTTGCCGCCGGAAGCGCCCGAGACGACGGCGCCGGGCTTGAGGGCCTTGGCCATCGCGCCGAACTTCACGAGCGGAACTGCGCGTATCTTGGACGGATCCGGCGCGCCGAAGCCCCGCTCGGGCGGGAGTTCGACGGTGCGCGCGTCCCCGATCCCGGCCCCCAGGAGTGCCTTCTCGACATCCGCCGGCAGGCCGCTCGCGCCGAGCGCGACCTCCATCGGGTCGCGCCCCGCACTCGTCTCGACGACGGCCCCCCCGGAGCTCAGCTCGTAATCGAGAGTCACGATCGAGCCGGCGCCGACGCGGGGCTCCCGCGAACACGCGGCGAGCAGGAGCGACGCCACCAGGGCCCGACTCACGCGCCGGGCGAAGCGACGACGGCCAGAGGCGTGAAGTCCGTGCCCGCGGTGCCGCCGGCCAGGATAAGCTCGTTCTCGTGATCGATCTTCCGGCGCAGCGAGTCGAGGATAGCCATCATGTTTTTACCGGGGCAGTCGGTGTTGCTGTAGTGCATGTGCGGCTCGAGGAAGCCTTTGGCCGCGGGATCCTTTTTGTACTTGATCGAGAGGAAGGTCACGAGCCGGGTCAGGCTCTCCACCTGCGCGTCGGTGGGCTTGAGCTTGTTAAAGTCGCCCATCATCGCGATGCCGATGTTGCCGTCGTTGGCGCCGCCAGCGTGCGCGCCCCAATACTCCGCGTGCCGTCCCTCGATCACGCGCCCGTCGCCCGCGATCAGGAAGTGGTAGCCGATGTCCTCGAAATTATCCTTCCCCTCGAGGCCGCGGCCGACCATGTGGTAGTACTGGGTGCCCTTCACCGCCTTCGCGTCCTCGGCCTCGGTCATCGTCTGACGGCCCTGCGTGTGGTGGACGGTGACGCGGTAGGGCGTCGGCTGGAGCGCATTCGAGCCTTTGCGCGGAGCCGCGTTCCAGCCCATGCGGCTCATGATCGGCGCGACGGTCGCGAATTTCTGCTCGAGCTGGAACTTGGCGAAGCCGAGCAAAGTCTCCCCCGCGCCGCGCGCCGAGCCCGGCGTGGCCCCGCTCTTCGAGTAGTCGTAATCGTCGGGAAGGGGCGGCACCTTGCCGTTCAAATCGCTGATGCGCTCGCTCGAGGCGGCGGTGTACTTGATGTGCTTGCCGGTCTTGCCGGACGTCCCGCTGCCCGCGACCGTCCCGTCCGCCGCGACCCCGTCCTTCGTCTTCGAGCCGTCGAACATCGCGCCGGCCTTGTTCGAGCTCGCCTCGGGCGACGCGCCGATGAAGTCGGTCGGCGGCGCGTTGCCGACGAGGTCCTTGCCGGCCGGACGGCTCGCGTCCGCGGGCTTCGGGTCCGCGTAGACATGCGGATCGGACGCCCGGTAATT
>JBBQVX010000097.1:0-14483 GCA_038211115.1 Elusimicrobiota bacterium | reverse complement strand
AACGCCTTAACCTAAGTTAACGCGCGCGTTGAGTCGGAAAAGAAATAATGCTCCCATCTCATGATGAAGCTCGCCGCCTTGCTCCTGGCGCTCACCGCATCCCCGGTCCTGGCGGCCCCCGTCCCGGCCGAGCTCGGAAAGGCTTTCCGTCTCGAGAAGGGCCGGACCGCCTCGATCGACGGGGGCAAGGCGCTTCTGCGGATCGTGAAGTTCATCAATTCGCCGTGCCCCAAGGGCGCGCGGTGCATCTGGAGCGGCCAGGCGGTGGACTTCGAGTTGACCGTGGGCGGCAAGCCCGTGCCCAGAGGCGCGAAGGACGCGCCCTACGACGTCGAGACGAAGGACAGCGACTACGCGACGTACGCCGTGTTCATGGTCGACGACCCGCTGCGCGCCTGCGCCCGGGCGCCGGCTCCCGCGCGCGGCGAGTGCCTGCGCTCGCTGGCGCGGCGCCGCAGCGACCCGGCCCTCTGCCGGGAGATCAAGGATGAGCGCACGCGCGGCTTCTGTCTCGAGGACCTGGCCGAGGAGCTTCATCTGGACTCGCTGTGCCCCGGCGTGGCCTCGCCGTCCCAGTACTGTTTGTACCTGAAGGCCAAGAAGGCCGGCGCGCCGGCGCTCTGCGCGGGCATCGTGCTGACGCGCTGGCGCGAGCAGTGCGGGAAGGAATTAACTCAGGAGGCCGCCCCATGACGATCATCGTGTTCTTCATCGCGCATTGGTTCCTGTCGCTCTTCTCTCAGACGTTCTTCATCCACCGCTACGCCTCGCACCGGATGTTCCGCATGAGCCGGGGCTGGGAGAAGTTCTTCCACTTGATGACGTACGTCACGCAGGGCTTCTCGTACCTGAACCCGTACGCGTACGCGCTCCTGCACCGGATGCATCACGCCTACAGCGACACGGCCAAGGACCCGCACTCTCCGGCGTTCTTCACGAACGTGGGCACGATGATGTGGGCCACCTTCCGCCGCTTCAGCGCGCTCGGCCACGGACAGGAGAAGGTCGAGCCGCGGTTCGACGGCGGCATTCCGCGCTGGCTCGCTCTTGAGCGCCTCGGCGACCATCCGCTCTCGATGGCGTTCTGGGCCGTGTTCTACGCCGCCTGGTACTGCGCGTTCGCCACCAAGTGGTGGATGTGGCTGCTGCTGCCCGCGCACTACCTGATGGGGCCCCTACACGGCGCGATCGTGAACTGGTGCGGGCACCGCTACGGCTACCGCAACTTCGACAACCGCGACCAGTCGCGCAACACCTTGATCTGGGACTTCGTCACGATGGGCGAGCTCTTTCAGAACAACCACCACCGGCAGTGCACGCGCGCCAACTTCGCGATGAGGTGGTTCGAGTTCGATCCGTGCTATCCGATCATCCGCGCGCTCGCCGCCGTCGGCGCGATCGAGCTGCTGCGGCCCCTCGCGATCGACGACGCCGTGCCCGCGCACGAGCGGCCGTGGGGCGTTCCCGTCGAAGCCTAGCTCAGTAGCTGCTCCAGACGGTGCCTTTCGTATCGGTGTGGGTGCAGCCGACCCAGACCGTGCCGATGTTCGCGTCGCCGGCCTGGTTGTCCAGGTACCACCGGCCCAGGTCGACGCCGGCGAAGCTCGCCTCGGAGCCGCCGAGAGGGGCGCTCGAGTCGGCGTGGTAGTTCGGGGTCTTCGCCGCGGGGATCGCCGCCAGGTATTTCCCGCCGATGGTCAGCGCCGTGAGCCCCTGGGGGTACTGCCCTTCCATGTCGCCGTAGTAGATGCTCATCGCAGAGCGGACCGCGCCGAGGTTCCCTTTCGAGGAGCCCTCGCTCGACTTGCGGATGAGCTCGGCGAACTTGGGGATCGCGATCGCGGCCAGGATGCCGATGATCGCGACGACGATCATCAGCTCGATGAGTGTGAAGCCTCGGGGGGCTTTCGGGCGCATGACGAAGGCAGTATAGCTCGCGCCTCGCGCGGAGGCAACCGCGGATCGGTCACACGGGGCTAGGCGAGATAGCAGGACACCTCGATGGCCGCGAATAGGTCGACGAGGACGGCGAACTGCGCGCCGCGGGGCTTACCGGCGTCGAGGAACTGCGGCAGGAACGCCGCCGCGAAGAGGATGGCCTTCGGGTTGCTCACGGAGACGAGGAAGCCCTGCCGGTACAGGCCGGTCCTGCGGACCTGCGCCGTCGCCGGGGCGCCTTCTACGGCCGTCCACATCTTCACGCCGAGATAAGCGAGGTAGGCGGCTCCCGCGAGCTTGAGGGCGCCGAAGGCGCGCGGCGCGGCCTGAAGGAGCGCGCCGAGGCCGGCGGCCGACAGCGCCATCATCGCGATGACGCCCGTGAGGCAGCCGGCCATCGTGAGGAACGAGCGCGACAAGCCGTTGCGCACGCTGCTTGTCATCACGAGAAGCATGTTCGGCCCCGGCGTCGCGGCGATCACGATCGTGGCCGCGGCGAACAGCCTCCACTTCTCCGGCACGGGACGGCTAGGCGGCTTTCGCCGCCGCGTCCGCGCAGTGGAGGCTGAACGTCTTCGAGATCAGCTTGGCGTCCGAGCTCTTCAGCGTGCGCTCCCAGCCGCAGCTGCACTTGAGCTTCTTCTTGTCGGAGCGGAACTCGTACATGTGGATCTTCATGGAGTCTCCTGCGAAATCTGTATTGTAAGTATGACATTTTTCGGGTAATCTCATGATATGAACCATGATGAATCGGCGGAGGACTTCTCGGCGTTGCTCGGCGCGTCCCTGGAAGCGGCGGAGAAAACGTTCGAGCCCGGCGAGAAGGTGCGCGCGGAGCTCCTGTCCGTGGGCCGGGAGGACTCCCAGGTGGCGCTCGGGCCCGGACGAGAGGGCGTCGTCGCGACCGCCGATTTCCGCGACGCCGAGGGAGCCGTTTCCGTCCGCGCGGGGGACGTGCTCGACTTGTACGTGACCTCGGTCCGGCCGAACGAGGTCCGCCTGTCCAAGAATCCCACCGATAAAAATATCGCGCAGGATCTAAAGGAGGCGTTCGAGCTCAAGCGCCCCGTCGAAGGTCGCGTCGTCGAGGCCTGCAAGGGCGGCTTCCGCGTCAGCGTGAAGGGCAAGTCCGCCTTCTGTCCCATCAGCCAGATCGACGTCAAGCGCACCGAGACTGGCGCCGAGTTCATCGGCAAGACCTTCACCTTCGTCCTCACGGAGTTCGGCGAGGACGGGCGCAGCGTCGTCGTCTCCCGGCGCAAGCTTCTGGAGGAGGAGCAGTCGCGCGCGTCCGGCGCCTTCCTCGCGGCGAATCCGGACGGCGCCGTCGTGACCGGCACGGTCGTCCGCGTGGAGAAGTTCGGCGCGTTCGTGGCGCTGGTCCCCGGCGTCGAGGGGCTTCTGCACGTCTCCGAGGTCGCCTGGTCCCGGGTCGAGTCTCCCGCGGAGATACTGAAGGTCGGGCAGGCCGTCACCGTCAAAATCATAAAGCGCGAGACGGTCGACGGACGCCTGAAGCTCTCCCTGTCGCTCAAGCAGGTCTCCGAGCGCCCCGCGACCCCCGCCGCGCCCGCGGTCCGGGACCCATGGAGCAAATATTCCGCCGGGCAGGTCGTGGAGGGGAAGGTCACGCGCAAGGAGCCTTACGGGCTTTTCGTCCAGCTCGAGCCCGGCGTCGTCGGCCTGCTGCATCAGTCTAAAACGAACGACCGCGCGGACTTCCAGTTCGACCGGCAGAAAGTCGGCGACGCGATCGCGGTGCAGGTCGCGGAGGTCAAGCTCGGCGAGCGGCGCATCTCCCTCGAGCTTCCGCAGGATAAGGACGCGGACGAGTGGCGACAGCGGCAGGAAAGCGAGGCGCCGGCCAGCGCCATGGCCGAGATTTTCCGGGCCGCGCTCGAAAAAAAGAAGCGCTGACCGCCGGGCCGGCTAGGAGCGCGCGGACGCGCAGAAGTGGGCGACGACGTCTTCGTCGACGGCGGCGTCGAACTTGCGGGCGAAGAACTTCCCCGACGTCTCGATGACGGGCACATCGCGCAGGCGGATCGTCCGGGCGCGGTTGTTCTCCTTGTTCAGGTAGGTGAGGATTTCTCCGGAGACGTCGCCGGCGAAAGCGGAGTTCATAAGCAGGGTCTGGAAGAACGCCTCGTCCGGGGTCAGCGCGTCCTGGAACGTCTCGCGATACGACGGGTTCAGGTCCAGATAGTCGAGGATGTAATGAGCGACCGCGCCCGGAATCGCGAACCAGGAGGAGCCGCGGTAGAAGCCGAACCCCTGGGGCAGCGCGCCCCGATTGGGCCGCGGGTTGATCCCGAGCCGGAACAGCGTCAGCAGCGCGTAGCGCAGGACGCGGTGCGGATGCCAAACCGAGTCGAACACGTTGCGGGTCGCCTTCGGCCAGCGCACCTTCCAGAAATAGTGCTCGCTCGTCTTCGTTTTGCGCGCGGTCATGAAGATCCGGCGCGGATCGCGCGCGAGGTGCTCCGCGAGCCCGTTGCGCACGAGCAGGTCCTGCCCGCTGTTGAAGCAGAGATAGTCGTAGTTCGCGCCCGACGCGCGCGCCGCGCGCAGCAGGAGCAAAGTCGCGTCGACCTGACTGATGTCGCCCCAGATGACCGGGCCGCCGGTCAGGATACTGATCCGAGGGCCGCCGGCGAGCGCCGGCGTCAGGGCCGCGGCCGATTTCGCGTCGACGTGTAGGTAGACGTCCCCACCGGACAGCTGGCGCACGAACGCGTTCACCTGGACGGGAGCCTTGTGGACGGCGAGCAGATGCGCGATGCGCAGCGGGGCGGCCATCTAGCGCCGGTCCAGGACGCGCTCGAATTTCACGTGCAGGTCCGCCCACTTCGGCTGATCGGGATGGAGCGTTTCCTGCGTGCGCAGGAAGGAAAGCAGCGACTCCTTCGACTGCGGCGTCATCATCGACAGCGGCACCGGCTTCGTCGCCGCGGCGTAGGCGGAGTGGAGCGAGAAGTAGCTCATCGTGGCCGCCGCGAGGACGTCCGCCTTGAAGGCGTCCGCGCTGACGAGCGGCCTAAGCTGCTCGTAGCCGAACTGGAGCAGGACGGCGGGGTTGTCGGGCCGGCCGAGCTTGGCGCGGCGTCCGGCCGCGTACATGATCGAGTCCGCGGAGCGTATCGAGTACTGCGAGACTTCAGGGGCCATCTCACCGCCCGACTCGACGACCCGGATCAGGTCCTCGAGCGTCGTGCCATGGTAGTAGTAGTCGCCGTCCTTGAGCTTGAATGTCCGCGGGATCGCGTCGCCCTCGGGAACGGGCTTGAACAGCCAGTTCCGCGCGGCGTCCAGCAATGCGCGCACGCGCTTCATGCCGCGGGCATTCGCGGCGTCGGGCGCGGAGACGGGCTTGAGCGCGTTCGCCGAAATGGGCGAGTCCTCGCCGGCGAGCGGGCGGGAAGCGGCGGGAATGACCGGTTGGAGCGGCGCAAGCGCGAAAGCCTGGGCGACGGCGGTGACGCTCGGAGCGGGCTGGACCGAAGCCGCGGAGAGCGTCGAGGCGAGGGACGGGGAGAGGCGGGAAAGTGCCGGCACCGTCATCACCGCGGCGCCCGGGGCCGACGTGCCGAAGGACGCTGGAGCCAGGCTGATCTCCTCGGGTGCCGCGAGACGGCTCTGCGCGCCGGCTGAGCCGGCGAGCAAAAGAAGACCGAAGACGAGTCGGGGACCCTTCATCACCATAATTATAGGGCGGCGGAGACTCCGGCATCAGAGGCTTTGGGCCTATCGACGGTGGGCCCCTTCGGCGGCCCTGGGCTTCGTTGACAAACGGCGGCTGCGGCCCTATACTGCGAGATGGCCGATTCTCCCGAAGTTCCCGACCTTAAGAAGGCTTTGGAAAAGAAGGAGGCCGAATTCGCCTGGCAACCGGGCAGTACGATCGCCAAGTCGTCGGCGAGTGCTGCGGGAGTCTCGGCCCGCGCCGGATCGCAGTCGGCGCTCGAACGCTTCAAGGCCATGGGCCCCGGAAAATACGCGGTGATCGCGGTCGTCCTGATGCTCGGCGGCCTCGTGTTTTCCGTCGCCGCGATCGGCCTCACCGGCGCGTCTGACGGCGGCGGCGGCACGAGCCTCGGAGGCATCGCGTCCTCGATGAAGGTCCGCTTCGGCCGTCCGAGCGACATGTCACGCTCCGTCGCGCGGGAGAAAGCCCCGGTCGACGAGAAGATGCGGTTCGACCTGATCAAGGGCGGCACGGGCGCGACGGCCGAAGCGGACGGCGCGGCCGGCCAGGCCGCGACCGCCGAGACAGTCGGCGGCGGAGGCGAGGGCTTGAATCACGGCATCGGCACGCTCTCCCAGTCTTCCGGCGGCGGCGGCGGAGCCGGCGGCGCGGGCGCGGCGGCTCTCGGTAAAGACGGGGGTGCGGGTGGCTCGGATGTCGCCGCGGGCGGGGCGGGGGCGAAGTCCGGCTCGGCGTTCTCCTCGACCAGGCTCCAAGGCGTGCAGCGCGTCGGTTCGTCGACGAACTTCCGCGGCATCGGCCGCAACGGGATGAAGAGCCGCTCGATCAATACCCAGGGCTCGGGCGCGTCTGCCTTCGGCGCCGGGAACGGCCGGGACGGCGCGTCCGGGGGTTCGTCCGCGTCGGCCGGCGGCCACGGCGCGGGCGCCGGCGGGCTTCACTCCGGCTCGGGCGCCGGCGGCGGGGGCGCGCAAGGCGGCGGCGCCGCGGGCGGTGGCGGCGGAGGCGGCGGGGGCGGCGGCACCGCCGGCAACGCCGATCTCGGCAACCTCGGTTCCGCGGCGGACAACGCCGGGAAGATCGCGGATCTCTCCGCTCAAGCGAAGGATGAGCAAGACAAGGCGGAGGACGCGAAGAAGAAGGCTATTATCCTGCAGGCGGCTGGCCAAACCCCGCAAGCGATATATGAAATGTCCGAGTACAAGAAGCACAAGGACGCGGCCGACAAGAAGAACGCCGAGGCGGACCGCTTGACCGCGGAGATGTCGGGCGCGGCCGACGCCATCAAGGTCACTCCCGCCCACTAGTCAAGGGACCTGCGCGCGTGTCTTCTAAGTCAGGTAAAATGGAGTATGGGTGAGAGCGATCGCAGTCCGAGAGGCACGCCGGGCGGCATCATCGCTTCGGCCGCGTTCAATTATGCGGTGAAGTTCTTCGAGTACGCCGCCACGAAATATCCCGAACTGAGCAAGTGCCCGATCGATACCCGGCACGCGTCGCTCCAGGCGGCCACCGTCGTCTCGACCTTGATCCAGCATGAGCGGCGCTCGCCGGAGGACGCCAAAGCGCTGTACACCGACGTCTCGCGAGGCTTCCCTCCGTCGGCGCGTCACCGCAGCCTGGCGGCCGTCCAGCATCTTTCCTCCTACCTGCTCAAATCCGATCGCGACGCCCTCGGCAAGGACGAGATCCCGTCGCTCGCGAGCCTGGCCGGCACCGACGATAAGCAGCTGGCGAACACCCTCGCTCTTTGGCTGGGCGGCGTCATCATGGACAGGTGGACGCTCGGGGAAGCGGACAAGCCGGCCGCGGCGGCCATGGCCCGGAGTGCCTGGACGAGCGCCATCATGATCGGGCGGATGCTTCAGTCGAAGGGGAAGTAAGTCATTTCCCGGTGATTACTCTCCACGCCATTTTTCTTCGCGGCCGTCTATTCGTTTGGGGAAAAACTCCCGATGCCGTGGGTGCCGTGCCTGAGGCGCTCACGCCGGCGCTGCGCGCGGCGGGCATTGACAGGCCGCTCCAGTTCGAAAACCTCACGCCCGGGTCCGAGCATGCCGTTGCGCTCGAGACGGCCGAGGCCGTCGATTTCCTGGCCGCCGGCGCCGCCAAGAGCGCCGCGGCTCAATGCGCGCTGATCGGCCCTGAGCTGGCCGGCTGGAGCGCTGTTCTCGAGTTTTGCGCGTCGCTCGTGGTCCGGCAAAGAATCGTTCAGGCGTTTGCCCTGGACAATAACCGGTTTAAGGCCTATTGGAAACCGATTTATACGGGCTCCGACGAGCAGGCTTTCCAGGACCTCTCGGCGCGCCTTCCGGGCGGCGAGCTTCCCGAGTTCATCCGCGAAATGGCCGGCCACCTCATGCGCCGCGAGCAGACGACCGCGAGCGTTCGTCCCGCCGAGGCTCCGGTGCAGACCGCCGGGCCTTTCAAGCTGTGCTTCCGCCTGGAAGAGCCTTCGACTACGGGAGGCGCGTGGCGGGTGAGCTGTCTTCTCCAGTCGACGAGCGATCCAAGCCTCCTCCTTCCGCCCGGCTTCGCCTTGGGCGTCGGCCCCGGGGCGCCCAAAATACTTCGGCGCGAGAACTTCGAGCACCGTGAGAAGCTCCTCTCAGCACTCGATTACGCGGTGCGAATCTGCCCCGGCCTGCGTAAGAGCCTGGATCCGGACACGCAAGACGGCTACGAGCTCGACGCGCACGAAGCGCATGAGTTCCTGACCTTGTACGCCGGCTCCTTGGAGGCGGCCGGCTTCGGCGTACTGCTTCCCGCCTGGTGGTCGGGCAAGGCCGAAAGGCCACGCTTCGCGGCGCGAGCGAAGGCGTCTCGCCCCGGGAGGACCGGCGCCTTGGGATTCTCGCTCAACGACGCGATCCGCCTCGATTGGGAGGTCGCGCTCGGCGACGAAACGCTGACGCAGGAGGAGCTCGACATCTTGGCGGACCTCAAGGCGCCCCTGGTGCGCCTGCGCGGCCGCTGGATCGAAGCCGACGGCGACGCCATCCGGTCGGCGATGGAGTTCTGGAAAACCACGCAGAAGGGGACGCTGCGCGACGCGGTCCGCCTGTCTTTGGGCGGCGCGCAGGTTCCGACGGGGCTTGACGTCCAGGAGATCGCGGGCGAGGGCGAGCTCGGAAAATTTCTGGACCGCATTCAGGGCAAGGCGCGCTACGAAGCCCTCGCTCCGCCCAAAAGCTTCGCCGGCAAGCTGCGGCCGTATCAGGTCCGGGGATTCTCCTGGCTCGCGTTCCTCCGCCAATACGGCCTCGGGGCTTGCCTCGCCGACGACATGGGCCTGGGCAAGACCATCCAGGCCTTGGCTTTGATCCTGAGCGACCACGAGGCCGGCGCGCGCCGGCCCGTCCTGATCGCCTGCCCGCTGTCCGTCGTCTCGAACTGGAAAAAAGAGGCGGAACGCTTCACGCCCGGCTTGTCGATCCTGGTCCATCACGGCGTCGACCGGGAGAAGGCGGATTTCAAGGGAATCCTCGCCAAGCACGACATCGTGGTCACGAGCTACGCGCTGCTGGCGCGCGACTTCGAGACCCTGCGCGAGGTGCAGTGGGGCGGCGTCATCCTCGACGAGGCGCAGAACGTGAAGAATCCGCTGACCCTCCAGTCGCGCGCGGCCCGGGCGCTCGAGGCCGACTACCGGATCGCGCTGACCGGCACGCCGGTCGAGAACCACGTCGGCGATCTCTGGTCCATCATGGAGTTCCTCAACCCGGGCCTGCTCGGAAGCCAGGCCGAGTTCAAAAAGAACTTCTTCACGCCGATCGAAGCCGGCGACAAGCCGGCCGCCGAGCGCCTCGCGCGCATCACGAAGCCCTTCGTGCTGCGCCGGCTCAAGACCGACAAGTCCATCATCCGGGACCTGCCGGAGAAGCTCGAGATGAAGGTCTTCTGCAACCTGACGAAGGAGCAGGCCTCGCTGTATACCGCCGTGGGGCGGGAAGCCGAGTCCTCCATCGAGAAGTCCGACGGCATTAAGCGTCGCGGCATGATCGTGGCCGCGTTGACCCGCCTGAAGCAGATCTGCAACCACCCGGCCCACTTCCTCGGCGACGGCTCCCGGCTCGAGGGCCGCTCCGGCAAGCTCGCGCGCCTGTGCGAGATGCTCGAGGAAGTCCTCGAATCAGGGGAGAGGGCGCTCGTCTTCACCCAGTACGCGGAAATGGGCCTCCTGCTTCAGAGCCACATCGCGAAGACCTTCGATCAGGAGGTCCTGTTCCTGCACGGCGGCGTGCCGCGAGCCAAGCGCGACCTCCTGGTTGAGCGCTTCCAGGCCGAGGGCGCGGGCCCCGCAGTCTTCGTGCTCTCACTCAAGGCCGGCGGAACGGGCCTCAACCTGACGCGCGCCACGCATGTCTTCCACTATGACCGCTGGTGGAATCCGGCGGTGGAGAATCAGGCCACGGACCGCGCCCACCGCATCGGCCAGACCAAGAACGTCCAGGTCCATAAATTCGTCTGCGCCGGGACGCTCGAGGAAAAGATCGACGCGATGCTCGAGCGCAAGAAGGGCGTCGCGGAACGGATCGTGGGCGCCGGGGAAGGCTGGCTCACCGAGCTCTCCAACGCCGAGCTGCGCCAGGTCTTCGCCTTGAGCGCGGAGGCGGTGGGGGACTGAGCTCCGGCTTCGTTCAAGCGCGTTAAGTTGTACACTGAGCCCGTGATTACCGCGTCCGATATCCTTCGTGGCAAGATCCTGATTGTCGACGATAAGAAGGCCAATGTCCAGCTGCTCGAAGGCATGCTGCGCAACGCGGGCTACTGCGCCGTCGCCTCCACGACGAACCCGGAAGCTGTCTGCCAGCTGCATCGCGATAACAACTATGACCTGATCCTGCTCGATCTCGGGATGCCGAAGTTGGACGGCTTTCAGGTGATGGCGGGCTTGAAAGAGATCGAAAAGGGAGGCTACCTGCCGGTGCTGGTGATCACGGCCCAGCCGGCGCACAAGCTGCGCGCGCTGGAGTACGGCGCGAGAGACTTCATCACCCAACCGTTCGACCTGCCCGAAGTGCTGATGCGGATACGCAACATGCTGGAGGTCCGCCTCCTGCACAAGCATGCTCAGGACCTTAACATGTTAAAGACCAGCCTCGTTTCGGTCGTCAGCCACGAGGTCGGCAATGGGCTCCTCGCCATGAAGCTCGCCGCCTCGCTTCTGAAGGATAACGCTTCAGCGCAATGGCGCAAGAAGAACATCCGATTTTTCGACATGATCGACACCAATGGCGACGCGCTCAATCTGGCCGTCAAAAACCTGCTCAATTTGGGCCGCCTTGAAGTCGGAAAGCTTGCCGTTAACTTCGCGCCGACAGACGCCGCGGCGATCATAAGGGGCGTCGCGAAGTCCCTGGAGCTGTTGTGCGAAGATAAAAAACTGAAGGTAACCCTGGAGCTCGGGGTCGGTCCGCAGCTTGTGATCGCCGATGAGGCATGCCTGACCTTGGCGCTCAGCAATCTCATGAGCAACGCGATTAAATATACGCCTGAAAAAGGCAGCATCACTCTTGGGATCGTGCCGGAGCCCGCGCGACCGGGCTGTCGCCGCCTTTACGTGCGGGACACGGGCATCGGGGTCGCCGTAAAGGACCGCAGCAAAATCTTGGGCGGCAATTACCGCTCGGAGAGCGGCAAGAAGATGACCCCTCAAGGGTTCGGCGTCGGATTATCGCTGTCGCAACAGATTCTCGAGGCCCATGACAGCGGCATTGAGATTGCGGGCGGACCGGGGAAGGGCTCGCGGTTTTCCTTCGTGCTGCGGACTGCGCCGAGTCAATCCAGGGGCTGAAGTCGCCTCAGGTTCGAATTCGTCCTATTGGTTGCGGGGCACGCAGCGCTCTCTAAGGTCAGCGGCTGATCTCGATCTGGCGCAAGTCCTGCCCGGACTTCTACCGACGAGCCCCGGACAACTCCGCATAGGCGTCGTGTGCGGGGCGAGGTAGACTCCCATCAGGCCTAAAAGGCCGCCAAGAACGACATCACTGCTAAATAACATGGGGATTAAAATGAGACTACCGATAGCGTCGGTCGTGACAGGCCTACTGATGATCGCGGTCGGGGCCAACGCCGCGATCAAGCAGGGAGCGCAGCAGATCGGGCTTTCGCTCGGCGTCTCCAACCCGCTGGGCAACGAGACCGCCGACGGCACGCGCGTCGAGTTCGGGAAGGTCGGGCCGGCGCTTGGGCTCAACTACCTTTATCAGGTTCGTCCCAACTGGAGCCTCGGCGCGGATCTCAACTTCAAGAGCTTCGGCGACCGCGACGTCTTCACGAGCCACGGCGCGGGCGAGGTTAAGACCTCGGCCTGGACCTTGATGGCGGTCGGGCGTGGCGACCTGTCGCCGGAGAGCAATCTTCGCCCGTACGCCCTGCTCGGGCTCGGAGTCGGCCGTGCCAAGCGCGATCTCTCCTACCCGTCGAACGCGCGCTTCGACCAGGACCACGCCTCCGGCGGGCTTGCCTTCGCTCTCGGAGCGGGACTCGATTTCGACATCAATCCGACCTGGGTCGCGGGCGCGGAACTGCGCTACAGCTATATCCACACCGACGCCAACGAGATCGGCGCGGAGAGTGTGCGTACGCTCGACGTCCTGTTTAAGGCCGGCTACAAGTTCTAAACACAAGAGGGCGGCCAGCGGATGGGATGCTCAGTGAATGAGCGGGTGCGACGCGCGATAAACCCAATACATCAGTATGAACTGTAGCGGTAGTCTCGCGACGAGCGCGGCCTTCCACCAGGGGGTCGCGCTCGAATATCCGTGCCGCAGCATGTGGATGTTCGCCGGGAATACGCAGATGAGCAGCGCGATGAGCCCCCAGCCGGCGGCCGCGCGGACCGGCTCGATCAGGAGGCCGGTGTGTACGTCTTCAGCGACTTTGGGATATTTTCAGCCTGAATTGGTTTGCGGTTCCGACGTCCCATGCCATATTGTACGCATAGAGCCGGACTTTTTTCGCGAAATCGAAAGCGCTTCCGTTGGGCGATCTTTTTGCTCTTTGCCCTTCGGGATCAAAAACCTTTTAAGAATACCCTATGTTTCGAGGGGCCCGTGCGAGATAGGTCCCTCTGGGCCTTGATTTACGGTCAAAAATTCAATACATTCATGTAACACTTCGTTAATACTAAAATAATTATACGGAACGTATAATTTGGTGATGGTTTGCTTCCCGCATATAACAAACGAGACTTCATCCAGGCTTGCCAAAAACAAGCCGTTCGCGTATGGCAGCCAGCGCTCGAGAGCGCCGCTGAAGACTTTGGACTCCGAAGCGAAAAAGAGCTCTTGGAGTTCATTGGGCATGATGGGATGGAAGACTTCACCCTTGATAATTCTCGTTCCTTCGAGAATTGGCGTGGAAAGCTCCCTGCTCCTATGGTCGATTCCTATTGTTTTTCGAGCGGGACAAAGAAAGGCTACTGCGCTTTTTATCAGGGGTTGGGGGATTGGATCCTCAAATCATTCAAAAGGGACATGCGCTTGGCAGATTTAGATATGCCCCTGGCCGGACTGGCCGCTTTGCTTGCGAGAGCAAAAAAGCCTGAGGAGAAGAAGTAATGGAGAAAATGAAACAGAAAGTTGCGTGCCCTTCCTGTGGCTCCGAGAATGTGAAAAGTACGGTTGAGCAAAAGGCCGTGACTGTCCCATTTGCACCGAAGCAGTCATATGATGCCAGGATCGATCATTGTGGCGAGTGTGGGATGTCGGGCGACTTTTTTAAAGCCAACGAGGGAGCCGTAGCCCACGCATTGAATGAAGCGCGGCGATTGAGTGCCATTTCGATGATGAACGGCTTGGTTGAGAAGAATCATCTCGGTATGGCGTACATGGAGCGCGTCTTGGATTTGCCCGCGCGAA
The DNA here is from genome assembly GCA_038211115.1 of Elusimicrobiota bacterium. Classification (GTDB taxonomy): domain Bacteria; phylum Elusimicrobiota; class Elusimicrobia; order UBA1565; family UBA9628; genus GWA2-66-18. The sequence continues at coordinate 974 of JBBQVX010000097.1, read as the reverse complement.
CGATGATGCGGTGGAAGATGGGGGACTGTTCTGCCGGCGCATTGGCATTGCTGCGGATCATCTCTACATACCCGTGGACACTCGATGTAGCAGATGCCCAGTATGAGCCGCGGTATGCAGCCAAGCGTCTCACGCAAGAGGGAGTGAAGACGATGTGCCGGCTCGCAGAGGAGAATCTCATCGCGACGAATGTGGAGCTGAGCTCGTTCGATCAGAACGGTATCCAGGGCAAGTTTACGCTAAGCTCGTTGAAGCACTTTGGATATATTGCCGAGGAAAATACTCAGGCGAATTCGGTGCCGATTCAGATTAATAGATTGATCCCTGCTTAAGCCATGGAACCAAAAATGAAAGTTGCAATGTTGCTCGCGGATTCCGCCGAAGTAGTGAATGGAAAGCTCTATATAATGGGAGGGGGCTGGTCCATCACTGGCCCGGATCCCGTTCCATCGGCAATTGCTGTGAAGATCGTGGCCCCGTGGAGCCCTGCTGATAAGAAGCACAATCTGAAACTTGAATTGATGGATTCGAATTCACGTCCAGTTAGTGTTCCAACTCCAGAAGGTCCCCAGGCGGTCATTCTCGGTGGTGAATTCCTGGCTAAGCATGGCGACACTGTAGTCGAAGGAACACAACTGGATGTGCCGTTCGCAGTAAACCTTCCGCCACTGCCCCTCGAGCCTGGTAAGAGATATTTCTGGCAACTTACTATCGATGGCGTAACGAATGAGGAGTGGCAGCTGGCATTTTCTTTGCGTCCTGCAGCCAAGGTCGCCTTGCCAGCGGCTTAGAGGTTGGTTTCCGGATATGCCTATTTCAGGCAAGCCGAGGTGTTCGGCAAAAGATCTCAGCGCAGACTGATCTGCGCCTTTGTGCCACCTTCCGGTAAGAGCTGAGGGGTCTGGTCCCGGTTGTGAAGCCGTGCTGCATCCTGCACTTTGGGTACCAGATAATCGTAGAGCGATTGCACTGTT
>JBBQVX010000096.1:0-14568 GCA_038211115.1 Elusimicrobiota bacterium | reverse complement strand
CGTCGAAGGCCGCCACGAGGAGATCCGCCGCGCCGTCGAGACGCTGTCGCGCCCCGCGGGACGCCCGAAGAACCTGCTGCTGGTCGGCGGCGAGGGCGTCGGCAAGCGAGCGCTCGTCGAGACGCTCGCGCGTGAGATCGCCGAGAAGCGCTACAAGGGCCTCGAGGACGTCCGCGTGCTCGAGTTCGACGCGTCGTCGGTCGTCGGCGGCAACGTCGAGGGCTTGGCACTGCAGCTGCGCGCGTTGCTCGCGAAGGGCAAAGGCAAGGTCATCCTCTATATCGACCACCCCGGCCACCTTAAGAACCAGAACCTCAACGAGCACAACTTCTTCAAGATCATGGCGCCGTACATGGAGCGCGGAGACGTGACCTTGATCGTCTCGGCCGACGCCGCGGAGCGCCGCCTGCTCGAGGACAAGGGCCCGTTCCCGTTCGAAACCGTCGAGCTCGCCCAGCCGTCGCTCGACAAAGCCACCGCGATGCTCGAATCCCACGCTCCCTCGCTGCAGCAGCGCTACGGCCTGCGCGCCGCCCCCGGCTTATTCGAGGCCGCCGCGCGCCTCGCCGCGCGCTATATGGCGAAGACCTCCTTGCCCGGCTCCGGCCTCGACCTGCTCGAGCGCGCGTTCTCCGCCCGCTCCGTCCAGTCTCAGGTCAACCGCGCCGAGGCCGAATTCCGCCGCCGCCTCGAGCGCATCGCGCGCAACCTGCGCCGCCTGAAGGACGGCCGAGACGACGCCGAGACCGCGACGCGCCGCCGCAACGCGATCGCCGAGGACCTCGACGCATTGCACGTCCTGAAGCAGGCCATCGCCGAGATATCGGAGCAGAGCGTCGACGACAACGTCGTGCGCGAGTCCGATCTGGCCGAGGAGGCGTCGCGGCTGTCCGGCATCCCCGCGTCGAAGATGCTGCAGAGCGAGCGCGAGAAGCTGCTGAATCTCGAGGCCAAGCTCAAGAGCCGCGTCGTCCACCAGGACGAGGCCGTGACCGCCGTCGCCGAGGCCGTCCGCCGCGCGCGCGCCGGGCTCAAGGACCCGAACAAGCCGATCGGCTCGTTCCTATTCCTCGGCCCCACCGGCGTCGGCAAGACCGAGCTCACGAAGGCTCTCGCGGAGACCCTGTTCGACTCCGAAGCCAACATGATTCGCCTCGACATGTCCGAGTACATGGAGCCGCACTCGGTCGCGCGCCTGATCGGCTCGCCCCCCGGCTACGTCGGCTTCGACGCCGGCGGCCAGCTCACCGAGGCCGTGCGCGCCAAGCCTTATTCCGTCGTGCTTCTCGATGAAGTCGAGAAGGCTCACCCCGACGTGCTCAACGTGCTCCTTCAGGCGATGGACGACGGCCGCATCACCGACGGCCAGGGCCGAACCGTGAGCTTCGCGAACGTGATCTTCGTGCTCACCTCGAACCTCGGCTCCGCCCACATCATGGAGCTCATGAAGGAGAACGCGGACCGCGCCCGCATCAAGGAAGAGGTCATGGGCGCCGTGCGCCAGCACTTCCGCCCCGAGTTCATCAACCGCCTCGACGACACCGTCATCTTCAACCCGCTCGGCCGCGAGCAGGCGGGGCCGATCGTCGACATCCACATGAACGCGAAGGTCCGCCGCTGGCTGGCCGACCAGGGCATCGAGCTCGAGCGCGCCTCCGACGCCGCGATCGACCGTTTGGCCGAGCTCGGCTTCGACCCGCTGTACGGCGGCCGCCCGCTCGCGCGCGCCGTGCAGAAGTACGTGCTGAATCCGCTGTCCGAGAAGCTGCTCGCCGTGTCCTCCGACGACGACGAACGCGTCGTGCCCCGCCGCAAGGCCGTGCTCGACGTCGTCGACGGCGTGATCACTCCGCGCCTCGAGGACCTGCCGTCGCAGGCGGTCCAGGAGCTCAAGCCCCTGCATCCTGCGGCCTCGGCCGCGTGGCTGTCCTTGCTGGACCTCCCCGAAGCCCAGCTCACGACCGAAGCCGTCGAATCGTTCGTGTTCGGGCCGCCGGAGAACGCGCTGCCCTCCGCCGAGCACGGCGCGTTCAAGCCCATGGGCGAGCTCAAGGGCGGCGAGGCCCTCGAGACCGTCGTCGCCTCGACCGACGATCCCAACCTGAAGGACGCCGAGCTCGACCGCGCCACGAAGCTGTGGTCGGCCGCCGCGAAGCTCAAGGGCGACGCCGCCGAGGCGTTCCGCCGCTGGATGAGCAAGGTCGCGCGTTGCGCGAAGGCCACCAACAACCTGCGGCCCGCGGGGCACGAGCTCGTTTCCTATTCCGTGCACCAGGGCGAGGGCTTCCGAGAGTACCGCGTGAAGGGACAGCCGCTGACGCGCTCCGAGCTGATCCTCAACGCCCGCATCTTCGAGAACCATTACTCGAAGGACAGCGCCGGCGAGGACCAGTCATGGGAGCTCGCCGACGCGCTCCTGACGCAGGGCGAGTACGGGCGCGCCGAGCTGTTCGAGATCAAGCGCCTGATCTCCGCGATTCCCGGCGCCGAGTTCGGCTACCGCTCGGACCGGACCGCGCTGACGTTCTGGCTGAGGCTCCCGGACACCGAGCTGAAAGCCGCCGTCGAAACGACGCCGGCCGCGAAAGCCGGGGTCCCCGTCAAAGCCGGCGAGCCGGCGCCCATCATCTTCCGCAAGGATATCGACGACAACACCGTGTACGTCCAGCTCGAGTACCGGATCACACCGAGCGTGCGAGTGAAGGAGATCGACGCCCTCGAGGGCGAAACCGCGATGTCCTCCCAGCACGGGTTCTACTTCACGGCGTCTTCTCCCGCCCGCGCCGCCGCTCTCGCCCGGATGTTCGCCGCTCAAGACGGCACGACCGAAGTCCGCCTGTCCCCTTCTCACGAACGGGCCTTCACGGCCGCCGGTTTGAATCGCATCGGGGCCGATGACGCGGACGCCGACGCTTCGAGCCAGTTCCGATTCCTCACACAGAACGCGCCCGGATACCTGCGCGACATCAACGCGCTCGCCGTCGGGCTGCTCGCCGCCGCCGATCCGATCACCGTGTTCTGGGGCTTCCGCTTCGCGCGCGCCTCGCTCGGGGAAAAGGGCTTCGAGCCGATGCGCAAGTTCCTGCCGCCCCTGGCCTACCTCAACGCCGACGCGCGCAACGCGTACCTCGCCGAGACGACCCTGCGAGCCTACTACGACGCGCCGACCGTCAACCCCGGAGCGGACGAGGTCGTGACCCGAGCCCTTGCCGACGGACGGTACTCGAGCGGAGCTCAGGCCGGAGCGGCGAGCGAGCTCGTCCTCGGCGGCACGCTGACGCCCGAACTCTCGACGCGTCTCGTCGACGGGCTCACTTCCACCTACAAGCGCTTCACCAGGACGCACGCAATCCACGTGCTGGCGCGGCGCGCGACCTGGCCGCTGTGGATCGCGGCCGCCGGCACGACCATCGCGTCGATGATCAAGGGAAAACTGATCATATTCGCAAGCTGGCCCGACGGACTGAGCGCGCTCAGCTGCATCGCGCTGATCGTCGGCATCATCGTCGCCAGCGTGGCCGGCTACGGCGACTGGATCTACGACAAAGCGGACGGCGCCTACGACCACACGCGCGCGAGGCTCGAGGTCGCGCGCATCGTCGCTCCCGTCCTCCAGCCCGCGGACCGCAAGCGCCTCGCCGCGCACTTCGAGAAGATCGTGCGCGGCCGCTGGGCCGCGAACAAGCGCGACAAGGGCGACCGCGATCAGCTGCGCGACGCGCACTGGACCGCGGCCCAGGGGCTCGAGGAGCTTCGCTCCGAGCTGACGCCCGCGACCGTAAAGGAGCTCGCGGCGCTCGTGATGGAGCGCGCCGAGAAGCCCGCGAAGAAGAGCCCCCTGGCCGACCGGCTCGCGCCGCTGATGATGCTTGAGTTGCTCGACGCCGCTCAGAAGGACCGCGCGCTCGCGCTGGCTCTCGAGCACGTGGCCTACGACAATTCGCCGGCGACCCTCCGCTTTCTGCGCCTGGCGCGGGTGGGACGCCTGCCCGAGGGGCGGAGCGCGGCGGTCATCGAACAGCTCATCCGCGTGATGAGCGCGCGCACCGCCAACACCGCGACGTTCGCGGCGATGTCGGAAACGCTCGCGGTGCTGGCCTCCGGCCAGCCCGACAATATGCGCTTGGCCACCTTTGAGGCCGCCTTCAGCGCCCGCAACCAGTTCAGCAGCTCGGAAGGATCGGCGGAGAAGCCCGTCGAGTACTACGCCGCGCTGCGGAAGCTGTCTCCTCACCGCAAGGCGATGGAGCGCGTCGCGGACCATCTCCTCGCGTCGACCAAGCCGAAGATCGCCCAGCTGGCGTGGCTGCTGTCCCAGAACGACCTCGATGACGCGCGGCGCGAGCAGGCCATCGAGCAGCTCGTGAAGTCCGCCGAGGGCGATCCGCGCCAGGACGCGACCTGGAACGCGATCCCGGTCATCGCGCGGATGTCCGTGATCCCGCGCGAGCGCCGTTCGCAGCTGCTGCTCGGCGCGCTGAACCGGCTCAGTCAGACCGAGGCCAACCGCGGCAACGAGTTCACGTACTACGCGCGCGCCGTCGAGGCCGTGCGCCTGCTGACCGAGCTCGAAGCCGCCCCGTAGTCGATTTAGTATTATCAGGCCGATGAAGGTCCTCCTTCTCGGCTCCGGCGGCAGGGAACACGCGATGGCGTGGGCGCTCTCGAAGAGCCCCAAGCTCTCGAAGCTTTGGGCGGCGCCCGGCTCCGACGGCATGGGCGCGCTGGCCGAGCGCGCCGCCATCGATCCGCTCGACCCGAAAGCGGTCCGCGCGTTCTGCGTCGAAAAAGGCGTCGAGTTGCTCGTGGTCGGACCCGAGGCGCCGCTCGCCGCCGGCGTCGCCGACGAGGCCCGCGCCGCCGGAATCCCGGTGTTCGGGCCGGGGAAGGCCGGGGCCCGCCTCGAGTCCTCGAAGGCCTTCGCGAAAGACTTCATGCTCCGCCACGGCCTGCCGACCGCGCGCGCGCGCGTCGGCGGATATGGAGAGGCGTTGGCGGCAGCCCGCGAATTCGACGGCGCCTGCGTCGTGAAGGCCGACGGCCTCGCCGCGGGCAAAGGCGTCATCGTCTGCGCGTCGCTCCCCGACGCCGAAGCCGCGGTGAAGACGCTCTCCGCAACGGCGGCGGGCGGGACCTTGCTCGTCGAGGAGCTGCTCACCGGCCCCGAGTTGTCGATGATGGCCGTATTGGACGGAGGGCGGTACGCCCTCCTGCCCGCGAGCCAGGACCACAAGCGCCTGCTCGACGGCGACCTCGGCCCGAACACCGGCGGCATGGGCGCGCTGTGCCCCGCGCCCCTCGACGCCGCGCTCCTGGCACGGATCAAGGCCGAGGTGTTCGACCGCGCGCTGGCCGGGCTCAAGAAGGACGGCATCGACTTCCGCGGCGTGCTGTACGCGGGGCTCATGCTCACGCCCGACGGCCCCAAGACGCTCGAGTTCAACGCGCGCCTCGGAGACCCGGAGGCGCAGGCGATCCTCCCCCTGCTCGACGCCGACTTCCTCGAGCTGTGCCTCGCGTGCGCGCGCGGCGAGCTGAAGACGGACCGCGTTCCCGCCCGCGCCGGCGCCTGCGTCTCGGTCGTCGTCGCCGCCGAGGGCTATCCGGAGGCGCCGAAGCCGGGGGCTCCGCTCACGCCCGGGGCCGCGGAGGGCCGCGAGGGCGTGATGGTGTTCCACGCGGGCACGCGGAAAGACGGCCCGCGCTGGGTCGCGGCGGGCGGGCGCGTGCTCGCCGTCGTCGGCCTCGGCCCCGACCTCGCCTCCGCGCGCGAGCGGGCGTACGCCGCGGTGCCGCTCGTCGCCGGCGCCTCTCTGCGCTGGAGAAAGGACGTCGCCGCCAAAGTTCTCGGGAGGACCGCCGCTTGAAGAAGAATCGACCGCTCGTCGGCATCATCATGGGCAGCAAGTCGGACTGGAAGACGATGAAGGCCGCCGCCGACGTCCTCAAAGGCTACGGCGTGGCGTACGACGCGCAGGTCGTGTCCGCGCACCGCACGCCGATGAAGCTGTTCTCCTACGCGGCCAACGCCGAGAAGCGCGGCTTGAAGGTCATCATCGCCGGCGCCGGGGGCGCCGCGCACCTGCCCGGCATGACCGCGGCGATGACCTGGCTGCCCGTGCTCGGCGTTCCCGTCGAGTCGCGCGCGCTCAAAGGCCTCGACTCCCTGCTCTCGATCAATCAGATGCCGCGCGGCGTCGCCGTCGCGACGCTCGCGATCGGAGAGGCGGGCGCGGCCAACGCGGGCCACCTCGCCGCCCAGATCCTGGCGCTCGACGACTCGGCTCTGTCCGGACGCGTCCGGAAGTTCCGCGCCGCGCAGACACGGGCGGTCCTCCGGGACTCGCTGTAGTGGAGCCGTTGGCGCGCGGAAAAACGCTCGGCATTCTGGGCGGCGGCCAGCTCGGACGACTGATCGCCGAGGCCGCCAAGGACCTCGGCTACCGCACCGCCGCGCTCGACGCGTCGCGTTCCTCCCCCGCCATGCAGTTCGTGGACGTGCCGATCGTCGGCCCCGTCGACGACGCGCTGACGGCGAAGAAGCTCGCCTTGGAGTCCGATCTGGTCACGCTCGAGTGGGAGCTCATCCCCATGCCGGTCCTCGAGGCCGTCGCCGGGATGCGGGAGCTCTACCCCGGCCCGTCCGTCCTCGCCGTCATCCAGGACCGCCTGACGCAGCGGAATTTCCTCGCGAAGCACGGCTTCCCGCAGACGGCGTACGGCGAGGCCGCGACGGCGGCGGGCTGGAAGTACCCGGTCATCATCAAGCGGCGCACGCACGGCTACGACGGCAAGGGCCAGTGCCGCCTCGAGCGCGAGGCCGACGCGCCCAAAGCCGCCGAGGTCCTCAAGGCTCCCTGCGTGTGGGAGAAGCTGGTCGACTTCAAAGCCGAGATCTCCGTGATCCTCGCGCGCGGCCGCATGGGCGAGTTCGCCGTCTATCCGGTCGCCGAGAACGTCCACCGCGGCGGCGTCCTGCACACGACTCGCGCGCCGGCCCGGATCCCGAAAGACGTCGAGGCGAGGGCGACGGCGCTCGCGAAGAAAATCGCGGACGCTCTCGGCCACGTCGGCGTGATGGCCGTCGAGATGTTCTTTCTCCACGACGAGTCCCTGCTCGTCAACGAAATCGCCCCGCGCGTCCACAACAGCGGCCACTACACTTTGGGCGGCTGTAAAACCTCGCAGTTCGAGCAGCACGTCCGCGCCGTGTGCGGCCTGCCTCTCGGCCGCACGGATCTGGTCGAGGGCGGAGCCGCGATGGTCAACCTGCTCGGCGACCTGTGGGAGAAGGGCGAGCCCGACTGGGCGGTCCTCGACGATATTCCGGGCGCCAAACTCCATTTATACGGCAAGTCCGACGCGCGCCCCGGCCGGAAGATGGGCCACTACACCGTCGCCGGCGCCGCCGCCGAGGGCGAGTTCGGCCGAGCCGACGAGCGCCTGAAAGCCCTGCGCGGATCTTCCTTAACATAAGTCAAGACAGCGGGCTCCTAAAGTCCCGCCGGGGCCTGGGACCAATGCCGGGCCCTTCGGACCCCGTTCGACCCAAACCCCCCGAAGGTCCGCGCGCGTAGAATATTGACCGTGATCAATTTTCCAGGGGTTCCTATGATGAAATTCCGACTTTCTCGCGTCATTGCCTCGATTCTCGCGGCCTCCCTCGTCGTCGGCGCGCCCGGCGCGCAAGCCTGGGGCCAAGTCGCCGCGACCGTCCGCCCCGGCTCCATCGGAGCGGGACTCACGGGCAGCGCCGGAGCGATCACCCCGGCCTCCCAGTTCACGGTCCCCTCGCTTTCGCTTACTCCGTCGCTGACGCTCACCGCTCCGTCGCTCACGGCTCCGAGCCTCGTGCCGGTCCCCTCCGCTCTCGGCGTCGCGGCGATTTCCGCCGCCGCCGTGCCCGTCGTCGTCTCCGCCGTTTCGCCCGCGGCCCTCGCCGTCCTCTCGCCCTCGGCGAGCATTCCCTCGACGCTGAAGCCCGTCTCGATCGCGAACACGTCCAATCCCGTCGCGCTGACGGCCTCTCTGTCCGCCGCCTCCAAGCAACTGAACCCCGTCTCCGACAAAAAGTCCGACGGCGCGCTCGGGCGCCTGTCGACGTTCTTCGACGGCCTCCTCGCGCGCCGCCCCGTCGCGGACGCCGTCGACGCCGAAGGCTCGAAGGAGACGCAGGCCGGCTCCGGACTCAACAGCCCGCGCAAGGCGTTCGTCCCCGTTCTCGTGACGCTCTCCGACCCGGGCTCCATGGAAGGCCTCGGCCTCGTGCTCACCGCGCTGCACAAGAATCTCGACTTCCAGCTCGACGACGCCTACGGCGCGGTCCGCTCGCCCGGCGCCGTCACCGTCCGCGGCGCGATTCCGCTGACGAGCCTCGAGGCGCTCACGACCACGCCCGGCGTCGTCTCCGTCGCCCCCGCGACCGGCCGCGTCACGCTCGCCGCGGCCGTCGTCCCCGCCGCCGCGGCCGTCCAGCCGGTGCGCGAGAACCTCCTGCGCGCGGGCATGCGCCGCCTGATCACGAAGAAGCCGATGCTCGGCGTCCTCGCGATGCTCCCTCTCCAGTTCGCGACCATGGTCGCCTTCATGGGCCCCGTCATGGGCTTGGCGCTCGCCGGCCCCGCCGCGGTCCTCAAGCCGTGGATGCTCGGAACCGCCTTCGGCATGGCCGCCTCGTTCTCCTACCTCAAGATTCTCTTCTCCTGGATCCCCCTCAAAGTCCGCGTCGCGGCGACGTTCCTCGCGGCGGGCGCCCTCGCCTGGACGTTCTACGCCTTGGTCCCGGGCCTGCCCGCGCTCTGGCTGGCGGCCAACCTCGTGCTGGCCGCGCTCGCCACGCGCGGCGTCGTCGCGAACCTCGCCAAGGGCGACGGCGCGAATCCGATCACCAAGGCCTTGAACGCCACGGAGTCGTCGGCGTTCCTGAACATCCTCGGTTATCAGGCGCTGCTTCCGATCCTCGTCCTCGGCGGCATGCTGCCGCTCGCGTTCGGCATCCTCGCCGTCTCGACGGCGCTCTCGCTGGCGCTGCTGATCAAGTCCGGAGCGAAGACGCCCTCGGCGCTGTCGTCCGGCCCCGGAAGCGCGGCGTCGACGCCCGAAGGCCCGAACCTCGCGAACCTCCGGTTCCGCGGCGTCGAGCCGAAGCGCGCCCCGCACGAGCCCTTCGTTCCCGCGACGCGCGTCGTCGCCGAGATGGAGAAGCTCTTCAAGACCGACCCCGCCGCGGCGCTCAAGCTCGCGGCCGCCGCGATCGTCAACGAGAAGGAACGCCGCGCCGAGGTCAAGATCGGCGCGCAGCGCATCCTCGACGCCATGCCGATCGAGCAGACGCTGCCGCATTACCTCGACCTGCTCAAGCTGGCCGCGCGCGCGGGCGTCCAGACCTCCAAGGACGCCAACGTGGATCCGTGGTGGTACCTGCAGCGCACCGCGCTCAAGCGCGTGTCCCGCGAAGCGGCCGCGCTGAAGCCCGGCACGCCCGAGCTCATCGACGTCCTGACGGCGACGTACAAGGATCGGAACTCCTCGGTGCGCCTCGCCGCCGCCGACGCGCTGACCGCGCTCGGCATCGACCCGGGTCCCGAGGTCAGCTACGAGCCCGTCGTCCTGGCGCCCTCCACCGCCATGAAGCCCGCGCAGAATTTCGCCCCGGCCCCGCAGGTGCCGAAGAAGAACGGCTTCATCAAGTGGCTCTCCATCGGCTTGCTCGCCGCCATGCTCGGCTGGATGGCCTTCGGCAACCACACGCCGTCGAAGACGCCGCCCGCGAACCCGCCCGCGATCACGCAGACGATCACGGCGAAGGACTCCGCCTTGCCGGCCCACACGATCGTCCTTCCCGGCGCCGTCAAGGGCGAGGTCAAGGCGGACGTGAAGCCCGCCGACTCGGTCAAGGCCGACCCGCGCGACGCGCAGATCGACTCGCTGCAGAAGGACATCAAGCGCGTCGCCGACGCGTCCGAGCGCTCCGCGAAAGCCGCCGAGGAGATGGCCAAGCCGAAGAGCTCCAGCTTTCTCAGCACCTTGATGTGGGCGGTGCTCCCGATCGTCCTGCTCGTCTTCCTCATGAAGCGCATGGGCGGCGGCATGGGCGGCGGCGGCCAGCCCGGGCTCGGCTCCACGGCCAAGCTCCCGCTCGATAAGCCGACCACCCGCTTCGACGATGTCGCCGGCATCGACGAGAGCCTCGTCGAGGTCCAGGAGATCATCGACTTCCTGCGCGACCCCGCCCGCTTCAAGAAGCTCGGCGCGCGTATGCCCAAAGGCATCTTGATGGAAGGCCCTCCCGGCACGGGCAAGACCTTGCTCGCCCGCGCGCTCGCCGGCGAAACGGCGGCGACGTTCATCTCGATCTCCGGCTCCGACTTCGTCGAGCTGTACGTCGGCAACGGCGCGCGCAAGGTGCGCGCGCTGTTCGAGCTCGCGCGCCAGAACGCGCCGGCCATCATCTTCATCGACGAGATCGACGCGGTCGGCAAGAAGCGCGGCGACGGCGGCCCCGGCGGCGGCGGCAACGACGAGCGCGAGCAGACCATCAACCAGATCCTCAAGGAGATGGACGGCTTCGACAACTCGTCGGGCGTCCTCGTCGTCGCGGCGACCAACCGCATCGACACGCTCGACACGGCGCTGACGCGCCCCGGCCGCTTCGACCGGAAGATCCACGTCGGCCTCCCCGAAGCCATGGGCCGCGAGGCGATCCTGGCCCTGCACGCGAAGAAGGCGCGCCTGGCCGCCGAAGTGGACCTGCGCCTGATCGCCCGCCGCACCGCGGGGCTCTCCGGCGCGTTCCTCGAGAACGTCATCAACGAGGCGGCGCTGCTCGCCGCCCGCCGCGGCGGCGACTCGATCAACGCCGCCGACATCGACGAGGCCGTGGACCGCGCCACGATCGGCGGCAAGCGCTCCCTGCGCCTGTCCGACGAGCTCAAGCGCCGCATCGCGGCGCACGAGGCCGGCCACGTCCTGGCCAACCTCCTCAACGAGAATCCCGAGGTGCGCGTGCCCGTCAACAAGGTCACGATCATGCCTCACGGCTCGGGGGCCCTCGGCTTCGCCGAATCCGGTTCCGAGGAAGGCGACAAGTACCTCTACACGCGCGGCGAGCTCGAGGCGCGGCTCGATACCGCGCTCGGCGGCCTCGTCGCGGAGAAGATCTTCTACAACGAGTGGTCCACGGGCCCCGGCTCGGACCTCGAGTCGGCCACGCGCGTGGCCCGAGCGATGGTGCAGCAGCTGGGCATGAGCGAGGAGATGGGCCTCGCCCAGACGCAGCCGAACCAGTACGGCCAGAGCGCTTTCGGCGGCGAGACAGACGCAAAGGCCCTGGTCGAGATCAACAAGCTCCTCAAGACGTCGATGGAGCGCGTCGAGAAGCGCCTGCGCGCCGGCGCCGACAAGCACAAGGCGATGATCGAGGCCTTGATGGAGAAGGAGACGCTCTCCGCCGACGACATCGAGGCGATCGCGCACCCGAAGCCGAAGCCCTGATTCGTTCAACCGAAAATAAAGCGGCCCTTCCGCGACGCGGAAGGGCCGCCTTATTTTCCCCAATATAAATTCACGCGCCGATCATGGGGCGGCCGCTCGCCGGACGCTATACTGGCCTCAGCCGGACGGGCCGGCGTCCCGGCCCGCCCGGCGGAGGTTCCCATGAACGACACCATTCGAAGGACGTCTTTGGCCCTGTTGCTTCTCGCGTCGTGCGCGGCCGGCGTCCGGGCGCAGTTCCACGAAGAGCCCGACGCGACCGAGATCTCGCTGTCCGGGAAGACCCCGGAGTCGATCATCATCATGTGGCCGACCTACTCCTATCAGCTCGCCCGCGCGATGATCGCCAAGTACGGGCAGCCGAACGAGTCCCGGGAGAACATGCTGACCTGGCTCGACAACGGCCCCTGGAAGAAGACCGTCGTCTACCGCGACGCCCCGTCCGGCCGGACCTACAAGCGCAATAAGGGGCGGCTCGAGCAGACCGTCGCGTACCGCGTGCCGCCGGAGAAGCTCGATCAGCTCGCGCGCTTCGACAAGAGCGTCGAGGCCGAGCCCGCCGAGAGCCGCCTGACCGCCCGCGCCGACAGCGAAAGCGCGAATTTCCTGACGCTAAACCTCGCCGACGACGTGATCAGCGGCCGGCGCTCCACGGAGGACGCCGCGATCATGCGCACGAAGCTGTCCCGCATGGAAGGCGCCGGGAAATCCTCGTCCTATCTCGACGGGCTGATGTTCGTGCCCAACGACCGCTTCGCGAATCCGGAGAGCCCGGACTAGGCTTTCTTCTTCTTTGCTGCGGTCTTCTTGGCGGGCTTGCGCAGCGAGCCGCGCTTGCGCGGTTTGAGCAGCGACGCCTGGCGGCGCAGCTCCTGGATGACGGCGCGGAACGCGATCGCGTCGTCCTCGGCCACGCGCACGAAGTGCTCTCCGTGCTTGAAGCGCGCGATCTCGCCGGTCTTGAGCTTGAACGCGATCTTGTCGCCCTCGACGCCGAGCACGAGGCCGAGCTCCCCGTTTAGCTCATTGCGCAGGACGTCGAACAGGCGGACGTTGGACAGCTCGATCGGGAAGCTCATGGGGCGATTTTAGCAAAGAAGGCTGTCCTTCGTCCTAGGCCCCGGTGGGCCCTTCGCACCTGGGCGGCGGCTTCGCCCGCGGCTATCCTTATCTCATGATCCGGACGGGACGTCTCGTGCTCTCCGCGCTGCTGGCGCTGGCCTTCGCGTCCGCGTCTTGGGCCGCGCCCATCTCGATGGTTCCCGAGATGTCGCTCGCCCCGATCGGCGTGCCCGCGATCATCCTGGGCGGGCCGACCTCCCTCCCCCCGCCGCTGAGCGCGGCGCTGAAGGCGCAGACTTTGACGGTGGCTTCCCTGCCGCCGGCCCTCGTAGCGCCGTTCCTCATCGAGCGCGCTGCCGCGGCGACGCCGGTCGAGAGGGCCGCCGCGAAGATCATCGCCGCCTCGCTCGCGAACAATCCCGGGACTTCCGCCGGCAAGGACCCGGGCGTCCAGCAGCTCGCGCTCTCCGCGAAAGAGGACCCGGCGCTGGCCGGCTGGTTCGACGGCGGCCAAGGCGGCGGCGAGTCCCTCGGCCTCGACGGGCTGACGCTCAAGCGCGGAGCGTGGCGGCTGGGCGAGAAGACACTCGACCGCCTCGGCCAGGGCGAGTTCGGCTTCGTGGACGTCCACCCGACGATCGAAGGCGCCGTCATCAAGACCGTCGAACACTCCGCCGAAATCCATTTGATGTCGACCCAGAGCCCGAAGACGACCGCCGCCGGGGAGAAGGCCTCGGCGGAGCTGCTGTCCTCCATCGACGCCGGGCCGCGCTGGCTCGGCGGCGCGATCATCGGCGGGCGCATCGTCAGCGTGCGGGAGCGCGTCTACGGCGACACGCTCGAGGGCCTGCTCCGGGGCAAGTTCACCGCGGACGACGAAGCGCTTATCCTCGACCTCCTGCGCCGCATGTCGGGCGCGGGCGTCGCGACGAACGACCTGCGTTCCTCGAACATCATGATCGGCCGGACCTTGCTCGATCCGCGCCGCCGCGCCTATGTCGTCGACGGCGGCAGCAAGGTCGAGTACCCCGAGGGCCTCGATGCTCAGGCGCGTTTCACCCATCTCCTGAACATGCCGGTCGTCATCCGGGGCCGCTTCGACATGAACGTGGGCTTCGTCGAGTACGTGAAAAGCCTGCGGGCCATGATGGATGAGGGCCTCGAGCGGGCGTCGCGCGTCACGCGCTGGCAGAAGTTCAAGGGCTTCTTCAAGGATATCCGGTTCACGCCGTAGACGCGCGCCTTTCTAAAGTAGTTAAATCGATCCGGCAGACTTCATCGCCGGGGAACATTGGCGCCGACTATCTGGGAAAGAAAGGACCTGCTCGGCTTGGAAGGGCTGAGCGCCTCAGAGATCGAGAAGCTTCTCGATTTAGCCGCCTCTTTTAAAGCCGCCCCTCCGTCGTCTCCGCTCGCGGGCCGCACCGTCGCCTTCATCTTCACCGAGCCCTCGACGCGCACGCGCTCCTCCTTCGAGATGGCGGCCAAGCGCCTCGGAGCCGACGTGCTGAGCTTCTCGCCCGTCGGCTCCTCGCTCAGCAAAGGCGAGACTTTGCTCGACACGTTCCTGAACCTTCAGGCGGTCGGCGTCACGCACTTCGTCGTCCGGCACGAGCGCTCGGGCGTGCTCGAGGACTTGGCGCCGCTGCTCAAGGCGTCGGTCATCAACGCCGGGGACGGCTGGCACGAGCACCCGACGCAGGCCCTGCTGGACCTGCTCACCTTGCGCGAGCGCTGGGGAAGCTTCAAGGGCAAGAAGGTCGTGATCTTGGGCGATATCCGCCACAGCCGCGTCGCGCGCTCGAACCTGTTCGCGCTCAAGAAGCTCGGCGCGAAAGTCGTCTTCTGCGGCCCGACGCCCCTGTGCCCCGATGACTTTTCGGCGTTGGGAGCTACCGTCGAGCATAACGCCGAAAAGGCCCTTCATAACGCCGACGCCGTCAACGTCCTGCGCCTGCAGATCGAGCGCATGGACCAGGGCTTCGTGCCCTCGCTCGCCGACTACGCGCTGGC